>CAXTOS010000091.1:0-9738 GCA_964245935.1 uncultured Novosphingobium sp.
ATTTCCCGCGCCACCGCTTCGCCGCGCTCGGCGTTCATGTCGAAAACGGCGACCTTGACACCCTTGGCGGCCAGCGCGCGTGCGGTCGCCTCGCCCAGCCCGGAAGCGGCGCCGGTGACCACTGCGGCGATCGAGGAATCAAGTTTCATGGCAGGCAGCCTTTCCGATGCGAGAATTTAACTGGTCGCTTAAAGGCAGGCGCCATGTCGGTCAATGCGGCTTCCGGTTCCTTGTTCTCCTACCTCCCGCAGGAGAGGCTACCAACTTCGGGTTCCCTGTTCCCCGCCCGCTTGCGGGAGGGGCCAGGGGTGGGCACTTCTTCATCCAGGCATCATGCCGCGCATTCCTTCACTCCACCGCGATCTTCAAAGCCCCCTCGCCTTCATCGATCCGCACCGCCGAGCCGTCGGGAATCGCCCCTTCGAGCAGCTTTTCCGCCAGCGGATCCTGCAGATAGCGCTGCACCGTGCGTTTCAGCGGGCGGGCGCCGTAGACCGGGTCGTAGCCGACGCGGCCCAGCCAGCGCTTGGCAGCGTCGGTCAGGTCGATGGTGATCTTGCGGTCCTTGAGCAGGCCGGCGACGCGGCCCACCTGGATATCGACGATCGGCGCCATGTGGTCCTGGCCAAGGCGGTGAAACAGGATGATCTCGTCCAGCCGGTTGAGGAATTCGGGCCGAAAATGCCCGCGTACCACGTCCATGACCTGCGGCTCGACCGACTCCACATCCTGCCCTTCGCCCAGGCTGGCGAGGTATTGGCTGCCCAGATTGCTGGTCAGGATGATCAGGGTGTTGGTGAAATCGACCTGCCGCCCCTGGCCATCGGTGAGCCGGCCGTCGTCCAGCACTTGCAACAGCACGTTGAACACGTCCGGATGAGCCTTTTCGACCTCGTCGAACAACACCACCTGATAGGGCCGGCGACGAACCGCCTCGGTCAGCACGCCGCCCTCGTCATAGCCGACATAGCCCGGCGGGGCGCCGATCAGGCGGGATACGGCGTGCTTTTCCATGAACTCGCTCATGTCGATGCGGACCATGGCGTTATCGTCGTCGAACAGGAACCCGGCCAGCGCCTTGGTCAGCTCGGTCTTGCCGACACCGGTCGGGCCCAGGAACAGAAAGCTGCCCAGCGGCCGGTGCGGATCCTGCAATCCGGCGCGCGCGCGGCGCACCGCGCGGCTGACGGCCTTTACCGCATCGGTCTGGCCGATCACCCGCTTGCCGATGGTCTCCTCCATCTTGAGCAGCTTTTCGCGTTCGCCGGTCAGCATTCGCTCGACCGGGATGCCGGTCCATTTGCTGACCACCGCGCCGATATCCTCGGCGGTGACTTCCTCGCGCAACAAGGCCCCATGCGGCCCGGCTCCGCCGACGCCGGCGGCCTCGGCGAGCTGCCGCTCCAGTTCGGGAATGCGGCCGTAGGTCAGTTCGCCCGCCCTGGCATAATCGCCGCCGCGCTGTGCCTGTTCCAGTTCGATGCGCGCGGCGTCGAGCTGCTCCTTGACCTTGCCCTCGGCGGCGATCTTGTCGCGCTCGTTCTGCCAGCGGGTGGTCAGCTCGGCGCTCTGCTGCTCGAAATTGGCCAGATCACCGCGCAGCGTCGCCAGCCGGTCGCGCGAGGCCTGGTCGCTTTCCTTGGCCAGCGCCATTTCCTCGATCTTGAGCTGGATGATGCGCCGGTCGAGTACCTCGATGTCCTCGGGCTTGCTCTCCACTTCCATGCGGATACGGCTGGCGGCCTCGTCCATAAGATCGATGGCCTTATCCGGCAGGAAGCGGTCGGCGATGTAGCGGTTGGACAGCGTCGCGGCCGCCACGATCGCCCCATCGGTGATGCGCACGCCGTGGTGCAATTCGTAGCGGTCCTTCAGCCCGCGCAGGATCGAGATGGTATCCTCCACCGTCGGCTCGCCCACGAACACCGGCTGGAAACGCCGCTGCAACGCCGGATCCTTTTCGACATATTTCTGGTATTCATCCAGCGTGGTCGCACCGATGCAATGGAGTTCGCCGCGCGCCAGTGCGGGCTTGAGCAAATTGGAGGCGTCCATCGCGCCCTCGCCCTTGCCCGCGCCGATCAGCGTGTGCATTTCATCGATGAACAGGATGATCTCGCCCCCGGCGCCCTTGACTTCATCGAGCACCGATTTCAGCCGCTCCTCGAATTCGCCGCGATATTTTGCGCCCGCGATCAGACTGCCCATATCGAGCGACATCAGCCGGCGGTCGCGCAACGATTCGGGCACGTCGCCATTGGCGATGCGCAGCGCCAGCCCTTCGGCGATGGCGGTCTTGCCGACGCCAGGTTCGCCGATCAGCGCCGGGTTGTTCTTGGTGCGGCGCGCGAGAATCTGGATGGTGCGGCGGATTTCCTCGTCACGGCCGATCACCGGGTCCAGCTTGCCGTCGCGCGCGGCCTGGGTCAGGTCGCGGGCGTATTTCTTCATCGCCTCATAGGAATTTTCGGCGCTGGCGCTGTCGGCGGTGTGGCCGCCACGCAGCGCGGTAATCGCCGCCTCCAGCGCCTGCGGCGTGATGTTGGCCGACTTCAGCGCCTGACCTGCGGCGGTGGTGCTGGCCAGAGCCAGCGCGACCAGGATGCGCTCGACGGTGACGAAGCTGTCGCCCGATTTGCCGGCGATCTGCTCGGCGGTATCGAGCAGGCGCACCGTGTCGTTATCGAGACTGGGAGAATTCTGCGCACCGCTGCCCGATACCGCCGGGATCTTCGCCAGCGCCGCGTCCACCGCCTGACGGGCGCTGGCAGCGTTGCCACCGGCGCGCTGGATCAGCCCGCTGGCCATGCCTTCGGAATCCTCGAGCAGCGCCTTCAGCACATGTTCGGGAGTTATGCGTTGATGATTGAGCCGGATCGCAAGGGTCTGCGCGGCTTGCAGAAAACCCTTGGCGCGGTCGGTGAACTTTTCGAGATTCATTGGGTCGGCCTCCTGATGGGTCAGGAGATAGTGTTGCTATTAGGCAACACAAGGTGGCGCGGGGCAAAAAGCGGTCTAACGGTTGATTTCGCGTCAAAGGGTTTGTACCGCCCACGTTGATCGTCGCGCAGCACACTCGGCAGCGCTACCCCGCCTTTTTGGCTGGGCAACCAAATCACTGTTCTGTCTCTCCAAGCCAACGGGCCGGAATAAGTGCAAAATCAGGGGAGAGCTCATGTCGAAATTGATATTCGCAATGTTTTTTGTCTTAACCAGCCAGCGCCTCTCGGCAGCAGGACAAGCGGCGCCGACAGCAAGCCTAAATGCAATTTCGGAAACGGCCCTCCATCTCGTCTGCGATGGGACGGGCGTTGATACGCGCGTCGGGTCCGCCGTGGCGACTGCTTACGGATCGGGTGGGTGGGCTAATGCTACAGCCTATGCACGCAAATCGAGCGACTTTGAAGACGAATTGGAGATACAAATTGATGGGAGCAGCGGTAAAGCTCGCTTACCTCGCCGCATCGTCCCAAAGTTGCATGGAGGCAATAACGGTTGGTTTGAAATAAAAAAGCTTTCGGTAGGGCCAGATGAAATTACTGGGAAGGTTACGATGAATTTCACCAACGCACCTTATCTTCGAATTAACCGAGTAACTGGGGTGGTCTCGGTTGATGGCCGGGATGGTTCCTTTTCGGGCCAATGTCGAAATTACGCTCCGGAAACAGCCCGTCACGCATTCTGATCCGCTCCGGCATTAAGGTGCCACTTACTTAACCACTTAAACCCTGGCCAGCACCTTCCAGATCACTACCGACCCATGCTCAAACCGGCACAACCGCCAAGCGCAGCCCCATCGTATCGAGGATCGCGCGGATCGTCTCGAAAGAGGGGTTACCGGCCTCGCCAAGGGCATTGTAAAGCCCGGCGCGGGTGATCCTCGCTTCGCGCGCGATAGCCGCCATGCCTTTGGAGCGGGCGATTGTCTTGAGCGCGGCGCGCAATTCCTCGGGGCTGCCATCTTCAAGCCAGGCATCGAGATATGCGGCGACATCCTCGGAGGTTTCGAGGAAATCGGCAGAATCCCAAGCTTTGCTTTCCAGAGCCATTTAACCGTAGTCCTTTGCCAGCACCTGCGCTCGCAATCGCGCTGCCTCGTTCCACGAAATAGATACGGTAGCCGGAGCCAAAAAATAGGCGCATTTCCGAAACCCGCAGCCGACCGGAGCGACATCGCCCAGATTGCCTGCCCGCGCCCGCTCAATCCGGCGAAGAATGCGCGCCCGACCTTGAACATCGCGAAGCGTCCGCAACCATTCGCCGAACTCGATTGTGCGGCGGACTTCGATGATGTGTCAACCATGCTTTACGCTGTGAGCTATGTCAAATATAATTTACAGTTTCGTCAGCGCTGCGGCTTGGCAGACGCCACGCTGCAATCCGACCCGCCGGAACAGCGATCGTTATCGACCTTGTCGTAGGCTTGCTGGATGTCTTCGGGCGGATCGTTCTTGTCTTCCCTCGGCAAGGTCCGATGCAACTCCTGGGCATAGCGTTCCATCCAGTCGATGCCGTTCGGCCCCACGTAAGGATCGCGCGTGCGATAGGCGGGGTCGGCCATGGCCCGGTCCAGGCTGACCGGTTTGAGCCGGTTGCGCTTCAGCATGGCGGCCAGGTCCGTGAAGCTATCGGCGTTCAGCCGCGTGGCGTGGAGCAGGATAACATAAGGGATATCCCTGTGGAAAACCGCTTGAGACGCGCGCCGATACCAATGAATCATGGCCTCGGTATGGCTGAGATATTCGGTCTTGATATGCGCCTGCATGGACGCATCGCGGTGCGATATCGCAAAATCGTATGGTTCGGCGAATTCCCAGTCGTCGGCGTCCATGGTGATCGGGGCGATGCGATAGCCGTGATGCGCCAGCCACTCATCGATGGTGGTTTTGGCCGCGAGCGTCGATCCGGTCTTGAGATAGGGATGGCGGAAATAGCGCATGGTCTTGTGGTGCTGCGCGAGCAGTTCCCTGGTCACCACTTCGCCCTTGGCGATATCCTCGGTGTAGCCCTTGGCGCCCAGTTCGTCGGGGTCATCGTGTGAAAAAGTGTGGTTGCCCAGGTCCATCCCGGCATCCAGCCAGCTGCGCAGCACCGCAATCTGCTGCGGCCGATCGAGATCATCCAGCTTGCCTTCGTTGACGAAGCCGGTGGCGGGGAAATGGTGCAGTTTCAGACCGCGCAGCAGAGCCTGATTGAAATAGGTAACGTAAGCCTGGTCATCCAGGATGGTCAGCCCCGGCAGATCGTCGAAGGTCAGCGCGATGTGGCCGGCGACCGGCCTCGGCTCCGGTGCCGCTACGGCCACCGCGGGCAACAGCAGCAGGCACAACATCAGCAACCGCGAAAAGAACATGACCAGCGCAAGCCCCGTTTATCGAATCGTTGGGCCTGGCGTCCTAGCGGGGGATCGCGCCGCTGCCCATCGCCGGTGAACAATTTCACGCCGGCAATGGGTTCAGCCTTTGTACAAGTTGCTCGATCCAGCTAGCCTGCCATCGTGATGCCAGGAGAATTCATGCGCCGCCGTTTTGCCGCCAGCCTTGCCGTTTCACTCTCCGCTCTCTCTGCCGCCGCGCTCGCCGCTCCCCCCGCGCCGGTTCAGCCTGCGGCATTGTCCGATCTCGTCGCCCAAGTGAACATTCCCTACGACAGTTTCACGCTGGGCAATGGCCTGCGGGTGCTGGTCCATACCGACCGCAAGGCGCCGATCGTCGGGGTCACGACCTATTACCGCGTCGGCTCCAAGAACGAGCCGCGCGGCAAGACCGGTTTCGCGCATATCTACGAACATCTGTTTTTCTATGGCTCGGAAAATACCCCCGCCTACTTTGCACCATTGGCGGCGGCGGGCGCGGGCGGGGTGAATGGCTCGACATGGTACGACCGGACCAATTACGTCGAAACCGTGCCCAGGGGCGCGCTCGACCTGGCGCTGTTTCTCGAAAGCGACCGGATGGGGCATCTGCTGGGCTCGCTGACGCAGGACCGGCTCGACAAGCAGCGCGGGGTCGTGGAAAACGAAAAGCGGCAGGACGACAACCAGCCCTATGGCCTGGTGCAATACGCGATCGGCGAGGGGCTGTTTCCCGTGGGTCACCCGTACCGCCACAGCACGATCGGCTCGATGGGGGATATCGAATCGGCGACCCTGGGCGATGTGCGCAGCTGGTTCACTAACCACTACGCCCCCAACAACGTCGTGCTGGCGCTGACCGGGGATATCGATGTCGCCACCGCCCGCCCGCTGGTGGAGAAATACTTCGGCAATATTCCCGCCGGGCCCAGGGTGATGCCGGTAGTCGCCGGCCCGGTCACCCTGCCCGCCCCGGTGCGCCGCGAAATCACCGATCAGGTGGCCACGACCCGGCTGTACCGCGTGTGGAGCGGGCCGGGCGTCAATGACGCCGACGATCCCGCGCTGGAGGTGGGCCTGCGCGTGCTCGGCGGGCTGGCCAGCTCGCGGCTCGACAATGCGCTGGTGCGCGGAAGCCAACTGGCGGTAGATGTCAGCGCCGAAGACGAAGCGCATGAGCAGATCAGCCTGCTGACGGTCACCATGGACATCAAGCCGGGCACCCCGCGCGCCGCCGCCGAGGCGGCTTTCGATGGCGAAATCGCACGCTACATCCAGGAAGGGCCGACCGCGGACGAATTGCGCCGCGCCGCGACCAAGGCGGTGACCGAGGAGATCGACGCGCTCGAACAGGTTGGCGGCATGTCAGGCAAGGGCGCGACGCTGGCCGAGGGGCTGGTGTTCTCCGGCGACCCCGAGCAGTACCGGAAACAGCTTGCGCGCATTGCCGCGCTTACCCCGCAGGATGTGCGCGCCGCGCTCCGGCACTGGCTGGGCCGCCCGGCGCTGTCGCTGGCGGTGACGCCGGGGGAGCGCACGGAAAGCGGCAATGCCATGGGCGGCTGGGGCGATGAAGCGACCCGGCCGGCCTCGCCGCCCGATCCAAAGCTGCCCGTCCCGGCCATCGCCGCCGGACCAAAGCGCGCTGCGCCGCCGGTCCTGCCGGTGGCCGCGCTGAATTTTCCGGCGATCGAACACGCGAAACTGGCCAACGGCATCCCGGTCACGCTCGCCCGGCGCACCGCGATACCCAAGGTCGATGTCAGCCTGATGTTCGACGCCGGCATTGCCGCCGATGCGCAGGACGGCCCTGGCACGCAGGGGCTGATGCTGCGCCTGCTCGACCAGGGCATTGTCACCGGCACTGGGACCGCGCACGGCAATCTGGACGCGACCCGGATCGCCGCCGAGGAAGAGCGGCTGGGCGCGACGATCGCCGCCAGCCCGACGCTCGACACCAGCGTCGTGGTGCTGAGCGCGCTGACCGCCAATCTCGCGCCGTCGCTTACCCTGCTGGGGGATATCGTCCGCTCGCCGACGTTCGCTCCCGGCGATGTCGCGCGCACCAGGACGCAGCGTTTGGCGGAGCTGGGCCAGTCGCTGGCCTCTCCCGAAGGGCTGGCGATACGCTCGATCAATCCGCTGTTGTACGGCGCCGCGCATCCCTATGCCCAGCCGAGCGACGGGCTGGGCAATACCGCATCGCTGGGTGCGGCAACGCCCGAGAGCCTGCGCGCCGCACATGACAAATGGCTGCGCCCCGATCTCGCGCAGATCGTGGTGGTCGGCGATATCGGCATGCCCGATCTGCTGCCGCTGCTCGAAGCCCGCTTCGGCGACTGGCAGGCGCCCGCCACCCCGGCGCCGACCAAACCAATCACCGCCGCCGTGCCCGTGCCCCGCCCGCGCATCATCGTCATCGACCATCCGCATGCGCCGCAATCGGTGATCGTTGCCGGGCGGGTGCTGCCGATCACCGGTCGCACCCAGGGGCTGGAGGCGGTGGAACTCGCCAACGAAGTGCTGGGCGGCGACATCGTCTCGCGGCTGAACATGGATTTGCGCGAACAGAAGACCTGGAGCTATGGCGTGGAAAGCATCGTGCGCCAGCCCATCGGCCCGCGCAGCCTGCTGGTCTTCGCCCCCGTGCAGGCCGACCGGACCGGTGATTCGATCAGGGCGATCATCGCCGACATGACCGCACTGGCCGGGGCCAGGCCGGTCACCGCGGAGGAACTACAACGCGCCACCGACGGCAATATCCGCGGGCTGCCCAACCGTTTCGAAACCAATGCGCAGGTGCTGGGCGCGATCCAGAGCAACGAACGGCTCGGCCGCCCGGACAATTACCAGGTCACCCTGCCCGACCGCTACCGCGCGGTCACTGCCCCGGCGCTGGATGCCGCCGCGCAGAGCTATCTCCAGCCCGGCGGGCTGATCTATGTGGTGGTGGGCGACCGCAAGGTGATCGAACCGCAGTTGCAAGGGGTCGGATTGCCGGTGGAGTATGCAGCTGCGGCGGGGCAATGAGGTCACTTGCCTCGGAGTCTCGCTGAGCTATACGCTTAGCCAGGGGAGGCTCCGTTGGCCCACTAGTAGTGGTTAGAGCTCGATGGCAGGATGAGGCCATGAATACCAATGGCGACAGTCCCGGCCAGACTTCGATTGAGCAGAAGGGCGCCGACCACGGACATATTGTATTTTTCGACGGGCTGCGCGGGGGACTGTCGCTCTGGGTATTTATCTACCATGCTGCCATCACGGCGGGGTTCAATACCGGATTGATCCCGGCCGGCGCTATCGCGGTGGATATATTTATCCTGATATCAGGGTTCGTGATGGCATATACCTTGTCGTTTGGGAAGGCATCGCGCGAGGGCTTTTCGACGGATATGCTAATCGCCTTTTATGTGCGACGTATTCTGAGAATAGCCCCCGTGTATTATCTGGCGCTGTTCATAGCAGTTGTCTTTTATGGAACATTTCTGGAATTTTCACGGGAAGCGACCGCCGCGTTTCCCCCGTTATGGGCGGCCGACATGGCCAACGACCCATCGATCAAAAGTATTACACTGACCAATATCGTCATGCATATGACATTCCTGTTCGGATTTAACCCACATTACGCTGCCAATATGCCGATCCCGGACTGGACCCTGACCCTGGAAATGCAGTTTTACGCCGTCGTCCCGTTGCTGCTCGTGGCAATGCGGAAATACGGCCTTGCCTTGCCGATCGCGGGACTGGCGATCCTCAACTTCTTGGCATCGAGGTATATAGGCCTGTATCTCACGCCAAAAATTGGCGGACTTTGGCCGCAACCGAGCATGCTGTTTTTCAAGCTCGATTGTTTCGTTACAGGTATGTTGCTCGCGCTCTATATTATAGATGAACGATTCAACAAAGTCGAGATATTATGCTTGCTGCTGGTTCTGACAGCCCTGGAAACGACGTTTATTTACGCGGCAATCGTCGCGGTGTGTTTTTCGCTTTTGACCAATTCGGCGATCAAGACAGATTTCTTTACACGTTTATCCAGTTTTTTCAGGGCAGTGCTACAATCAAGACCCATGGCGTTTCTCGGCAGCATCTCTTATGACCTTTATCTGCTGCACCCGATGATATTGTTGATTATAATTCACCTGTTATTGAAACATCAATGGTACATGGTAACTTCGCCAGCTGTGCGGTTCGGGCTGTTGATTGGCATATCGACGATTTTGGTAATCCCCGCTTCCTACATCGTGCACATTCTTGTGGAACGTCCCTGTCAGAAAGCTGCCCGACCTGTCGGCGCCTGGCTTTTGGCCAGGAAAAAGTCATTCGACCTGCGCTAGAGTCTTTCCGGTTAAGACGGTGCCAGCCCGCTCCCCCGCCCGGCCACC
>CAXTOS010000092.1:0-9426 GCA_964245935.1 uncultured Novosphingobium sp.
ATCTGGTCATGGCGGGGCTGGGGCCGTGCGGGCGCACGCGGAATTGACTTTTCAGCGAGAGGTTGGACGCAAGGAGATCATGCGTTAGGGGCCATTTTTCCGCAAAGGGGTTATAATGGCTCAGTCATCCATATCCGTCAGTCGGGCGGCCAGGCCCGGCCCTGGTCCGGCAGGCAAGCCTGGTGTGGGCGAGCCGCTGCGGATCGCGCTGGCGGGGCTGGGCACGGTGGGGGCTGGCGTCATCCGGCTGGTCGAAACCAATGGCGCGCTGATTGCCCGGCGCGCGGGGCGGCCGATCGTGGTCAGCGTGGTCAGCGCGCGCGAGTACGGCAAGGATCGCGGCGTGGACATCGCCAGCTATGGCTGGGAGGACGACATGACCGCCATGGCCGCGCGCGCCGATGTCGATGTGGTGGTCGAACTGGTCGGCGGCGCCGACGGCCCGGCGCTGGCGCTGGCCCGGCGCGCGCTGGCTGCCGGCAAGGCGCTGGTCACCGCGAACAAGGCGATGATCGCGCATCACGGGCTCGAGTTGGCGGCGCTGGCCGAAGGTGCCGGCGCGCCGCTGCGCTTCGAGGCGGCGGTGGCGGGCGGGGTGCCGGTGATCAAGGGTCTGCGCGAGGGTGCGGCGGCCAATGTGGTCGATCGCGTCTATGGCATTCTCAACGGCACCTGCAATTTCATCCTCTCGACGATGGAGGATACCGGGCGGGACTTTGCGGACGTGCTGGCCGAGGCGCAGGCCAGGGGTTACGCCGAGGCCGATCCCGCCTTCGACATCGAAGGCACCGACACGGCGCACAAGCTGGCGATCCTGTCGGCCCTGTCGTTCGGCACGCGCATCGATTTCGCCACCGTCGAAACCTCGGGCATTTCGCGCATCCTGGCCGCGGATATCGCCCAGGCGGACGCGTTGGGCTATGTCATCCGGCTGATCGGCATGGCCGAGATCGATCTTGGTGAAGTCGGCCGGCCCGGCCTGTTCCAGCGTGTCCAGGCGCATCTCGTCCCCTTCGACCACCCGCTCGCCCATGTCGACGGCGCCACCAACGCGCTGGTCGTCGAGGGCAATTTCTCGGGCCGCTTGCTGTTTCAGGGCGCGGGCGCGGGCGATGGCCCGACGGCCAGCGCGGTGGTGGCGGACATCATCGACATCGCGCGGGGGATCGACGCCGGCTTCGAGGCGGACATGCCGTTTTCGGTGCCGGTCCGTTCGCTTGTGGCCATGCCCCCGGCAGTCTCGGGCCATCGCCGCAGCCGCGCCTATATCCGCTTCATCGTCGCCGACCGGCCCGGCGTGCTGGCCGAAATCACCGCCGCGATGCGCGATGCCGGGGTCTCGATCGAAAGCCTGATCCAGAAGGGCCGCGCCGACAACGAGGGCGAAGTGCTGGTGGCGATGGTGACGCATGAAGCACCCGAATCCACGGTGGCCCGGGCGCTGGAGCTGCTGGAAGGCTCGCCGAGCCTGCTCGCGCAGCCTTTGGTGATGCATTTGCTGGAGAAGTGAGGCGACCGGGTCGGGATAAAGTGAGATCAATAGCGGAATTTTTGGAATTACGGGAATTACAGTGGAATTACAGTGGAATTACAGTGACACGTGCAGAGTTAGAGTACGCATCCCGAGCAAAGCAGACGGATCATAATCCCCAATTGCCACGCCCTTTCAATATGTCAATTGAGGGGTTATTGTAGGTGTCACCGTAATTGCACCGTAATTGAATTGGTAATTGGCGTAATTGCACTGCTCGTGCGCTGGTTCGGCGTTCCACTTTGCGGCGCAGCGCCGCCGCCCGTCCCCCTATAGTATGCTTCAACCCATCACCTCGCGTGAAACAATGCGGCACGCATAAACGCAAAAATTAGGGCGATTATGGTAAAAAAAAGCAGAGCAAGCGTGGGGCCTGACTGGCCATTTAATTTAAAAGAAATTGCAAACAACGAACAAAAGGCAGAAGCACAAAATGACCACCGGATAAAAGTCAAATTTTCACCCAAATAAGCCTTATAAGTTATAAATAATAAGACACATATCACTGTGTATATTGCCAATAAGACAGGCGTGTTGACTAAGAAGCTAATAACGAGTAGACTTATACCCGAAATAGTATTTGATAGACCAATGCGTTTCCAAGCGGAGTTTAGTCGCATGGATTGTGCTCCAATGCACCGTTAACCTGGCTTACTCCAAAGCCAGACAAAGCCGCACCAAGACCTTTCCCTAAGGCCCTTTCGGCAATCTTTCCACCAATTAAGCCAAAGCCTGCATTTCGCAGACCGTTGGGATCACCCCCATAGGCCGTCGCAAGACTTCCAACTGCTTGGAACAGGTCTCCTGCCCCTGCTATGGCTAATCCTCCGGCCCCTCCGACGCCAGTCACCGCTCCTGCCGCCGCGCCAACTAAACCAGCTTTTTCTAAAAACTCTCCAACCTTGTTGATGCCCTCGCCAAGAACATACGCCCTACTAAAGCAATAATCCGGACGTCCCTGCGGCTGCTGACTTTGCGGCTGCGTCTGCATAAAAAAGACTGTCGAATTATTAGTATTGCTTTTATTTTTAGGATTTTTATGACCTGTGACAGTAATTTGAGCGGTATTTATATTGAAAACGGTACAATCAGTGCAAGGCGCTCCATTATATGGTATTGAGCCGTCCGGCGGCAACTCAGATGACGGAGTTCCGTTAACAACGATATCATTTGGATCGGGCAGTTCCAATCCCGATAAGTCAGGAGGAGTAAATGATATCAACTCTGAACTAATGCTGTCGATAAGATCATCGAATTCATCGGTCCCGCTTGGATCGCTCCCATTGACCGGATCGCCGTGGGCATAATTATACCAGTTCAGCCCATCGCCATAGCCGATGGGATCGGTCTGCATGAACCTGCCGAGCGTGGTCGAGTACATGCGGGCCTTGTAGTAGTACATGCCCAGCTCTGGCAACCAGGTCTGGCCGGTGTATTGAAAGCGGCCCTGGTTGGTGGAGGCCGGGATGCCGAATTCGTCGTAGCTGTTGACGGCCAGCGTCGAGCCGTCCTGCTGGGTAATGCGGGTGATCGATCCGCGCTCGTACTGGTCGAGGTAACGCCGGCTGGTCGTCCCGGCGCCTTCGTACCAAACGACCGGTTCGAATTACGGAATTACGGGAATTAAGCGGGAATTACGGTGACACGTACCGGAAGAATTACAGTGACACGTACCATAACCCCTAATTATTCAAAGTTAGAGTGCGCATACCGCGCAGGGCAGATGGGTTATGGATCCCCAATTACCACAGGCGCAGGCGATCGATGACACCACTATGGCGGCGGGTCCTCGTCCTATTCCTCTGCAACGAAAAGTGCGAGCAGTGTCTCCGCGTCTTAATGTAACAAAAATCGGTCAGGGCTTTGTCTCGACAAGCCTCTCCCGGCTGGCTAAGCGAGCTTGGACTTCAGCTATCAAAGGACCGCCTGCCTCATGACGTCCACCCCCGCCAGCAAGGTTCTCGACCGTGTTCTCGTCCTCGAAATGGTGCGGGTGACGGAGGCGGCGGCGATCAATTCGGCCAGGCTGATCGGGCGGGGCGATGAAAAGGCTGCCGACCAGGCTGCGGTCGAGGCGATGCGCGCGGCGCTTAACGAGCTGGAAATCGACGGCACGGTGGTGATCGGCGAGGGGGAGCGCGACGAGGCGCCGATGCTGTATATCGGCGAAAAGGTCGGGTCGGCGCAGGGAACGGGTCCGAAAATCGACATCGCGCTCGATCCGCTGGAAGGCACGACCATCACCGCCAAGAACGGTCCCAATGCGCTGACCGTGCTGGCGATCGCCGAGGAAGGCGGGCTGCTCAACGCGCCCGACGTGTATATGGAAAAGCTGGCGGTGGGGCCGGGCTATCCCGAGGGCATCATCGATCTCGCCAGGTCGGCGACCGAGAATGTGGCGGCGGTGGCCAAATTCAAGGGCGTGGCGCCCGCCGACATCATCGTCTGCGTGCTCGACCGGCCGCGCCATGCCGAACTGATCGAGGAACTGCGCGCGATCGGCTGCGGCATCCAGCTGATCCCCGATGGCGATGTCGCCGGCGTGATCGCGACGACCAACGACGATACCAACATCGATATCTACATGGGTTCGGGCGGGGCACCGGAAGGCGTGCTGGCGGCGGCGGCGCTGCGCTGCGTCGGCGGCCAGTTCAAGGGCCGGCTGCTGTTTCGCAACGACGATGAAAAGGCGCGGGCGCACAAATGGGGCATCACCGATCTCAACAAGATCTATGATCTCAAGGAACTGGCCAAGGGCGACTGCATTTTTGCCGCGACCGGGGTGACCGACGGATCGCTGCTGGACGGCGTGAAGCATCGCAAGGATGGCGTAATGACCACCGAAAGCGTGGTGATGCGCGCCAGTTCGGGCACGGTGCGCTGGGTCAAGGGCGAGCACCGCAAGCCGAATTGATCGCACCGCCGACATTGTTGCATTTCCACGACGCTGGGCTAGAGCCGGGCGGAGTTCGGGGCGGGCCAAGTTCGAGGCGGGGAAGTCCAGAACAATTCTGGAAGGCAACAGCGATGAAACTTATGACCGGCAACAGCAATCTGCCGCTTGCAAGGGCAGTTGCCGTGTATCTGGAATTGCCGCTCACCAACGCCAGCGTGCGGCGGTTCGCGGATGAGGAAGTGTTCGTCGAAATCCACGAAAATGTCCGCGGCGAGGATGTTTTCGTCCTGCAGTCCACCAGCTATCCGACCAATGACAATCTGATGGAACTGCTGATCTGCATCGATGCGCTGCGCCGCGCTTCGGCCAGGCGGATCACCGCCGTGATCCCTTATTTCGGTTATGCCCGGCAGGACCGCAAGCCCGGCCCGCGCACGCCGATCTCGGCCAAGCTGGTGGCCAATCTGATCACCCAGGCCGGCGCCGACCGCGTGCTGTCGGTCGATCTCCACGCCGGGCAGATCCAGGGCTTTTTCGATATCCCCACCGACAACCTCTATGGCGCGCCGGTGATGGCCGCCGATATCCAGGCGCGCTACAATGGGCAGGACATCATGGTCGTATCGCCTGACGTGGGCGGCGTGGTGCGCGCGCGGGCGCTGGCCAAGCGGCTGGACAATGCCCCGCTGGCGATCGTGGACAAGCGCCGCGATCGCCCCGGCCAGTCCGAGGTGATGAACATCATCGGCGATGTGCGGGGGCGCTGCTGCATCCTGATCGATGATATCATCGATTCGGGCGGCACGCTGTGCAACGCCGCGCAGGCGCTGCTCGATGACGGCGCGGCCAGCGTGACCGCCTATATCAGCCACGGGGTGCTGTCGGGCGGCGCGGTGGCGCGGGTCAATGCCTCGGCGCTGAAGGAGCTGGTGATCACCGATTCGATCCTGCCCACCGAGGCGGCACGCGCATCGAAACAGATCCGCATCCTGCCGATCGCCTCGCTGATCGGTGAAGCGATTCGGCGAATCGCCGACGAAAGCTCGGTGTCGAGCCTGTTCGATTAGCACCGGCGCCATCATGGGAGCAGCAGGCCAGTGAAACTCAACCTCGACGCCGATATCGCTCTGGCCCTGCGGCTGGCGGACGCTGCGCGCGAGGCCATTCGTCCGTATTTCCGCGCGGCTGTCGTCGCCGAGCGCAAGGCCGATGCCACCCCGGTGACGCTGGCCGATCGCGCGGCGGAAGAGGCGATGCGGCGCATTCTCAAGGCGGAAGCATCGAGCGATACGGTGATCGGCGAGGAATTCGGCACCACCCCCGGCATATCCAGCCGCAGCTGGGTGCTCGATCCGATCGACGGCACGGCCGGGTTTCTGGCCGGACGGCCGATCTTCGGCACGCTGATCGCGCTGATGGTCGATGGCTGGCCGGTGATGGGCGTGATCGACCAGGCGATCATGGGCGAACGCTGGGTCGGCGCGGCCGGGCGTGCGACGACCTTGAACGGCACGCCGGTGCGCACGCGGCTGTGCCGCGACATGGCCGAGGCGACCATCGCCACCACCGGCCCGCATTATTTCAGCGATGCCGATGGCGGCCATTTCATGGATCTCGCGGCAAAGACCGATTACCGCCGCATGGTGATGGGCGGCGATTGCTATAATTACGCAATGCTGGCCTCGGGCCATCTCGATATCGTCTGCGAGGCGGGGCTCAAGATCCATGACTGGGCTGCGCTGGTGCCGGTGGTCGAAGGCGCGGGCGGGACGATGGCGGACTGGAACGGCGAACCGTTGAACAGCGAATCGGATGGCCATGTCCTGGCGCTGGGCGATCCGGCGCGGCTGGAAGAGGTGGTTGCGGCGCTCGCCGGCGGGCATTGACGAGCGGGCCTGGCCGTTGCCCCGGTTGTTTTTTTTCTATGGCACGCTGATCGCCGGCAGCAATAATCCGGCAGCGCATGCGGTGCATGGCCAATTACGTCCGATCGGGGTGGCGAGCGTGCCGGGCGCGCTCTGGGCGATCCCGGATATAGCAGGGTGGTATCCGGCCTTGATGCCGGGACCGGGCGGGCCGGTGCATGGCGTGCTTTACGAGGCGGTGGAAGGATTTGGCGTGGACGAACTGGCGCGGCTTGATGAATGGGAGGATTTTCGCGCGGATCGGCCCATGGAGTCGCTGTATCTGCGGGAACAGATGCCGGTCACCGATGCAGCAGGCGCGACCCGTCCGGCTCAGGTCTATCGCTTCAACCAGCCCCTGCCGGCCGACGCGCGCCTCATCCTCAAGGGCGATTTTCAGGCCTGGCTCAAAGCTACCGGATACCCCGCCTACGCAGGCTGAGCCGGTTCCCCTTGCATTTCCCGCCACTGCCAACTATTGGCGCGCGCTTCCATCGACACGGATGCGATGACCGGCCTGGCTGTAAGGGCTGCCACGGCGGGTTTGATGTGTCGTAACCTGAGGAGACCAAAATGCCCAAACTCAAGACGAAGAGCGGCGTCAAGAAACGCTTCAAGCTCACTGCCACCGGCAAGATCAAGCATGGCGCGGTCGGCAAGCGCCACCGCCTGATGAGCCATAATGCCAAGTACATCCGTCAACACCGCGGTGCCGATGTGATCTCCGATGCCGATGCAAAGGTGATCAAGAAGTGGGCGCCCTACGGGCTCTGATCAAGCCCGCGCGGCATTTGAGCGTTTCCAGGGCGTGATGCGAAGCATCCTGGCGCCTTGGCGAAAAGGAGTACTATAGAATGACCCGTATCAAGAGGGGTGTCACCACCCGCGCCAAGCACAAGAATATCCTGGAGCAGGCCAAGGGCTATCGCGGACGCCGCAAGAATACCATTCGCGTTGCGCGTCAGGCCGTTGAAAAGGCCGGGCAATATGCCTATCGCGATCGCAAGGCCAAGAAGCGCAGTTTCCGCGCCTTGTGGATTCAGCGCATCAATGCCGCGGTGCGCGCCGAAGGGCTGACCTATTCGCAGTTCATCCACGGCACCAAGCTGGCCGGGATCGAACTGGACCGCAAGACCATGGCCGACCTGGCGATGAACGAGGGCGGTATCTTTTCGACGGTGATCGCACAGGCCAGGCAGGCCCTGGCAGCCTGATCTGACCGCTGCGGCTGGAGTTTTCGGGCGCAGATCGCACCGGCGATCTGCGCCCGTTTCTTTGCCGGCATCGACATTTTTCCGCCAGAGCATGATGCGATAAGGTAGAATTGCGTCATGCTCTGGAGTCTTTGTGTTCGCGTGATTCAAGAACAAAAACCGGTACCCACTTTTTGTCATCACGCTCTTTCCGGCTTCCCGGTTGCGTTGCAGGCGAGTCCGGTCCATTGCTCGGGCATAGCTGCGAAAAGCAGGGGGGTTCCGGTGTCGCACCTTTGTCATGTGCGGGTAGAGTTCTGCCAGCCGCCGGCGGATCTTGCCCGATATTTTACGAGTTTCTACGTGGCCCGGATTACCGTTCCGGGGGGCGATTCTGTCAGCGATTATCTCCACCCCGAATGGGGCAATCTGCGGCTGCTGTCGAATGCCGCGGCGCAGGCGGGCAGCGCAACCGGCACCGGCGTCGCCAGCCTTGTGTCGAATACCAATTTCATTGCCACCGGCCCCAGCGCGCGCGCCGTGCGTTTCACCGTGCACACGACCCGGCTGTGGGGGATCGGCTTCCTGCCGCTGGGATGGGCCAAATTCGTGCGCACCCCGGCGGGGGTCCTGGCCAACGCCGTACTGGACGGCAACAGCCACCCCGCCATGGCCGGCTTTGCTCCGCTGGTGGCCGGCCTGTTCGGTGCGGAACCCGACCAGGCTGGCGAACTGGCCCGGATCATCGGCCATTTCCGCGCCCGGCTGGCCGAGCCGGTGGTCGATGAGGCCCGAATCCTGGCGATTCACGCCGCGCTGGTGGATCCCGATGTCATCACCGTTGCCGAACTGGTCGAGCTGTCGGGCGTCAGCCCACGGACGGTGGAACGGGTGTGTTTGCGCGACTTTGGCTTTCCGCCCAAATTGTTGATGCGCCGCCAGCGGTTCATGCGCAGCCTGTCGCAATTCATGCTGGATCCGTCGTTGAAATGGATCGGCGCGATCGACAGTCAATATCACGATCAGGCGCAATTTGTGCGCGATTTCCGGCAGTTCATGGGGATGACCCCGCGTCAGTATGGCGGCATGGCGCACCCGGTGCTGGATGTCTTTGTGCGCGAACGGATGCGGCTGGCCGGCTCGGCGGTACAGGCCCTGGACAGCCCACGGGGGAGTTCGATCATGGAACTGGCCGGCGTGGCCGGTCGATCCCTCTGAACAGCGCCACCATTGCCGTCAGCGGCTTTGGACCCTAAGGAGCGCGGCTACGACGGTCGGCCAGCCGGCCCAGGCACGGAGCTTCAGTGGATCACCAGACAACCCGGCAAGCGGCGCTGGCGCAGATTGCGGCGGCGCAAGACCTCAGCGAGCTGGAGACCCTGCGCGTCGCCTTGCTGGGCAAGCGTGGATCGATTTCCGGCCTGCTCAAGACGCTGGGCGCGATGTCGCCGGAGCAGCGGCAGAGCGAAGGCCCGCTGATCCAGGGGTTGCGCGAAGACGTGACCGCGGCGCTGGCCGCGCACAAGGCCGCGCTGGACGAGGCAGTGCTCGCGGCGCGGCTCGCCGGCGAACGCATCGACCTGACCCTGCCCGCAGCCATCGCCCCGCGCGGCACCGTCCATCCGGTCAGCCAGGTGATGGATGAGCTGGCGGAAATATTCGCCGACCTGGGTTTTGCCGTCGCCAACGGTCCCGAGATCGAAGACGACTGGCACAATTTCACCGCGCTCAACCTGCCCGAAAGCCATCCGGCGCGGGCGATGCACGACACGTTCTATTTCCCTGACCGCGACCCGGATGACCGCGAGATGCTGCTGCGCACGCATACCTCGCCGGTCCAGATTCGTACGATGCTGGCAGTTTCGGCCGGGCAACCGGGGGGTGCGCCGCTGCGGATCATCG
>CAXTOS010000093.1:0-9401 GCA_964245935.1 uncultured Novosphingobium sp.
TGAACTACTTTCGCCATGCTGGGTATGCTACAATGTGATCACAAATTGCTCTAAATCTGCACCTTACCCAACCCCTCAACCCCGCAACCGCTCGATCGCCTGCGCCAGCACCACGTACAGCTTGCCCATATCCGACGACAGCAGCGTCACGCCCAGCGCGTGGCCGTCGCGGGTGGAGAGGATTTGGCGCAGCATCGCCTCGAAATCATGGATGTAATGGCTGACGTATTCGCGAAAGTCGCCGTCGTTCCGGTATAGTTGGAGAATGCTGCGGGCCTGCGGTGCGTCGAGCAAACGGACGGCGCGGCGCGTGAAGATGCCGCGGTCTCCGCGCAGATAGGCCGACCAGGCGGTGTCGCTGACATCGGTGTCCAGCGCCTTGGCAATGTCGATGGCATTGGAGTTCAGCGCCTCGGTTATCAACGCGATCCGCCGCGCGAAATCGTCATCGACGCGTTCTTCGGCGCGCGTGCGGGCTTGCTCGACGCGGCTTTCCAGATTGCCGACCAGTTCATTGACCTTGGCCAGTTGCTCGCGCAATTGCGATGCGGCTTCGCGGCTGATGCCGGCGGCATGCGCGGCGGCTTGTTCGAGTTTGCCGGAAATCTCGGCGACTTGCAGGCGCATGGCCCGTTCGATGGCATCGCCGCTTTCGGCGCCCAACTGGCTGGCCAATGTGGAAATCGCCGAGGCGCCGCGCAGTTCGATCCGCTCCACCGCCGCGCCCGCGGCTTCGTCGAGATGGCTGATCGCGGTGGTCAGTTCACCCTGCGCGCGGCTGGCGACCGCCTCGGTCTGGCTGTCCAGCTGGGTGAGCGCTTGCTGCAGCCCATCGAGCGTCTGCTCATGCGCGCCGGCCTTGTCGGCGATATCGGTGTGCAAGGCCGCGAGCGAACCCGTCGTCTCTTTCAACCGGTTATGCGCCAGCAGCAGATTGGCCGAAAGCGATTCCCCGCTGTGGTCGGCGGCGCCAACCGTCTTGCGCAGGACTTGCGCGCGATGTTCCAGATCATCGAGACGTTCCACACCACCCTCGATGGCCTGGGCAAGGTCTTCGCGGCTGTGCGTGACGGCTGTACGGATCAGTTCCAGCAGGCGCACGCTGCCGTCGGTCAGCCCGGACAGAGCATGATCGGTGGCATCGAGCTGCTGGCGGCTTTCCCCCAGCTGTTCACCCAGCACATGCAGGCGCTCAGTCATGCCGGCCTCGGCTACGCCGTTGGTATCGGCGATTGCCGCGATCTGCGTCTCGATATCGGCCAGCTGGACGATCGCCGCATTTCCCTGACCGATAAGGCTGTCGAGATGGACTGCTTGGGCGGTCTGGCGCCGGCTGATTTCGCCATCCAGCGCCACCAGTTGCGCGGTCAGCCGCTCGATCATGCCGTGATCCTGCGCTTCGCCCGCATGGCGGCGGCGAGCGGTCTCGATTTCGAAGCGGGCGTTGGTTTCGCTCAGCACGCGTTCGAGCGCGGCGGCTTCTTCGGCCAGCCTGGCCATGCGGGTGTTGCTGGCGGCGGCCGCCTGATGACCAAGCTCGGTTGCCGTATTGCCGGCCGCGCGCATGTCGCAGTCGAGCCGCGTCACGGTTTCACGCCAATTGGCCAGCGCACCAGCCTCGCCATCGCGCAACGCGCGCGCAATCGCGGCAGTTTCGTCGCGCAGCGCTGCCAGCCGCGACCGCAGCGAGGTGATGCTTTCCGCCTCCTCGCGATCGAGCCGGTCGCGGGTTTCGGCGATCTCGCTGTTCAGCGCCGCAGTCCGGCCGCGCAACTGCTCGTCGAATTCGGCCTGATGATCGAGCAGGGTCGCCCGAAAACCCTCGGCCCGTCCGCTCATCGTCACCACCCGGGCATGGACGCTGCGTTCCAGATCCGCGGTGCGCGAGGCAAAGTTCTCGATTGCCTCATTGATCTGGCCGCGCAGCGACGACACCAGGTTTTCGCTGGCCTTGCCGGTCTGGATGAGCCGGTTGAAACCGTTGATCAAATCTTCCATCTGCATATTGGCAGCGCGACCGGCGTTGCCGAAATTATTGGTCACGTCCTTGGCCGCGCTGGTCAGCACGGGCAATTGGTTGCGCAGGCGCTCCATGTTTTCCAGCGCGGCTGCACTGACCGTGCCGATCGTGGTGACCTGCGCGCCGTTTTCCTGGATCAGCGTTTGCAGGCGCTCGGCATGTTGCGACAAGCGATCGACCGCGATCCGTCCGACCGAATCGAGATCGCGGGCCTGGGCCGAGATAAATTCGCGCGCGAGGCTCAATTCGTGATTGATCGTGACCAGGCGATGCTCGAGCCGGTCAGTCTCGTGCGCGATTGACTGCGAGGCGATGGCGAAGTGCCCGATTTCGCGCCGGCTCGATCGTATCAGGACCAGCCACGCCACGCCGATCAGCAGCGTCGGTGTGGCCCAGCTGCTGATCCATTGCGTCCAGAGCGCCGGATCGCTCTTCCCGGCCATCGCGGCAAGATGAGCCCAGACGAACAGACCCGTCCATCCCGCCAGGACCAGACCGGCCAGCACCGGCCCGGCCCACCGGCCCCGCCGCCATGGCTCGTCGGCGGCAATGTCGGATTGCGCGAAGTCATCGTGCTGCTGCTCGCCGGGCGATACGTCCGGCGCATTCGGCTGCGGATCGCCAGCCGCTGCCGCGGAATCGGCCGCAGTAAATTTCTGTTCCCCTGCCATGCGGCGCAGGATAGCACGCGCGGGCCAGCAATAAACACTGGATTGAACTTTTCCTGTTCACACTCCATACGGCGGCTATGTGGCGAAGTCGCACGGGCGCCGACGACCATTGCGATCGCCCCGCGAGTGATTAGCTAGGCCCCGGTGCCTGGAGAACAATTCTGCGCGTCGCGATGCTGACCATGATCGAGCCGACCGAGGCTGGGGCCGAGGGCAAGGCTGGGGCCAAGGGCAAGGCTGGACCCCAGGGCGAACCGGAGCATAGCCTGTTGCGCGCAAACCTGCGGCTCGGGGCCGTCACGCTTGCCCGCCATCAACTCGGCGTCGTGCTGGCGCTGGGCTGCGAGCGGATTGTGTGCCTTGCCCCGGCGCTCGACGACGGGATCGCGGGATTGCAAGTCGCGGCCGAGGCGGTGGGGGTCAGATTTCACCTGATAGCAGAGCCGCGCGCACTGGTTGGGCTGGTCACCCCGATCGATGAAGTGGTGGCGTTGGGCGATGGCCTGCTGGCCTGGCCCGCGACTGCGATCGCGCTGCTGGAAGGCGGACCGGCGGTTCTGGTCCAGCCGGTCGAGGCCGGACTGGCGGCGGGGTTCGAGCGGCTTGACCTCAATCACGCGGATGCCGGGGCGTGCCGGGTGCCGGGCCGGCTGGTGCATCGGCTGGCCGAGCTGCCGGCCGATTGCGATGGCTTTTCCGCGCTTCAGCGGATCGCGTTGCAGGGCGGCGTGCCGCAGCGGATGCTGCCGGCCGCAGCTCTGGCGCAGGGGCAATGGACGCTGGTGCGCAGCGAAGTCGAAGCGCACGCGGCGGAGGGCCGCTGGATCCAGTTGCAGACGCAAACGGGCGAGGGGAGCGATGCTTCGCTGCTGGCGGCGCAGTTTGCGGTTCGCCGGTTCGGTCCGGCGCTGCTCCATGCCGGCAGCGGCAATGGCGTGGTAGCCGCCGCTGCTGCGGTGACAGCGCTGCTGGCGCTGGTGGTGGGCGGATATCACTGGGTCGCCACCGGGTTCGTCCTCGCCGCGATCGCCTGGCTCCTGCTTCGCACGGCGCGTCTGCTGGCGCGGGTCGAGCGGGAAACGCTGCACTTGCCGTCGCACCGCAATTTGCGCGGCATCATCTTCGGCTGGACGATGGATGCGGTCCTGGCGGTGCTGATGGTCCAGAATATAGCTTATCTGCCCGTTCAGACTATGGCGGAACGGGCATTTGCGCCGGTGATGCTGCTGGGAATGGGCCGCCTGGTGCCGCAAACCCTGCCCCGGAACTGGGGACGCTGGCTGGATGATCGCGCGCTGCTGGCGCTGCTTCTGGCTGTATTCGGTGCCGCCGGGGTGCTCGGGCCGGGCATCGATGCGACGGCGGTGCTGTTGCTGGGGGCCGGCATATATGGCGCGGGTACGCGGGCTGGCGGGTCGCAACAGCGATAGTTTCAGGTAAGGCGCGAGGGGTATTCCCTCGCGCTCACCGTTACTCGCCATGCGTTACCGTTTATCGATCGGCAGATATTCCCGCTCGGTCGGTCCGGTATAAAGCTGGCGGGGACGGCCGATCTTCTGGTTGGGATCGGAGATCATTTCGTTCCACTGCGCCACCCAGCCGACGGTCCGGGCCAGCGCGAAGAGCACGGTGAACATGGTCGTGGGGAAGCCGATCGCCGACAGGATGATCCCCGAATAGAAATCGACGTTGGGGAACAGCTTCTTTTCGACGAAATACGGGTCGGACAGCGCGAGTTCTTCAAGCTTGAGCGCGGTGTCGAACAGCGGATCGGTCACCTTCATCGCCGCGAATACCTCGCGCAGGGTCTGTTGCATGACGGTGGCGCGGGGGTCGTAATTCTTGTAGACGCGGTGGCCAAAGCCCATCAGGCGGAACGGATCGTTCTTGTCCTTGGCCCGCTCGATATAACGCGGGATGTTATCGGGCGTGCCGATCTCGCGCAGCATGTTCAGCGCGGCCTCATTGGCGCCGCCGTGCGCCGGGCCCCAAAGGCAGGCAATCCCCGCCGCGATGCAGGCAAAGGGATTGGCGCCCGAGGAACCGGCAAGCCGCACGGTGGAGGTGGAGGCATTCTGCTCATGGTCGGCGTGGAGGATGAAAATCCGGTCCATCGCTTTTTCGATGACCGGGTTCACTTCATACTTCTCGGCCGGCACGCCAAAGGTCATGCGCAGGAAATTGCCGGTGTAGGACAGGGTGTTGTCCGGATACATGAACGGCTGGCCAACCGAATATTTGTAAGCGGCAGCCGCGATCGTCGGCATCTTGGCGATCAGGCGGTGCGAACTGATCCGGCGATGATCGGGATCGGCGATGTCGGACGAATCATGGTAAAAGGCCGACAGCGCGCCGACCACGCCGCACATGATCGCCATCGGATGTGCATCACGGCGAAAACCGCTGTAAAAGCTCATCAATTGTTCGTGCAGCATGGTGTGCCGGCTGATAGTGCGGCTGAAATCGGCCAGTTCCGGGCTTGACGGCAATTCGCCGTTGAGCAGCAGGTAGCACACTTCCATGAAGCTGGAGCTTTCCGCCAGCTGCCCGATCGGATAGCCGCGATGCAGCAACACGCCTTCGTCGCCGTCGATGTAGGTCAGCGCGCTTTCACACGCCGCAGTGGACGTGAATCCGGGGTCGAAGGTGAACGCTCCGGTCTGGCCATACAGCTTGCGGATATCGATGACATCCGGGCCGACCGTACCCTTCAGGACGGGATAATCGTAATCCTTGCCGTCGAACGCCAGTTTCGAACTTTCACCCACAACCAATACTCCCTTACACAGAGCCCGTTTCGGCAAGTTGCGCCTGGGCGGCGATGCGCGCCAGGCTTTCCTGCCGTCCGAGCAGAACCAGTACATCGAAAATGCCAGGCGATGTCGCCTGTCCCGTCAAACTTGCGCGCAGCGGCTGGGCCAGTCTGCCCAGCCCTATGCCCAGTTCCTCGGCCATCGCCTTCAGACTGGCTTCCAGCCGTGCGCTTGTCCAGTCGGATTCGCCGTCCAGCAGCGCGTGCACGCGCTGCAAATGCGCGCGCGCGTCTTGCGTCAGCAGGGCCGCCGCCTTGGCATCTAGCGCCAGCGGGCGGCGGGCAAACAGGAACGCCGCCCCCGCCGCCAGTTCGTCGAGATCCCTGGCCCGCAGCTTGAGCACCGGCATGGCCCGAATCAGCAGATCCAGGTCGACGGTGCCCGTCAGGCGGGGCGCGACCAGCGCGGCGAGCCGGGCATCATCCGCCTCGCGCAGATAATGCGCATTGAGGTTCTGCAATTTCGCCTGATCGAAGCGCGAGGCGCTGCGCCCGACATCGCCGATATCGAACCATGCCACGGCAGCGTCGCGCGAGATGATTTCATCATCGCCATGACCCCAGCCCAGGCGCAGCAGATAATTGACCACGGCCTCGGGCAGGATGCCGAGTTCGTCGCGATAGGCATCGACGCCCAGCGCACCATGCCGCTTCGACAGCTTTGCGCCGTCTGCGCCATGGATCAGCGGGATATGCGCATAGGCGGGGATTTCCCAGCCCATCGCATGGACGATCGCCAGTTGCCTAAAGGCATTGTTGAGATGATCGTCGCCGCGAATGACATGGGTGATGCCCATGTCGTGATCGTCGACCACCACCGCCAGCATGTAGGTCGGGGTGCCGTCCGAGCGGAGCAGCACGAAATCGTCGATTTCGGCATTGGCCACCGCGACCCGGCCCTGCACCAGGTCTTCGATCACGGTTTCACCCTCTCTTGGCGCCTTGATCCGCACTACGAAAGGCTGGCCAACAGGGGCCGTCGCCGGATCGGCGTCGCGCCATTCGCTGTCGAGCCGGAAGGTGGTATGCGCGGCAAGCGCGCGGCTGCGCCGGTTGGCCAGTTCCTCGGGCGCCAGATAGCAACGATAGGCATGGCCGGACGCCAGCAACGCAGCGGCCACTTCGGCATGACGCGGCGAGCGGGCGAATTGCAGCACCGCCGGCCCGTCGCCGCCCAGTCCCAACCAGTCAAGCCCATCAAAAATCGCCTCGATGGCGGGCTGCGTCGAACGGGCCCGGTCGGTATCCTCGATCCGGAGCAGATATTTGCCGCCGTGGTGCCGCGCGAACAGCCAGTTGAACAGCGCCGTGCGCGCGCCGCCGATATGCAGATAGCCGGTGGGCGAGGGCGCAAAGCGCGTGACGACGGGGCGAGACATCGCCGCCTGGCCGTCCGTTGCGCTCCCGCTTGCCATCACTCGATCCTTCCTGTCCAATGCGGGCATGCCAAGTCAGGCCGAAACCTCCGGTGGCGAACACAGCGAGACGCCAGCGGACCCGGCAAAGCACGACGCTGCACTGCAACATCGTATTTGGCCCAGCTTGGCGGGCTTGTCCAGCCGCTTGGCAAGGGTCGTTCAGCGCCCCGGCATTTTCTCGGGCGGGTGGCGCCAGCGTTTGACGGGCCTGGCATCGCTGCGTTTGTCGGCCATTGCCGCAGCCGTCGAACGATCGCTCGATGAGGCGGGGTTCGATCGGGCGCCCTGGCTGGCGGTGGGCTTTGGTACCGGGATTGGCTTGTGGTTCGCGCTGCAAACCCGCGGGGAATGGCTGGGGCTGATCGCGCTCAGCCTGGGCGTGGCGGCGGGAGCGGCTGCTGTGCTGCAGGCGCAGGGCCGGTATCCCTATCTGCGCCTGGCGCTGATCGCGCTGGGGCTGATGGTTGCGGCCGGCTGCGCCACGGTGTGGGCCAAATCCGCACTGGTGGGCACGCCGCCGATTGCCCGGGCGATGGTGCCGTGGATCGACGGACGCGTGCTGAACCGCACTGACGAACCGGCCGAGCAGCGCGTGCGCCTGGTGCTGGCCACGCGTGAACCGCGCACCGACCGGATGATCCGCGTGCGGGTATCCCTGCCCGTGGGATCGGACCGGGCGGGGCTGGCCGAGGGTGCGATCGTGCGCCTGCGCGCGCGGCTGCTGCCGCCCGGCGCTCCCGTATTGCCGGGCAGCATCGATTTTGCCCGCGCGGCCTGGTTCGAAGGGATTTCGGCAACCGGAGGGGTGATCAGCCCGCCCACGATCGTCGTCCCCGCGATAGCCGGCGGCTGGCTGGCACGGACGCGATCTGCGCTGGCGGCCCATGTCCGGGCGCGCATCGCGGGGTCGGCCGGGGGGATCGCGGCGGTCATTACCACCGGGGAACGCGGCGGCATCGCCGTAGCGGACGCACAGGCCATGCGCGATGCCGGCCTCGCCCATTTGCTGGTGGTCGGCGGGCTGCATGTCAGCGCGGTGGTGGGGCTGGCCTATTTTCTCGCGATCCGTTTGTTGGCGCTATCTCCGGTGCTGGCGTTGCGCCTGCGGTTGCCGCTGCTGGCCGCGGGCGTCGGCGCGCTGGTCGGCATCTGCTATACCTTGTTGACCGGCGCGCAGGTGTCCACGGTGCGCGCGTGCCTGGGGGCGCTGCTGATCCTGGCCGCGCTGGCGCAGGGACGCCAGCCGCTCAGCCTGCGCCTGCTGGCGTTTGCGGCGCTGGCGGTGATGCTGCTGTGGCCCGAAGCGGTGGCGGGGCCAAGTTTTCAGATGAGCTTTGGCTCCGTGCTGGCGATCATCGCGTTGCATGACGCCCGGCCGGTGCGAGAGTTCCTGGCGCACCGCGCGGAGCCCCGGCTGAAACGCATCGGGCGTACACTGGCGATCCTCCTGCTCAGCGGCATGGTCATCGATCTGGCGCTGATGCCGATTGCGCTGTTCCATTTCCATCGCGCGGGGCTGTACGGTGCGCTAGCCAATCTGGTCGCGATCCCCTTGACCACTTTCGTGGTCATGCCGTTGCTTGGGGTGGCGCTGACGCTGGATGTCATCGGGTTGGGCGCGCCGGTGTGGTGGCTGGTGGCAAAATCGCTGAATCTGCTGCTGGCGGTCGCGCATCGGACCGCCGATCTGCCCGGATCGGTTACCTTGCTGCCAAGTTTTGGCGCGGGCCGGCTCGTCATTTTCGTGGCGGCGATGCTGTGGCTGGGCTTGTGGCGCGGCAAGGCGCGGCTGCTGGCGCTGATCCCGGCGCTGCTGGCGGCCGGTTCACTGGCCTGGCTGCGCGCGCCCGACGTATTGATCACCGGCGACGGCCGCAATCTGGGCATTATTTCGGACAACGGCGCGAAGTTGATGATCCTGCGCCAGGAACGCAGCGGCTTCACCCGGAACGAGATGCTGGAGCTGGCCGGCATGGCCGGCACCAGCGCACCGCTGGACACATGGCCAGGCGCCCGCTGCAATCACGATTTCTGCAGGATCGAAATCAGCCGGGGCGGCAGGATCTGGCGACTGCTGGTTGCGCGCACGCGCGCCAGCGTATCCGATGATACGCTGGCGCGCGCCTGTGCCGGTGTGGATATCGTCATCGCCCGGCAAATTCTGTTCGGGCCGTGCCATCCCGCGCTGATCAAGGCGGACCGCGCCTTGCTGATGCGCACCGGCGGTCTGGCGCTCAATCTGGTCGATAGCCAGGTCACCAGCGTCGCGGCCAGCCAGGGCGCTCATCCGTGGTGGCGCACAATGGATCGCCCGCAAACGGAATTTGGGGGATCGCAAACCGGCCATGACGACGCGCAGGGCAACCCGGATACGGATAATCCGATGGCGAATATGGTGAAGGCGTTGCCGAATTAGAGCATCGTGCACTAGAGTCTTTCCGGTTAAGACGGTGCCAGCCCGCTCCCCCGCCCGGCCACCC
>CAXTOS010000094.1:0-9181 GCA_964245935.1 uncultured Novosphingobium sp.
CCATTCCAGGATCGCGCCGAACTCGCCGTGTAGCGTCGCGTCCAGAACGCCGCGATAGGTCTGGCGCAAGTCGTTTTC
The DNA here is from genome assembly GCA_964245935.1 of uncultured Novosphingobium sp. Classification (GTDB taxonomy): domain Bacteria; phylum Pseudomonadota; class Alphaproteobacteria; order Sphingomonadales; family Sphingomonadaceae; genus Novosphingobium. The sequence continues at coordinate 79 of CAXTOS010000094.1, forward strand.
GCCGTGGCGGCCATAGTCGATATTGTCGCGCGTCACCTGCACCGAAGTCTGGCCTGCCGCCAGCGCCGCAGCACGGATCGGAGCCGGAACGAACGGGTTGTCCAGGGTGATCGTCGTGCCATAGGTGCCGATGAAATAGTCGAAGGTGGTCGCCTCGGTTCGCGCATATTTGGCCTCGACCGACAGCTTCAGCGCGTCCGACACATCATAGTGGCCAAGCAGATTGATGTCATTGCGGCGAATCCGTGGTGCCAGGTCGCCCGAGTAAAAGCCGGCGACCGGCGTATCGTCGCCCCCGGTCGAATAATAGGCGGCCGGCGTCCCGTGCCGGTAGGGCTGGCCCAGCCCGTTGAACGCGATGGTGGCGCCGCCGTCGACCGACACCGCGCCGATCGGCGACTCATTGCGATAGCGCAGGTCGCCGACCAGGATGTTATGCGGCAGGGCGGGATTGTTTACCGCGGCGTCATTGGGGATGAGATAAACGCGGCGGCTACCCTGGAGATAGGTCCGGTCGTCGTTCTGGAGACGATCGTCGGCGTTGTATTCATAGGCCAGGGTAATGTTGCCGCGCCCGCCCGCGAAGTTTTTGCCGGCTGCGAACGAAAAGAACCGGTTGGCCGCGTCTCCCTGCGACGAAATGCCCATCTGGCCGCGTGCGGAAATGCCGTCGAAGTCGTGCTTCAGGATGAAGTTGACCACGCCCGACACGCCGTCGGCGCCGTACACCGCGGACGCGCCGCCGGTCAGGACATCGACGCGTTCGATCAGGTCGGTCGGGATGCTGTTGATGTCGACAGCGGCGCTGTCGACCTCGCCCGCGACATGGCGACGGCCATTGACCAGCACCAGCGTGCGGTTGGTGCCCAGGTTGCGCAGGTTGAGCTCGTTGAGCCCGGCCGCGCCGAGAAGTTTGACGGATAAGGCATTGCCGCCGGAAGTCTGGGTAGAGTCTTGCGACCCGGTGAGTGCGGGCACCCGTTCGAGAAAACCGGTGATGTTGGTATTGCCCGATTCCGCGATTTCCTTCGCGGTGAATGAGGTGATAGGATTCGGCGCTGCAAATTCGGAACGGACGATGCGCGATCCGGTGATAACGATCTCTGCCGGTGGCGTGTCGGATGCAGCGCCTGCCGGGGGCGTCGGCAGTCCCGGTCCGGCTTGCGCTGCGGGCGATGAAGCCTGGTCTTCAGCCGCTGCCCCAGCCGGGCGCCCTTGTCCATTCGCCGCTGCTGGAGCCAGCAGCATGGCAGCGCTGGCCAGCAACAGCCCTCGGTTCCTTAGCAAACCCATCATTTCCCCCTGAATTCTTATCTCGCCTGTCCATCGAAAATGTCGGATATCGTCAACGATCTTGATCAACCCGGCATTTTTTTAAAAACGATGATGCCCCGGCGCCACAATTTCATGTGTTCCCTGCCCGTTGCCGCCCGTCACCGACAGCTGTACCAAAGTGCTGATGCGTCCGGCTGGAAAAAGCTTGAGTGTCGCCTCAGCTTGACCAAGGTGCGATGCGTCAACATCAACGTCCGTCGATGCGATCACCTGGTGGGAGCGGGCGCCCATCACAAAGCGAACAGCGGGGAGCGATTGGACGACAGGATTGCAACGCCGCGGACCATGCCGTCGATCTCTCGTCGCGGACTGCTCGAGGCGGCGGCCGGAGCCGCGCTTTCGGGCTGCGCGCCAGCGCAGACCGGCGGCAGGCTCATCTGGTGGGCAATCGGCACCTCCGGAGAAAATGCGCCGCTGCTGCTCCCCGAGTTTACGCGGCAGACCGGGATCGACGTCGACGTCCAGGCCATCCCCTGGACCGGCGCCCACGAAAAACTGCTGACCGGCTATGCGGGCAATTCGCTGCCGGACGTGATGATGCTCCGTAGCACATGGCTGCCGGAACTCGCGCTGGTCGGAGCACTTGCCCCGCCGCGACCGGGCTCGCACCTGCTCGACGATCAGTTTTCGGGCGCGCTGGCCTCGGTCAAGGTCGCTGGACGCGCCATGGCGATCCCGTGGACCGCCGACAGCTGGATGCAGTTCTTTCGGCGCGATCTTCTGGCGGATGCCGGATATGCGGCGCCGCCGGCGGCGTGGAACGACTGGATGCGCATGGCGCAGGCCCTGAAGCGGCGCCATCCGGACCGCTATGCGACGCTCCATCTGCTTGACTGGCCCGAGCCGCTGTTCGCCTTTGCCGCGCAACAGCCGGCGCCCCTGCTGCGTGACCGCAACACCAGGGGGAATTTCTCGTCGGACGGCTTTCGCGCCGCGCTTGGCTTCTACAAGTCGATCTACGACGAGCGGCTGTCACCGGCGATCACCGGCGCGGAAGCGGGAGATACCTACATCTCGTTCCGGAGCGGCTGGTTTGCGATCCTGCCGTCGGATGCGGTCGCCATCGGCGACCTGCGGCGGCGCGCTGCCGCCATTCCCAGGGACTTGTGGGGCGTGGCGGCGACGCCGGGACTGCGGGGGGCGGGCAATGCCATGGCGCGGGGCACCAGCATCGCCGTCAGCAGAACGGCCCGGAGCCCCGGGGATGCGTGGAAGCTGGTCGATTACCTGTGCAGCCCCGCTACCCAGCGCCGGATCTACGGAATTACCGGTGATCTGCCGACGCGCCCGTCGGCGTGGCGGGGATCGGCCCTTTCGAGCGATCCCGCCCCCCAGAGCTTTGCCACGCAGATCGCGCAAAGCATCGCCCCGCCGGCGGTGCCCGAATGGGAGCGGATCGTGACCGAGGTGCAGCTTGTCGCCGAACATATGGTGCGCGGCGATTATGGCGTGGACGCCGCCTCGATCGAAATGGACAAACGCGTCGATCGCATCCTGCAAAAGCGCCGGTGGCTGCTCGACCACGGGCGGACGCCATGACGCGGCCGGCCTCGCGGACCCGCCAAGAAAGCGCCGGACTGATGTTCGTGCTGCCGGTCCTCGTCGGCACGGCCCTGGCGCTGATCGTGCCGACGCTGGGTGCGCTGCTGTTGAGCGCGACCGACTTCGACATCTATGCGCTTGCCAGCCTGCACAATCTTCGCTTTGTCGGTGCCGGAAATTATATCGAATTGTTGAGTACGCCGCTGTTCTGGCGTTCGGTCGTCAATACTGTCCTGTTCGCGGTGATCGGCGTGCCCGCGGCCATCGGCACCTCCCTGGCCACCGCGCTGCTGCTGAACTCGGCGACCGTGCGCTGGAAGCCCTTGTGGCAAGTGCTGCTATTCGCGCCATACGTGACTACCGTCGTGGCGACCGCGCTGGTGTGGCGATACGTCCTCGACGCCCGGACGGGATTGCTGAATTACGCGCTGTCGCTGGCCGGTATCGCGCCGGTGGACTGGCTCGGCAATCCGGGGACCAGCATCCCGGCCACGCTGATCTTCATCGTGTGGAAGGCATTCGGCTACAACATGCTGGTCTTCATCGCCGCCCTGTCGACCGTTTCCCAGGACTTGCTTGAGGCTGCGCGGCTTGACGGCGCCGGCGCCTGGATGCGCTTTCGCCATGTCACATTGCCGGCGCTGGGGCCTGCGCTGCTGCTGGCGGCGGTGCTGAGCGTGGCCAACTTCATGCAGATCTTTACCGAGCCTTATGTGATGACCCATGGCGGACCTGCGCAAAGCACGATCACCGTGCTCTATTTCATGTTCGATCAAGGCTTCACCTGGTGGAACCTGGGCATGGCCTGCACGGTTGCCGTGCCGCTGTTCATCGTAATCGTGCTGCTGACCGCGGTCCAGGCGCGCCTGGCGAGGCGCTACGAATGGCTGTGAAACCGCAGCGCCTGTTGCGTACCGCGCTGGTTGCCGCGCTGGCCCTGCTGACGGCCGCACCGCTGCTGTGGATGGTCAACGTCTCATTGATGCCGAGGGGCGCGGCCTCGACCTTTCCGCCGCCTTTCTGGCCGACAAATCCGTCATTGGCCAATTACCGCGAACTGCTTTTTGCGCATCCCGGTACGACCGGCGGCTCGACCAGCTACAAGATGCTTCCCGCCGTGGCCAACAGCGCGGCGCTGGCGCTCGCGGCAACGATCCTGGGTCTGGCGCTGACGGTGCCTGCCGGCTACGCCTTTGCCAAATTGCGCTTCATCGGGCGCGCCCGCCTGCTGCAATTGCTGCTCGCGCTGGTGGTTATTCCGACGCAGGTGGCCATGCTGCCGCTGTTCCTGATGCTCAAGTGGGTCGGGCTGGTAAACAGCTACGCCGGCGTCCTCGCACCGGGGCTGGCCGGCGTCTATGGCGTCCTGTTCGTGCGCCAGGCCTCGCTGGCCATCCCCGACGAAATGCTCGATGCGGCGCGGGTCGATGGCGCCAGCGAATTTGCCATATTCACCAGGATCGTGGTGCCCCTGCTTCGGCCGGTGGTCGTCACGCTGGCGCTATTCACGTTTTTGGCGAGCTGGAGCGATTTTCTGTGGCCGCTCATCATCATCACTGATCAGCGGCTTTATACCCTTCCTGTCGCCCTGGCGGCGATCAGCCGGGAGCATGCCCGCGACACCGAACTGATGATGGCCGGCGCGGTCATCACGACGGCGCCGGTGCTGCTGTTGTTCCTGGCCCTGCACCGGTTCTATTTCACCGGAGTCCTCAGCGGCGGCGTCAAGGGTTGATACGCGGAAGGGCAAGACCGGCAGCATCGAACAGGTAAAGGTGGTGGGCCGATGCTGCAAAAAAGATCGCTTCGCCAAGCACGACATGCCGGTCGCTCGGCAGTTGGGCGACCAGGGTTCCGACCTCCACGACGCTGGCGAGATGCGCAAAGGACAAGGGTCCAAGGCGCTCGAACAGCTCCACCCGGCCGCCAAACGGACCTTGCGGGTCGGCGCGCAGATGCTCGGGCCGGACCCCCAGCATCAGCGGCGCACCGACCGGCATGGGCGGCGCCGGCACGGCGACGCAACACTCGCCTCCGCCCGGCAATTCGACAATGATCCCGTCCTGCCCGCCGCGCAGGAACCGGACCGGCATTATGTTCATGGCCGGCGAGCCGATCGATTCCGCCACCCGGATGGTCGCGGGCGACCGGTACAGGTCGAGCGGCGCCCCCACCTGCTCCACCCGGCCCGCGGCCATCACCACGATGCGGTTGGCCAGCGTCATCGCCTCGATCTGGTCGTGGGTGACGTAGATCATCGTGGCGCCCAGCCGCTGGTGCAGCCGGGCGAATTCATGCCGCAGCTTGATGCGCAGCGCCGCATCGAGGTTCGACAGGGGTTCGTCCAGCAGGAGTACCGCCGGATCCCGGACGATCGCCCGGCCAATTGCGACGCGCTGGCGCTGGCCGCCCGACAATGCCCGCGGGCGCCGGTCGAGCAGTGGCCCGAGTTCGAGCAGATCGGCGACCGCCGCGACTTTCGCAGCGATGGCCGGGCGATCGACTTTGGCCATGCGCAGGGGAAATGCGATGTTTTCGGCAACGGTGAGGTGCGGATAAAGCGCATAGGACTGGAACACCATCGCGACGCCACGATCAGCGGGATCAAGCGCGGTGACATCGCGCCCGGCAATGAGGATACGACCCTGGGTCGGCGTCTCCAGACCGGCGATCAGCCGCAGCAGGGTGGACTTGCCGCAGCCCGAAGACCCCATCACGACGACGAATTCGCCGTCCTCGATGGTCAGGCTGGTAGTGTCGAGCACGACCGTCGAACCAATAAGCTTCGTCAGATCGTGAAGGGCAACGCTGCTCATGCCGGCTTTCCGTAAGGCGCCGCCAGCCCGATCGCAACTTGTCTCTGTTCCCCACGCCGGCGAGGAAGTAGCCAACTTCGGGCGGCAACTGCCCCTGACCGGAAGCGCAGCGCCGAGCCCGGGACTGCGCCACTTTCGGCGCAATTCCGATCCAGGCGGCTTGAGGGGTAGTTACTCTGGACTGTTTGGTGCGGCCGAGAAGACTCGAACTTCCACGGGCTTTCGCCCACAACGACCTCAACGTTGCGCGTCTACCAGTTCCGCCACGACCGCTAAATCATCAGGGTGGAAAATTCCGCCCTCCGGGGTAGGAGCGGGCCATTAGCAAAGGGGAATGGCACCTGCAAGCCGCGAGTCCGTCCTAGAGCATGATGCGATAAGATAGAATCGCATCATGCTCTGGAGTCTTTGTTTTCGCGTGATTTAAGGACAAAAACCGGTACCCACTTTTTGTCATCACGCTCTAGCGCGCTTTCCAGCCGATCGTCGCGGTGTGTGCCGATTTGGGGGCGTCGATGATGGCCTGGTTGATCGTTTCGCTTTCGCCTGGTGCCAGGACCGGCTTGGGCGATGCCGTCTCCAGGCTGTAGACGACCGCATTGTGCCCATCGCGCAGCACGATTTCCAGGGTCGGTACCGGGCGGCGTTCCCTGCCGGCATTCGCGATCGATCCGCTGACGTTGAAAAAAGTGTTGCCATTGGGCAATGGACGCCATTCCTGCTGGCTCTGCGGAAAATTCAGTGCCAGGTCCGGCTGGGCCTCGGCAAACGCGCTGTGGGACAGCGGCAGCCAGTCGGGGACGCCAAAGCTGGCCATGGCAGCGATCGCGCCGATCGCCACCACCGCGAACAGGATAACCGCCAGTATCCAGAAAATCGCCCGGTTGCGGCGGGGGCGAAAGGGCGGTTCGTGCGCGAAGCTGGACGGCGTTTCGGCAAAGTCGCGTACCGGCAGGGGTTCTGCGTAGGTGGCCGGGGCGTAGGCGCCGGGCGAAAACTGGTCGATCGGTGCCGGGGGCGTTGCGTCGCCAGACGGCATGCCGATCGGGGGTTCCGCAGCATTCAGCGCAGGCGCGTCGGTAAACGTGTCCGCCAGTTGTGGTCCGTCCTGAAACCAGCTGTGGCGGCATTTGGCGCAACGCAGCACGCGCCCGTTCACGCCGATCGCGCTGTCAGGCACAACATAGCGGGTGGAGCAGGCTGGGCAGGCGATATCCATTGTTGCAGGCATAAAGCATGGGACACGGCCATCCGACAAGGGCGCCGCGCGGATTGCATCGATCGGACCACCTTTTTTCCACGGGTTCCTGGCGCCCGATGCTATAGCGGCGCGATGATACGCCGCTTGCTCTCGCTGATCGTGCTGTGCTGGGTGCTGGGCTTCATCGTCTTTGCGGTGACCCTGCCCAAGCCCGTCGACGGGCCACCTTCCGCCGCAGCGCCGGCCAGGTCCGGTCCGGCCAGTGCAGTCATCGTGTTGACCGGCGGGGATGGGCGGATCGCGCGCGGGCTGGAGGTGCTGCGCCGGGGCTGGGCCGCGCAGATGCTGGTGTCCGGGGTCGATCCCGAGGTACAGCCGGGCGAATTCGCTGCACACTATCGCGTCGATGCGCGGCTGATGCAGTGCTGCATCACGCTGGGCACCGAATCGGTCGATACCCGTTCCAACGCTCAGGAATCGCTGCGCTGGGTCGATGACCGGCAGATCACTTCGGTCCGGCTGGTCACGTCCGACTGGCACATGCGCCGCGCCTATTGGGAATTGCGCCGGGTTCTGCCGGCACGGGTCGCGGTGATCGCGGACGCGGTGGCGACGCGGCCCTCGTTGAACATGCTGTTCGTGGAATATTGCAAATTGCTGGCGCAGCGTGTTGCTGCGCTGAGGCACCGATGACCCAGGGTTCGGCGCAGCCTCGCGCCGCGCAGCCGGGTGAGGTTTTGCGCAGCCTGGTGTTCTACCCGGTATTCTATGGCGGGACCGTCGTGTATGTGCTGCGCGCGCTGCTGGCTGCCAGGCTGCGGCCGCATGCCTTGCGCCGCATCTGCAACCGCTGGGCCAATTTTCATCGCGATTGCGTGGAACACATCCTGGGGATCGACGTCCTTATCGAAGGCATCGTCCCGCAAGGCGCGGTGATGGTCGCGCTCAAGCACGAAAGCCAGTTCGAGGCGATCGACCTGCCGGTCATGCTGCCCTATCCGGTGGTCTTCGCCAAAGCCGAACTGCTGCGCCTACCGGGCTGGGGCCGGGTGGCGGATGGGTATGGCGTGGTCGCGGTCGAACGCGACCAGGGCGCCAGCGCACTGCGCAAGATGGTCGCCGCCGCCCGCCGGCTGACCGCCACGACCCGCGGCATCGCGATCTTCCCCGAAGGCACCCGCACCCCGCATGGCGTGCAGGCGCCGTTGCAGGCGGGATTCGCGGGCCTGTACAAGCTGATCGGCCTGCCGGTGGTGCCGGTGGCGGTAAACAGCGGGCCATTGTACCACCGCCGCTGGAAACGGCGCGGCACGATCACGCTGCGGTTTGGCGAGACGATCCCCACCGGCCTGCCGCGCGACGAGGTTGAGGCACGGGTGCTGGCGGCGATCAATGCGTTGAATGGGGTGGAGTAGGGGAAAAGGCAGATAGGCACTGGCCATCGCTGCAGGCCGCTTGTTCTATAGTGGGGCGCAGAACATGGAAGGATGTTTGTTGGGCGAGCTATTTGGTGGTTATTGCACGTGTCACCGTAATTTACCGTAATTTCACCGTAATTCCGATCTGTTCCTCCATGCCGCCGCCGATATGGGGATACACCCTGACCGATGCCTCGTGATCGAGGACTCCGCTCTTGGGATCAGCGCCGCGATTGCCGCCAGCATGCGCGTGCTGGCTTATTGTCCCGAAGGCGAGCAAGAAAAAATGCGCGCTTTGGGTGCTACACCAATCCGATCCATGAATCAGGTGGCGGCGCTGTTGGGCTCGCCTCATGGCGGCGACCGAATACTAAGGCAAGAACCTTAATGTCCTTGACCAATGGCTCCGCTCCCATTACTTAGGGGAATGCCTTACCATTCGGCTCCGCTCGATCTCACTTTTCACGCCCTGAGCGATCCGACGCGCCGCGCGGTTGTGTCCCGGCTTGCCGATGGAGAGGTGCCGGTCAGCGCCTTGGCTGAGCCCTTCGACATGGCGCTGCCCTCCTTCGCCCAGCATCTCAAGGTGCTGGAAGATTGCGGTCTGATCGCCAGCGAAAAGCGCGGGCGCAGCCGCTGGTGCCGACTGGTGCAGACGCGCTTCGCCGAGGCGGCGGACTGGATGGAAGCGGAGCGTCGGCGCGGGGTCGAGCGGTTGGATCGGCTGGAACTCTATTTAGGTTTTGTGGACAAAGGTTGACAAGAGACTCGCCTATTGATTCAACGCTGAC
>CAXTOS010000095.1:0-9096 GCA_964245935.1 uncultured Novosphingobium sp.
GCCTTCGCCGACGGCGCGCAGGCTCATCACGAACCGCCACGATCCCTCCATCATTCCCGACTGATCGGGGTGCGGTACGATCGACGGGTTCATCAGCGCCGCTGCGGCATAGGTGTATTCGTGGCAGAAAAATGCGCCGATCAGGCGCTTGCGTTCGCGCGAGTAATTTTGGCCGTCGAGATGAAGGGTGCGTTCAAGCTCGGCATAGCGGGCATCGAATACCTGCTCGGTTTGCCAGTGGCGTCCGGCGAAGTCCTTGACCACGCGCTGGTATTCGCGATGCGCCGCCTTTTCCGACAGGCCGGTGATATCCTCGACCAGCTTTTCGGCGCGAACCGGGGCGGCGTTGTTGGATTGCCAGCCTAGATGAAACGGTCTGATCACTACCCGTGACGGGTCCGCGTGGAGCCTGGTGTCGAGAATGCGCAGCGGATTGGAATTCAACGTCAGGGTAGAGGACAAATCATTCACCTTGGGCTGCCGCGTATCGGTGCTTGCCGAGCAGGCCCATTAAATTGCTATGCGCGAGGTGGAAAGCCAATATCGATTCAGCCCCGCAGTTTTCGTTGAAACCGCGCGGGGTCACCCCGTCACGGCAGCGCCCCGATGGCAGGTCGACAAGAACCGCACCGCGGTCATTGGCGCCGAAGAACCAGCGATACGCCGCCAGCGCATGGGTTACCCAGCGTTCCTCCCCGGTCAGCGCATAGGCCGAAGCCGCGGCATCGGTGGCCGCCTGCGCTTCCAGCGGTTGCTGGTCGAAGGGCAATTGGGCGTAAGGGTGACCGAAGGTCTCAGAGCCGACCGGCCGGAAATAGCCGCCGGGCGCGGTCTGGCGATCGGCGATCCAGTGCAGGCTCTGGAGGCCGGCCTCGACCCACTGCGCCTGCCTGCGCAGCGCGCCGGCTTCGATCAGTGCCTGCGACAGGCGCGGATTATCATAGCCCAGGACGGCCTCGAACCAGCCCCAGTCCGGACGCCGCGCATTGTCGAGCAGGCAATGGAGCAAGGTGCCGCCGCGGTCCAGCAGGCGAACGGCGGCGGGGTGATCAAGCCCTGCGCGGATCACGGCGGCGGCACCCAGCATGGCAAACGCCACTGCGCGAGGGGAATCCACCGTTTCGAAACCGGGCAGCGCCACATCGAACCAGCGCAGCGCCCAGCGGCGCAAATCGGCGTCGGCGGCACGTTCGAAGGTATGGCCCAGGGTCCATAGCGTGCGGCCATTGGAATCCTGCGAACCGGCATCCTCGCACCACGTCCGGTCGAAGTTCATGAAATTGCGGAAGCATCTGCGGTCTTCGTTCCACGCATGCTGGATAAAGCTGGCGTAAATCACGCTCCATTTCATCCGCTCGGCCGCACCCAGGCCGGTCGTCGCGTTCATCAGCATCAGCGCCCGGACATTGTCATCCAGGCAATAGCCATGACGGCGGTCGGGAATGATGCCGATCGCATGCTGCATCATGCCGGTCGCATCGCTCATCGCAAAAACGGCGGACAGGCCGGGGGTGGCGGTCATCGGTGCGTCCCGATGGCGCAGGCGCACTGCCCGGCCGATCAATGCCGCGCCGCCGGCCGCGAACCGGGGCCAGGTCGTCGCCCGGCCGCGCGCATAGGCGCGGCGCTTGAGCGACGCGAGCCGATCGGGATCGTCGAGCAGATGGTTGACCGCCTCGGCGATCGCAATGGTCGAATTGGGCTCGACCAGCACGCCCACGCCATCGGCCAGCAATTCGCTGGCATGCACATAGGGGGTGGACACCACCGCCTTGCCCAGGGCGACGGCGTAGCTGAGCGTTCCGGAAGTGGCCTGCTGGAGATTGAGATAGGGGGTAACATAGATGTCGCAGGCTTCCAGCTGATCGAGCAGTTCGGAATTGTCGAGGAAACGGTCGTCCCAGCGGATATGCGCCTCGACCCCCAGTTCGCGCGCACGCGCCATCAGGCTCTGCCGATAGGTTTCGCCCTGTTCCTCGACCAGCTTGGGGTGAGTGGCGCCGACAATGCGGTAGACCGTGGCGGGGTGGCGCGCGACGATCGCGGGCATGGCCTCGATCATGTGCTCCAGCCCCTTGCCCGGACCCAGCAACCCGAAGGTCATCAGCACGTTGGAACCATCGAGCCCCAGTGCTTTCTTGAATTTGGCTTCGCGACCGAACGGGCGGTCGGGCGCGCCATGGGCAATGACCTCGATCGTCTCGGCAGGCGCGTCATAGATTTTGAGCAACAGCCCGCGGCCATGTTCCGACATCACCATGATCCGCGATGCGCGCGAGATCAGATGGCACATGATCCTGGCCTGGCGGGCCGACGGTTCGCTGAGCACGGTATGGAAGGTGACGATCAGCGGCGCGGCCAGGCGATCGACGAAATCGCACACCATCTCTCCGTCGGGCCCGCCGTAGATGCCGAATTCATGCTGGAGCCAGACCGCATCGACGTTTGCCTCGTTGATCGAACGGGCAGCTTCCACATAGGAGTCGGGTTGTTTCGAAGCGATCACCTGCTCGACATTTTCGTAAACCAGCGGCGCACAGCCATCATCGAGCGCGTAAACGTCCAGCGCGATTTCAGCATGATACGCGGACAACTGGCCAAAGATATCGCTGGTGAAAGTGGCTATGCCGCATTGCCGTGGCGCGAAAGTCCCGACCAGCGCAACTCGCCTCGACGGGGTGACCGCCCGGGCCGGCGCAACCGCGCCTTGCAGCGATCGCGAGGAATGCAGCTGAACGATTTCACCGCCTGGCGGCGCTTCCGCGTGGATCGATGATGGCAGGATTTCAGCATCAGCTGACTGGAATATCATGGGAACTAACCTCGTGGAGCATGTATGCCGGATTAACGAACAAACGGGCTCGCTGGTTCCCGTGCAGTGCAGCATAGAACGACGGTGCGGCCTTGGCGAGAGACGTGATGATCTTGCGGGAAAGTACCGGAACATTGCGGTCGGCTGCGTGTTGTCAGATGCGAGGGCTCGTCCTTGACCGCTGCTTTGGCCTTGACCCCGCCTTCGCCATTTGAATCGACCAACTTTTATCCAAGGAGATTGACCATGGGTTCGACAAGCGATCGCGTAAAAGGCGCTGCAAATTCCGCCGTTGGCAAGGCCAAGGAAGCGGTCGGCAAGGAAACCGGCGATGCCACCCTGGCTGCCAAGGGTGCCGCGCAGGATACCAAAGGCAAGGCGCAGAGCACGGTCGGCAAAGCTAAGGCGGTAACCGGCAACTGATCGGCGAATTTAGAGTGAGTTCAGTAAGGCCCCGTCAGCGATGGCGGGGCCTTTGCAGTTTGGGCGGATTGAAGGGCGTAGACCATGGATCGATCGTATTTTCGGCGCCGGACCGCGATGCGATCTTATCTTGTGGCCTTTTTGCCCAGTTCGTCGAGCAGCCTGATAAAGTCCGGCGGTAGCGGCTCCTGCGCTACCGCATCGTACAGAGCGCGAATACCCTTGCTCCAGCCAGGGACGGCATTGGTGTCGAAACTGGACGCGTCAAATCTTGATCGGGAAAGACCGGCACGTCCTCGACCGGCATAGTGCGGCTCTGTCATGGCATGAATTACCTAAGCACCGGAGTTGCACCCGGCAACCGGCGCCCGGCTGATGGTCGAACTGGAAACGGCGCTTGGTGCGGGTGAAGTGTCACCGGTGCTTGACATCAATTGTTCTTCTTCCAGGTGTAGATCAATGCGGGGCATCGTCCGTTAAGATGCAACGGAGCCAGCGCCGGTTCGTTCCCGCTGCAACGCAACAGCCGGCCATGGTGCAACGCGGCAAAACCGGGCCATGGGTCCATCCCGGACGGGCGGTGTGAGGTTTGCGACCAATGGCGGGAACCGATTTGAGAATCGGCCGTTTTTGCATGCAGAGCACAACTGCCGAGGAACCAGCCGATGTCTTCACAACTTGTCAGCGCCCAGCCTGCGGGCGCACTTGTTGAGACAACGGAAGCCATCGATAGCGCGACAATCGGAAATCCGCTGTCGGATGACGAATTTCACCGGGAGTTGACGGGGGTGATCAAGCACCTGCGGGCATTTGCCCGTTCGCTTTGCGGCTGTCGCGATCGCGCAGACGATCTTGCCCAGGAAACGCTGCTCAAGGCGTGGGCCGCGCGTGACCGCTACGTGGCCGGAACCAGCTTTCGCGCCTGGACCTTCACCATTTTGCGCAATCATTATTTCGGGCAATTGCGGCGCGAACGGTTCACCGGCGCTTATGACGAAGGCGTGGCCGAACGCCTGCTACAGTCGTCCGGCAATCAGGAAAGCATGGTCGAAGCGACCGATGTGCTGCGTGCCATGGCCACCTTGCCGGATGCACAGCGCGAAGTGTTGATCCTGGTGGCGATCGGGAATGTCGGCTACGAGGAAATCGCCCAGATCTGCGGGATCGCGCTGGGAACGGTAAAAAGCCGGATATCGCGTGCTCGCGCCATGCTGGCGGCTACGATGGACAGCGGCCTGCTTCCCGATTTCCGGCACAATTTCGTCATGGACGGCGATGTGGTCGAAACATTCTTCGCGCAGTTGAAGCAGGTCGTCGCCCAGGAAGAGCTGAAACGCCTGGCAGCCTGATGCGCGCATAGGCGCCGCCGCTGGCGGTTTCGCCGTGGCATCGCCGATGCCGGAGACTGACCTTACATCCATATGTTTTCTGCGACACACGGCGGGCACGCGATGCCCGTTCTGCCAGCCGATCGCCGTGGCATGCCCAGGCGGCGTGCTGCGACATTTTTTAAGCATCGTGCGCTAAATCTGCATCATACCCGTCCGTCCTGAGCTTGTCGAAGGGCTGTCCTTTCTTAGTGGGTCCTCCAGCCTCAAGCAAGAAGTACAGCGCTTTGACAAGCTCGGACAGACGGGTTTGGTTGGGCGTGCGGATTAACGACAACACGCTCCAGTGTGGTGGATTCAAGGTTCGCGCTATTATTCGGACACGCGAAAGGGGGCCGGATTGCTCCGACCCCCTGACGTGTTGACCAACCTTCCGGTGGATTTGAGCTTTAGCTGCCCGAACCCGGACCGTAAGTGATTTCCACGCGACGGTTCTGCACTTCACGCACACCGTCGGCAGTGGGAACACGCGGGTTCGTCTTGCCGAAGGCCTGGCTCGAGATCGTCGAGTCAGCAATGCCATGCGAGGTCAGATAGCCGCGGACCGAAGCGTTACGCCGTGCCGAGAGGCCCAGATTGTACTTCTGGGTACCCGACAGATCGGTGTAACCCGCCAGCATGATCGGCACGGTGCCGCAATTGCCATATGCCTGGATCGCGCTGTCCAGGATCGAGCTCGCCTCTGGGGTGAGGTCGGACTTATCCCAGTCGAAGAACACGATATAGGGCCCCTTGTTGCACACTGCGACCGGCGGAGGAGGCGGAGGAGGCGGCGGAGGGGGCGGCGGAGGGGGCGGCGGCGGGGGAGGCGGCGGCGGGGGCGTCGGCGTACCGAAGTGATACGTCAGCGTGGCCAGCAGCGAGTGCGACCGCAACTTCACATATTCCGCATTGCCGCGGCTGTTGTGATACCGATCGTAATCGGGGCGGAAATAACGATATTTCAAACCAACCGAAACGTGTTCGCTGACGGGCATGTCGACGCCGGCTATGCCCTGATACGAAAAGCCCTGCTTATGCCCGGAAATACCACCATTAGGCGGCAACTGGACGAGCTCATACGTCTTGGACCAGCCTGCGCCACCACCGATGTAGAAATTGGGACCGGTTGACGGACCGAACTCCAACAGGGCGTTGCCCATGGCCGCATAGGTTGCAACCCGGCCATACAGCCCATCGCTATTGCTGAACGTCGCGCCGGGCAGATAAATCCGCTTCGGGTGCAGCCGGCGATAGCTGCCTTCGCCTTCGAGGCGGAAATGACCGAAGTCATAACCGATCGCGCCGCCGACATCGTATCCGACCTTGTTGTGGATTTCAGCGTTCGTCACCGAGCCAGACGGATTAAAGACCTTCTGATTTTCGGTGATGGTGGCGCCACCTTCGGCCTGGACGTAGGGCCCTTCTTCGCCGGCATAGGCTGCCGAGCTCAGTGCTGTCGTGGCCAGCGCCAAGCCGATTATCACTCTTTTCATATGAAATCTCCTTTTCGTTAACAAATCTTTCACGCCGCAGGCAGCGTTACTAGTTCCGGATTTCAGAGTGCGAAACAAATTAACCGCTGTTTTGTTGCAACGCGGCGCGGGTTAGCCGACGTTTTCAAGGAACTGCGACAAATTGGCAACAGATTTAGACCGGTGATCTCGATAGTCTTCGGCAAGCCACGCGCTCCAGCGCACGATCCTCAATCGAATAATAAAGCCAGAACTCCGAACTGGCGAGCGCAGCCTCATCCAGCGGTGCGGCACCGGGGATCACGCAAGAGGCGCAGAAGGCAATGTCGACCGTGCCCGGCTTCGCCGCCGGCGGGACGATCAGCGGGGTCTGGCAACGCGCGACGACGCGGGTATAATCGCTATCAAAGACGACCCAGCCAATGCGCCAATGCGCGTCATGCGTCGCGCCATTATAAAACATCACCGGATAATCGCGATCGTCAGTCAGCAGCGGGCCGGTGGAAAGGTGCCAGCTGTCCCAGCATTCCGGGCGCGGCGCGAAGGGCTGCGGCTGTTCCTGCCATGGCCCGGCCACCCCTGCCCCGATGGCCAGCCCGATCAGCGAGGCGCCTCCGCGGGCATATTCATAAAACAGCCGCCAATCGCCGGTGCTGGTGGTATTGACCGTGGCCTCCTTGGTGTTGCCCTCGGTCCTGGAAGAGGCCAGCGCGATGCCTCGCTTGACCAGATCGTTCGGCCCGGTGCCCTGCGCATACAGCATCTGGCCCCCCGCATGCCTGGCGTCGACCCCGGTGTAATACACGATCCACCGGCCATCCTCGATCACCAGCGTGGGATCCTCGCAACCGCCGGCGTCGATGCCATGCGCATCCGGCGCCAGAATCGGATCATCGCGCATCACGAAGCTCAGTCCGTCGCTGCTTTCGCCGTACCAGATCTTGCCGGTATCGCTGGCATAATCGTGGTTCCGAGGCACGCCGCGCACCATGATCCCATACGCGCCGCCGGCGTATTGCCATACATACGGGCTCATCAGATCGCGCCGGGCCAGCTCCCCACCACCGTGCAGCGTCAATCTCTCGGTGCGCTCGACCGCAAACCCCGGATAGGCGTTCATGGCCGGATCGCCCCCGCGGGGTTCAGCGGGATCGGCATCCGGCGAGCTGCGATGAACCGCACGGGTCATGCCTGGGCTCCACTCTCGGTTACCACCGCCAGCACCATGCGCGCATACCAGGCGGCGTCGGGCGCCAGGGCGACGATCCCCGGCTTGGCAAAGATATCGCCGTTGAAACCTTCCGGATCGGCCATGCCCTGCCACGGCTCGATGCAGATATAGCCCGCGCCGGGCTTGGTCCACAGGCCAAGCAGCGGCAGATTGTCGAAGTCCACCCTTATGTGGCGCCCGCCCCGGTGCTGCGCGCCATAAGCGACCGACCGGCTGGCGAGATCGGTGAAGATCAGGGCGTCCCCGGCGAACAGCTCGTCATGCAGCTCGAGTTGGCGGCCCTCGACCGGGCTGGGCCGGCGCTCCGGCGAAATCAGGCCCTGCGCATCCAGCTGGCTGATCGGCGCGGGTTCGGGCGAGGAAAAAATGACCGCATGACCGGCGCGATCGGCGCCCGGCTCCAGCGGCCAGCGCAGCGCCGGATGAAAACCGAAGGAAAACGGCATTCGGTCATCGCCGAGATTATGCACTCCCGCCGCCACTTCGAGGGTACCGGCAGTGCAGGTAAAGCGCAGATCGAGTTGAAACTCGAAGGGATAGACCGCGCGGCTGTCGTCGCTCGCCACCAATCGCAACAGGACGCTGTCAGCGCTGTGTTCGATCACCGAGAACGGCGCATTCCGGGCAAATCCGTGGCGATCCAGCGGGTAATTCGCGCCATTGTAGCGATAGACACCGCCCGCCAGGCTGCCGATGATCGGAAACAGGATCGGCGCGCGACCGCTCCACACTTGCGGATCGCCCGACCACAGCAGGTCGACGCCGTCATGGTCGATCAATTGCCACAATTGCGCACCGTGAACATTGATCCGCGCCCCCAGGCCGCGGGGACCGTCAGCGCCGATATCCACGAACTGTGGCTCGGTATCGGTCATCGTCGTTCCTCGCTTGCCCCTGTCCGCACGATGCTGCGGCATGGGAGGCGGCACAAGTTACTCCGCTCCCATGCCGGATTATGAAGCGATTACTGCTGAACGGTCTGGGTCACCGTGGTCTTGGTGGTATCGCCGGCGGCTGCCGGGGCCGTGGCGTGATGAACCACGGCATGGCGACGATGATGCACGGTGCCGGTCGACTGGTTCGTGGTCGTGACCGTTGTGGCGACCTGCGCCGGCGCCGGCGGCGGAGCGGCGGCGGCCTGCGCTGCGGTCATCTGCGCGGCTTCGGCGCGGGCGCTGGCATCGGCTGCCTGTTGCCGGGCGGCGGCCGCATCCTGCTGTGCCGAGCTGGCGGTCTGCTGTGCCGCTGCGGCGCTTTGCTGCGCGGCATCGACCTGATGTTGCGCCATGTCATTCTGACGCGCTGCGGCTATGTCCTTGTGCTTTTGCTGCTCAAGCACCACCGCATCGGCCAGCGCCGCGGCATGGTTGGCCGCCAGGATCGCCTCTTCCTTCTTGCCGGCCGAGACATCTTCGCGGGCATCGGTGAGCGCCTGCTGCGCCCGGGCGAACTCCTGCGGCACATCGGTGGCGGCGCCCGAAGCCTGCGCGGTCTGAAGCTTTGCGTCGGCGGCGGCAATCGCCTTCTGCGCGCGGTCGCCCTTGCCCTCGGCATAGGCCGGTGCGGCCATGATCAAGGCAAGCGCCGGGGCCAGCGCGGCCAGATAACGGGTTTTCGAATTCATGGGTACTCTCCATCAAGCTGGATTTGTCTCCCGCCTTGCGCTGGTAAACAGATAATGCGCAGCGATGTTCCATGGCGCCGCGGTCAGTTGCCCAGGCCGAGCCTACCCGCTAGTGTCCTGATTCTGAAGTTCGTGACATAAACCTTCCCGTCATCCCGGCGAAG
>CAXTOS010000096.1:0-9088 GCA_964245935.1 uncultured Novosphingobium sp.
AACCACGTTGCCGGGCTGCGACAGCAGGAAGCGCGCCAGCGGCATCGCCCAGAATTTGGCGGTGCGGGACCACGGGCGGGCATCCGGATCGAGCAGCACATCGACATCGGCGCGTTCCAGCCACAGCGCGGTCAGCGGTTCCAGCGATTGCCCGGAATGGATCGCCTGCGCCAGGAACACGCCGTTCATTCCGCCCGCACTGGCGCCCGCGATGATGTCGGGCAGGATCCGCAAGCGGATGCCATGGCGCGCTTCGATCCGGCGCAGCAAGGCCAAATAGATGCTCTCGGTGCCGCCGGGCAGATCGCGCAGGTCGGGATCGTGGTAGGCGCGGCTGGCGCGGGCCAGTTTCCACAATTCCTTGGTCACGCCATGCATGTAGACGGCCAGGCTGATCCCGCCGTAACACACCAGGCCGATCCGTAATTCCTTCTGCCGCATGCTGCGCGCATGGCAGAGCCGACGGCGCTTCGCCAGCCCGGATGTTATTGTATCCACGGCTTGCGTTCGTATTTTGTTCTCGATATGGAGGGGCGATGGCCAAACCCAAACGTCGTTATGCCTGCTCCGCCTGTGGCAGCATTACCCAGCGGTGGCAGGGGCAGTGCCCGGATTGCGCCGAGTGGAATACGCTGGCCGAGGATGCACCGGTGACGATCTTTTCCTCGCGGCACGATCTGTCGTCGGGCGGGCGGGCGATCGCTTTCGAAGCGCTGGATGCCAAAACGCCGCCGCTGCGCCGCCGCCCTACCGGGCTGGCGGAATTCGACCGGGCGCTGGGCGGCGGGCTGGTGCCGGGCAGCGCGATATTGATGGGCGGCGACCCGGGCATCGGCAAGAGCACGCTGCTGATCCAGAGCGCTGCCGCAATGGCGCGCAGCGGCAAGCGCGCGGTGTATATCAGCGGTGAGGAAGCGGCGGGCCAGGTCCGCTTGCGGGCCGACCGCCTGGGCCTGGCGGATGCACCGATCCAGCTCGCCGCCGCGACCTCGGTGCGCGATATCCTGACCACGCTGGGCGAAATGGACGCGCTCGCGCTGCTGGTGATCGATTCGATCCAGACCATGCACTCCGACCAGATCGAGGGCGCGCCGGGCACGGTATCGCAAGTGCGCGGCTGCGCCTTCGAACTGATCCGCTATGCCAAGGAAAGCGGCGCGGCGCTGGTGCTGGTCGGCCATGTCACCAAGGATGGCAGCATCGCCGGGCCGCGCGTGCTGGAACATATGGTCGACGTGGTGATGAGCTTCGAGGGCGAGCGCAGCCACCAGTACCGCATCCTGCGCAGCCTGAAGAACCGCTTTGGCCCGGTCGACGAAATCGGGGTCTTTGCCATGGCCGGGGCAGGGCTGGAGGAAGTGGCCAATCCATCGACGCTGTTCCTGTCGGGCCGCGAGGAACCGGTGCCCGGCAGCGCGGTGTTCCCGGCGATCGAGGGGACGCGGCCGGTACTGGTGGAGATCCAGGCGCTGATCGTGCGGCTGGCCAGTGGGGCGACTCCGCGCCGCGCGGTGGTGGGCTGGGATTCGGGACGGCTGGCGATGCTGCTGGCGGTGCTGGAGGCGCGATGCGGGCTGAATTTTTCCAGCGCCGAAGTCTATCTCAACGTGGCGGGGGGCTATCGCCTGGCCGATCCCGGGGCCGATCTGGCAGTGGCGGCGGCGCTCATTTCCGCCTTGGCCGACAAGCCGCTGCCGGTCGAAGCGGTGTGGTTCGGCGAGGTGTCGCTGGCCGGCGAAGTGCGCGGCGTGGCCCATGCCGCATTGCGGCTGCGCGAATCCGCCAAGCTGGGTTTTCCCGCTGCCTTTGGTCCGAGCGAAACCGCCAAGGGGGAAGTCGGGCCACGCTTCAGCGCGATCCGCCTGCTGCCAAATCTCGTTGACCGCATCATGGGCGCGGATTAGGCGCCCCCCATGACAGATTTTGGCCGATGACAGGTTTTGACATTGCGGTACTGGTGATCGTCGGCCTGGGCGCGGTCACCGGGTTCATGCGGGGGTTCGTCCATGAATGCCTGGCACTTGCGGCGTGGATCGTGGGCATCGTGGCGATCCATACGCTGCTGTCGCCGACCAGCGCGCTGCTGCTGCCTTATGTCCATGCGACGAGCGGCGCATCGGTGCTGGCCTTCGCGATCCTGTTGATCATTCCCTACGCCGTGATCAAATTCCTTGCCAACCGGCTGGGTTCGGCATCGCGCAATTCGGTGGTCGGGCCGATCGACCGGGTGCTGGGTTTCGGCTTTGGCGCGGTGAAGGGTACGCTGATCGTGGTATTGGCTTTTGCCGTGGTTGCGCTGGGCTATGATGTGGCGTGGGGCAGGGCCGGTCGGCCGGTCTGGCTCACCGCATCGCGCACCTATCCGTTCATCAATGCCTGCAGCGACAAGCTGGTGGCGGAGATCAGCGAGCGGCGACGCGAATCCGAGGATGCGTCTGGCGGCGCCGGTGATGCGAACAGCGCCGGTGATGCTTCCACCGCCGCGTCGCCTGGCCCGACGCCGACGCCACCGCGGCATCGCCACAAACATGTTCATGCGCAATAGCCATGGCCACCGCCACCATACTGTATACGCCCGAAATTCTGGGACTCGCGGCGGGACTGGCCGACTATCCGGCCGATGCGTCGCTGCCCCTGTCAGGCAGTGCGCGGTCCAAAAGCTGCGGCAGTTCGCTGATCATGCAACTGGCGATCGACGATGCCGGCAGGATCTCCGGGTTGGGTATGGCCGCGCATGCCTGCGCGATCGGCCAGGCATCGGCAGCGATATTTGCGCAAGCGGCCCCGGGCCGATCGGCCACCGACATTGCCGCGACCGAAAGCGCGATCGCCGCGTGGCTGGCGGGCGAGGGGGCTTTGCCGGACTGGCCCGGCCTGGCCGCCATCGCCCCAGCCGCCGCTTACCCCGCGCGCCACGGCGCCATCCTGCTGGCCTGGCGCGCGGCGCTATCCGCGCTTTCCAGCGGCGGAAAGGGCAGGTAGGGCTGTACCCCTAAATCCTTCCTCTCCGGGGGAGGTGGCAGCCCGCAGGGCTGACGGAGGGGGCGAGTTCGCGACCAATACCGCCAATGTTTGGCCCGCCCGCCCCCTCCGTCCCGCTGGGCGAGCCACCTCTGCCGGAGGGGAAGATTTAGGGAAAGCGGATTGGGCGGGTTTTAGGGTGGATTACGCATGACAGAACCAGCGACGCATCCGCCTCACCAGCCGAGCATGTCCGACATGCGGCTGGTGATCGCGGCCAGTTCGGCCGGCACGATCTTCGAATGGTATGATTTCTTTATCTACGGCACGCTCGCCGCGATCATCGGCAAGACCTTCTTTCCGGCGGGTAACGAAACGCTGCAACTGCTGCTGGTCTGGGCCGGTTTTGCGGTGGGCTTCGGCTTTCGCCCGCTGGGCGCGATCCTGTTCGGCTTTCTGGGCGATCGGCTGGGGCGCAAATATACCTTTCTGGTCACGGTGACGCTGATGGGGGTGGCGACCGCCGGGGTTGGCATGATTCCGTCGGCGGCGAGCATCGGCTATGCCGCGCCGCTGCTGGTGCTGGGCCTGCGCATTCTGCAGGGGCTGGCGCTGGGCGGCGAATATGGCGGCGCGGCGATCTATGTGTCGGAACATGCCCCCCCGGGGCGGCGCGGCTATTTCACAGGCTATATCCAGTCCAGCGTGGTCGGGGGTTTCGTGCTGAGCCTGATCGTGGTGCTCGGCTGCAAGGCGCTGATGAGCCCGGCGGTGTGGGCGGAGTGGGGCTGGCGCCTGCCGTTCCTGCTCAGCATCGTGCTGCTGGCGATTTCACTGTGGATGCGGATGCAATTGTCGGAAAGCCCGGTATTTCGCGCGATGCAGGAAGCAGGCGAACTGGCCGGCAATCCCTTCGTCGAAAGCTTCAGCTATCCCGGCAACAAGCGGCGGTTGTTCATCGCCCTGTTCGGGGTGGCCGCCGGCCTTACCGTGATCTGGTACACCGCGATGTTCTCGGCGCTCGGCTTCCTGAAAAGCGCCGCTCACATGGACGATACCGCCGCCGACATCATCGTCGGCATCGGCGCGGCTGGCGGCATGATCTTCTTCGTGATCTTCGGCCGGCTGTCGGACCGGATCGGGCGCAAGGCACCGATCGTGATCGGCTATGCCCTGACGCTGGTGCTGCTGTTCCCGCTGTTCGGCGTGATCGGTACCGCTGCCAATCCCGGACTGGCTGCCGCTGCCGCCCGCGCACCGGTGATCGTGGCGGGCCCGAACTGCGCTTACCAGCCCTTCGCCACCGAGCAGCCCACCCCATGCGGCAAGCTGTTGTCGGACCTTGCGGGGACGGGGGTGGCGTATCACCTGGTTTCGGCGCCGTCGCTGGCGGTCACCGTGGGTGGACGGCCACTGGTGCTGAGTTCTTATCCGTGGGCGGACAAGGTCAGGCGCGGCAAGGCGCTGCAGGCCGCGCTCGGCGGTTTCGGCTATGATCAGGCCAAGGTCAAACCGTCGCTCGGCAATGCGATTACGATCATCTTGGCGCTGCTGGCGTTGATGGCGTTGTCGGGCATGACCTATGGCCCGGTCGCGGCGCTGCTGGCGGAAATGTTTCCGCCGCGCATCCGCTATTCCTCGATGTCGATCCCCTATCATATCGGCACCGGCTATTTCGGCGGCTTCCTGCCGCTGATCGCCAGCTATATCGTGGCCAGGACCGGCAATCCCTACGCGGGGCTGTGGTACACCTGGGGCGTGGTCGCGGTGGCGCTGGCAGTGGCGATCTGGGGGTTGAAAGGCGGCCCGCCCCGCGATTATGCCGATCATCATGTCGCCTGAAACGCCGCCGGCGGCATTGCGCCTGAAGATCGACCGCGCGGCGCTGGCGGATAACTGGCGCGCGCTCGATCGCTTGTCCGGCCCTGCGTGCGCGGGCGCGGCGATCAAGGCCGACGGCTACGGCATCGGCGCGCGGGTCGCGCTACCGGTACTGACCGCCGCCGGCTGCCGTGATTTCTTCGTTGCTCATTGGGGCGAAGCGGCAGAGCTGCTGGACCTGGCCGATGCGCGGTCGATCGCCGTGCTGCACGGCCCGGTCACCGCCGCAGACGCTGCCTGGGCCATGGCGACAGGTGTACGACCGGTCATCAATTCCGTCGCTCAAGCCGAGCTGTGGCTTGCGGCCGGCGGCGGCGTCTGCGATCTGATGGTCGATACGGGCATCAATCGGCTGGGCCTGCCGCTCGGCGACCTTGGCAACCCGCTGGTGGCACGGCTGGACATCGATGTGCTGCACTCACACCTCGCCTGTGCCAACGAAGACAGCCCGCTGAACGCGCGCCAGCTGGTCCTCTGGCAGGATGCCCGGCGCCACCTTCGCCACCGCCGGGCCAGCCTTGCCAACAGCGCCGGGATCGCGCTGGGGCCGGCGTTCCATGGCGACCTGACCCGCCCCGGCCTGTCGCTGTACGGCGGCGTGCCTTGCCCCGGCCTGGCGCCGCATATCCGGCAAGTGGCCTTTCCGCAGGCGGCGGTGCTGCAAATCCGGCAGGTGGTTGCGGGCGACAGCGTCGGCTATAACGCGACCTTCGTGGCAAAGCAGCCGATGCGCCTCGCCGTGATCGCGCTGGGCTATGCCGATGGCTATCTGTGCAGCTGGTCCAGCCGGGGTACCATGCTGGCCACTGGATACCGCCTGCCGGTGCTGGGCCGCGTGTCGATGGATATGACCGTCATCGACGTTTCCACCGTGCCCGATCTGCGCGAAGGCGACTGGGTCGAGGCCGCCTATGACCTGCCGCAAGCCGCGCAGCTGTCCGGCCTGTCGCAATATGAATTGCTGACCGTGCTGGGGCGCCGCTTCGCGCGTTGATTCTCAGGCGACTGATGCCGCTGCCCCATAGCACGATCAACGGCATCCTGTATTCGATATATTGCTGCGCAGCATTATGTTGCGCCGCAGTGCGACTCGATGATAGGTTACCAGCTGGACCAGGAAAGGTGAGCGATGGCAGACAATTCGGGAGCGCAAAACGACACGGTCATCATAAAAAAATATGCCAACCGGCGGCTGTATAATACTCGGTCATCGAGTTACATCACGCTGGACCATCTGGCCAAGATGACCCGGGAAGGCGTGGATTTCAAAGTGCTGGATGCCAAGACCGGCACCGATATCACGCACCAGATCCTGACCCAGATCATCATGGATGAAGAAGCCAGCGGCGAGCAGATTCTGCCCGTCAATTTCCTGCGCCAGTTGATCGGGATGTACGGCAATTCGATGCAGTCGCTGTTGCCGCAATATCTCGAAGCCTCGATGGAGCATTTTCGCACCAATCAGGTCAAGCTGCACAAGGCTTTCGAGGAATCGATCGGCAACAATCCGCTGGCCAAGCTGGCGCAGCAGAATATGGCGATGTTCAAGGCGGCGACCTCGGCGTTCATGCCGATCGTCGATGGTCCCGGCGCCCAGCCCGACAGCTCGTCGGAAGATACCACGCGCGACGAACTGGCCGCATTGCGCGAACAGATGGCCGAAATGCAGCGGCGGCTCGATTCCCTGTCCAATTGATGCGCGAGGCGTTTGTGTCGGCGCTCCGTCGGGGCTAACGCACGTCGATGAATCAAAAAACTGCTATCCGCCACGCTCTGTCCGTCACCCGCGCCGCCGATTTTGCCGCCTGGTATCAGGAAGTCATCGCCGAAGCGGAAATGGCCGAGGAATCGGGCGTGCGCGGCTGCATGGTGATCCGGCCGTGGGGCTATGGCATCTGGGAGCGGATTCAGGCGCTGATGGACGCGCGGATCAAGGCGGCGGGCGTCGAAAACTGCTATTTTCCGCTGTTCATCCCGCTTTCCTATTTCGCCAGGGAGGCGGACCATGTCGAAGGGTTCGCCAAGGAAATGGCGGTGGTCACCCATCACCGCCTGATCGCGGATGGCAAGGGCGGGCTGATCCCCGACCCCGAAGCCAAGCTGGAAGAGCCGCTGATCGTGCGGCCGACGAGCGAAACCGTGATCGGTGCGGCGATGGCGCGGTGGATCCAGAGCTGGCGCGATCTGCCGATGCTCACCAACCAGTGGGCCAACGTGGTGCGCTGGGAAATGCGCACGCGGATGTTCCTGCGCACGAGCGAATTCCTGTGGCAGGAGGGGCATACCGCACACGCCGACCGGGCCGACGCCATGGCCGAAACGCTGCGCGCGCTGGAAATGTATCGCGGCTTTGCCGAAGAGGCGCTGGCGATGCCGGTGATCGCCGGCGAAAAGCCCGAGAACGAGCGTTTCCCCGGTGCCGTTGCGACCTACAGCATCGAGGCGATGATGCAGGATGGCAAGGCGCTGCAGGCCGGCACCTCGCATTATCTGGGCACCGGTTTTGCCGAGTCGATGGGTATCCGCTACCAGGATCGCGAAGGCCAGCAGACCCTGTGCCATACTACCAGCTGGGGCACATCGACGCGGATGATCGGCGGGGTGATCATGACCCATGGCGACGACGACGGCTTGCGGGTGCCCCCCGCGATCGCGCCGCAGCAAGTGGTGATCCTGCCGATGCTGCGCGAAAACGATGAAGATGCGGCGTTGCTGGCCTATTGCGAGGAACTTCGCGCCGCGCTGGCCAGACAGACCGCACTGGGCGAACCGCTGCGCGTGCTGCTCGACAAGCGGCCGGGCAAGGCCACGCAGAAGCGCTGGGCGTGGGTGAAGAAGGGCGTACCGCTGGTCCTGGAAATCGGCGGACGCGATGCCGGCAACGGCCAGGTTTCGGTGCTGCGCCGCGACCGGTTGTGGCGCGAAGACGGTAAGGTGAACTTTGCCGGCGAAGCGCGCGAGGATTTTGTGGCGCGTGCGGCTGCCGAACTGGCGGATATCCAGCAATCGCTGCACCGCGAAGCCGCCGAGCGCCGCGACGCCCGGATCATTCGGGGCATCACCACCATGGCCGGGCTGGAAGCGGTGTTTGCAGAGGATCAGAAATACCCCGGCTGGGTGGAACTGGGCTGGTCGCGCCCGGTCGGCGCGGCGCTGGACGCGGTGGTGGCGACGCTCAAGGCGCTCAAGCTGACGATCCGCAATACCCCGCTGAACGGCGCCGCCCCTTCCGGTACCTGCCTGTTCACCGGCGACCCTGCGGTGGAAACCGTCTTCATCGCCCGGTCATACTGAGTTGGCGCAATCCCGGCCCGCCCCCGGCCTGCCATCGCGCCAGCAGGTGCTGGATTTCATCGCCGCATCGCCGATCCCCGCCGGCAAGCGCGAGATCGCGCGTGAATTCGGGTTGAAGGGTAACGAGAAAATCCAGCTCAAGACCTTGCTCAAGGATATGGCCGAAGAAGGGCTGATCGACGGCAAGCGTACTGCCTTTCACGCCCTGGGCGGGGTGCCGCGCGTCACCGTGCTGCGCGTCGTCGATATCGAGGACGGCGAGGCGATTGCCATCCCGGATAGTTGGCAGCCCGAAGACGCGGTACCGCCGCCACGCTTGCGCGTGATCGAGCGTGGGCCCGGCGGAAAACGCGCCGCAGGCCCGGCACTGCGCGTCGGTGATCGCGTGCTGGCGCGGACAGAGGAAGCCGGAAAGGGCTGGCTCGCCCATCCGATGAAGAAACTGCCCGCCGCCGAAGATTCGGTGATGGGCGTAATCGAGGTCGACGAGAGCGGCAAGCACTGGCTGGCTCCGATCGACAAGCGCGTCCGCCACGCCGTCCCGATTGCCGACCTGGCCGACGCCGAGGTCGGCAATCTGGTGCTGGCCGAACCGGCCGGGCGATCACCGCGCGGCGGGGTGCGGGTCACCGCGATCCTGGGCGACCCGCTGGCGCCGCGCGCCTTCAGCCTGATCGCGATACACAAGCATGGCATCCCGCATGTGTTTGCCTCCGACGTGCTGGACGAGGCGGAACAGGCCGCGCGCCTGCCGTTGAGCGCCGAGCATCGCGAAGACCTGACCAACCTGCCGATCGTCGCGATCGACCCGAGCGATGCGCGCGACCACGATGATGCGATCTGGGCCGAACCTGACAACGAGGGCGGCTTTCGCGCGCTGGTCGCCATCGCCGATGTGTCGTTCTACGTCCGCCCCGGCGGCGCGGTCGATCGCGAGGCGCGCAAGCGTGGC
>CAXTOS010000097.1:0-9080 GCA_964245935.1 uncultured Novosphingobium sp.
CGCCTTCAGGATCGCATAGTCGCCGCAGCCCGGGCACCAGCGGACTTCCTGATCCGATTCCCAATCCTTGACGGTCAGTTTAGCCAGGGGAGTCATGTCGTTCATGGATTGCGCGCCTCGATGCTGGGGAGCTGCGTGGTATCGGCGGGCAGTTCGCCGCCCTCGTTATCTGGAACAGTACCGAAAAAATGGCCGATCGCGGCATCGATCTCACCGATGGTGAAGGGCTGTCCCGACACCTTGTTCAATGGCTTGGCATCCACCAGATACTGGTCGCGCAGCACTGTCTTGAACTGGCCGGTATTCATCTCGGGCACCAGCACATGGTCGAAGCTTTTGAGCAGATCGCCCAGATTGGCGGGCAGCGGCCAGATGTGGCGGACGTGGATATGGCTGACCGACAGCCCGCGCGCACGAGCCCGGCGCACCGCCTGGTGGATCGGGCCAAAGGTGCTGCCCCAGCCGACGACAGCCAGGCTGCCGCTGGTCTCGCCCAGGCTGACGTCCTGTGCCGGGATGGCATTGGCGATGCCGTTGACCTTTTCCAGCCGCGCGATCGTCTGGGTCTGGTGCGTGTCGGGCGAATAATCCAGATCGCCGGTATCGGGCGCTTTCTCGATGCCGCCGATGCGGTGCATCAGGCCAGGCGTGCCGGGCTTGATCCATGGCCGGACCCCGCGCGCGTCGCGCTTGTAGGGCAGAACGCGATCCCCGCCGTTCAATTCCTCAAGGAAATTCACCGGGAACGGCGCGAAAGTGGCCGGATCGGGCACCAGCCACGGCTCGGCGGCGTTGGCGATATAGCCGTCGGTCAGCAGCATGACCGGGGTCATGAACTGCACCGCGATGCGGCAGGCCTCGACCGCGCATTCGAAGGCATCGGCCGGGCTGCGCGCCGCGATCACCGGCAGCGGCGCATCGCCATTGCGGCCGTAGACCGCCTGGTACAGATCCGATTGCTCGGTCTTGGTCGGCAGGCCCGTCGACGGCCCGCCGCGCTGCGAATTGATGATGACCAGCGGCAGTTCGGTGATCACCGCCAGCCCCATCGCCTCGCCCTTCAAGGCGATGCCGGGGCCCGACGAACTGGTCACGCCCAATTGCCCGGCCCAGGACGCGCCGATCGCCGCGCAGATCGCCGCGATCTCGTCCTCGGCCTGGAAGGTGGTGACCCCGAATTCCTTCATCTTCACCAGATTATGCAGGATCGCCGAAGCCGGCGTGATCGGATAGCCGCCGAAGAAAATCTTGAGCCCGGCCAGTTGCGCACCCGCGACCAGCCCATAACTGATCGCCTCCGCGCCATTGACGGTGCGGTACAGCCCGGCCGGGCTGGGCGCCGCGGGGATATGCACCTTGTGCACGTGACCGCCGATTTCCGCGGTTTCACCATAGGCATGCCCGGCATTCAGCGCGGCGATATTGGCCTCGGCCAGCACCGGATTCTTCTTGAACTTGTCTTTCAGCCAGTCGGTCAGCGGCGCGCGATCGCGGTCGAACATCCACAGCGCCAGGCCCAGCGTCCACATGTTCTTGCAGCGCAGCGCTTCCTTGTTGCCCAGCCCGAACGGCTTGACCGATTCCAGCGTCAGCGCGCTGATATCGAAGGCCAGCAATTGCCATTTGGCCAGGCTGCCGTCATCCAGCGGGCTGACTGCGTATTTCGCCTTTTCCAGATTGCGTTTTGAAAATTCGCCGGCGTCGGCGATGATCAGCCCGCCGGGCTTCAGCGCCGTGACATTGGTTTTCAGCGCCGCCGGATTCATCGCCACCAGCACGTCGGGCGCATCGCCCGCGGTGGTGATCTCGGTCGACCCGAAGTTGATCTGGAACGCGGACACGCCGAACAGCGTACCCTGCGGCGCGCGAATTTCGGCCGGAAAATCGGGGAATGTCGCCAGATCGTTGCCGGACAGCGCGGTGGACAGGGTGAACTGCCCGCCGGTCAATTGCATGCCATCACCCGAATCGCCGGCAAAGCGCACGACGACCGCCTCGGGCACCTGGCCGTAATCGGGACCACCTGGCGAATTCGCCGGCATTGTATCTTCGGCCGTTAAAATTGCCATGCTCGTCCTTTTCAGCGTGATGTCATCGATCCGGCATTCGCCGGCTCGACCGCCGCCATCTCCGTCCCATCGCGTTATCATGGCGGCGCCGCAACTGATCAAATCTGTCAGGCGCCCAACCGATAATTGGGCAAAATGCCTCTCGCCCAAAACGCTTCCGGTAACGCCTAGTCAACCCGCAATCGACCCACTATGGCCCGGCACGGAACATTTTGCTCTAAAATGTGTAGCTTGCTGCACGCCACATCAGCCGCCGCCGCACCCGTTTCGGTCCGGCTTGCCGGAGTTTCTTGAATGCCTGATCGCTCCACATTGCCGTATCGTCCCTGTGTCGGCGTGATGCTGGTCAATGCGCAGGGTCTGGCGTTTGTTGGCAAGCGGATCGACAATCGTGAAGGCGATGTCTGGCAAATGCCCCAGGGGGGCATCGATCCGGGCGAGGAACTGCGCGCGGCCGGCCTGCGCGAACTGTGGGAGGAAACCGGGGTCGAGGAGCATCGGGCCAAGGTGATCGCGCACAGCGGCGAGGAACTGTTCTACGACTTGCCCGACGAACTGGTCGGCACGATCTGGGGCGGCAAATATCGCGGCCAGCGCCAGTTCTGGCTGCTCGCGCGGTTTACCGGCACCGATGCCGACATCCGCATCGACGCGCACAAGCATCCCGAATTCTGCGAATGGAAATGGGTCGACCCGGAAACGCTGCCCGATATGATCGTGCCGTTTAAAAAGCGGGTGTATCGTGCGGTTCTGGAAGAATTTCGCAGTTTGATCTGATACGAAGCTGTCCTTCTTTCTGGCCAGGGTTGAAAAGAAAAGCAGCCCTTCGACACGCTCAGGACCGCTTTAGTTCGCGGTCACCCCCGACAGGGGCTGGATGGCGACAGCGGTTGCCACCTGCGGTTTTGCGCTCCGGGCAATCGTTTCGGCCAGCGTCCGCGCGGCTGCGCAATCCTGGCCGCACAGGCCCTGCACCTGGGCCAGGTTGCGCCGCGCCTTGTCCAGCGCGCCCATTTCGGCCAGGGTCGTCCCCTCACCCGCCAGGCCGCTGATATTTTGCGGTTCATCGGTCAGCACGACGCGATAATAATGCAACGCCTCACCCGGCATGCTCCGTTGCCGCGCTGCCTCGGCCAGATCCAGCACGATCGTCGCGCTGCCCGGTTGCACCGCCAGCGCAGCCTCCAGCGCATCGGTGGCCTTCGCATTGTCACCAAGCGCCAGCGCGCTGCGCCCCTGCGCGTCCAGCGCGGCGGCACGCGGGTCCAGCGGCTCGGTCGGGGCAGACAGGCTGGCGCTGCCCGTCACCGCGACCAGCAACGACAAGGCCAGCACGGGGGGAGAAAAGCGCATCAGCAGTTCCTTTGCCAGTGCCCAACCCCCGGGCGGCTGCAATGTTCCGGCACGCGGCCCGGTAAGTCTCATTTGCTCGCACACATGTTGGAACTGTCTTCTATCACAGCCGAACCAGCCGCGCGACGAAAAAGCCGTCGGTGCCGTCGTGACCCGGCGTCAGGCGCAGACCATCGCCATGTCGGCTGCCGGCGGACAGCTCCAGCGACTCCGCGCGCCAGTCGGCGCATTTTGTCAGAAAGCCGGCGATCTGGTCCGGCCCCTCGGCATCGAGCAGCGAACAGGTGACGTAGACCAGTCGCCCGCCAGGCCTTATCAGTACCGCTGCCAGATCGATCAACCGCGCCTGCAACGCTACCAGCCGGGCCAGTTGCGCCGGGGTCAGTCGCCAGCGGGCCTCGGGGTTGCGCCGCCACGTGCCCACGCCCGAACATGGCGCGTCGACCAGCACCGCGTCGGCGCGCCCGATCCACGGCACGAGCGGCGCCGCCTCGTGCCCCGGGTTCAGCAACAGCGTCTCGGCCACTACCACCCCCGCCCGCGCCGCGCGGGGCAGCAACCGCGACAGCCGCGCCCGGTCGACATCGCACGCCAGCAAGGCGCCCCGGTTGGCCATGTCCGCCGCCAGCGCCAGCGTCTTGCCCCCCGCGCCCGCGCACAGATCGATCACCGTCTCCCCCGGCTTGGCCGCAACCGCCCGGCAAACGATCTGCGAGCCGCTATCCTGCACCTCGATCAGCCCGTCCCGATAGGCCGGCCATTGCTCGACCGCCGTCCCGGTCGGCAGGCGCAGCCCCTGCGCCGCCACCGTCGGCTCGCCCATCAGCGGCAAGGCGATCGTCGCCCGGTCCGCCTTCAGCGTATTGACGCGAATATCCAGAGAGGCGCGACCCAGCAACGCGGCCAGCGCATCGCTCGCGATGCCGCTGTCCGCCAGAATTTGTTCCAGCCACGCCGGCGCCGGTCCCCCAGTTGCGACCGCCTCGTCCGCCACGATCGGCGCGGGCGCATGGCGCGACCCGTCGAACAACCCGGCCAGCGCGGCATCCCCCGCCGCCAGCCGCAACATCGCCGCGCGTCCCGATGGCGGGATTTCCCCGCACAGCCGCACCGCCGCATAGACCAGCTCACGCACCGCCCGCCGGTCGCCACTCCCCGCGAACCGCCGCGTGCGAAACCACTCGCCGATCAGGCGGTCGGCCGGCGCACCATTATCGCGCGCGGCGGCGATGACGAGGTCCAGCACCTCGATCGCGGCCTGGACGCGGGCGGCGGGGGTCATCGGAGGGAAGTTTCTGCAAAGACGTGTTGCCCTGAACTCCCCTCCCGCTTGCCGGAGGGGCTGGAGGTGGGCATTCCTTGAGGCGACGCCCGGGAAGAAGAAGAAGAAGAAGTGCCCACCCCTGGCCCCTTCCGCAAGCGGGAGGGGGATAAATGGCGAACCCCTGGCCCCTCCCGCAAGCGGGAGGGGCCAGGGGTTCGAACACCCTTACCGCGCCGGGTAATTCGGGGCTTCCCGGGTGATCGTCACATCGTGGACATGGCTTTCGCGCAGGCCGGCATTGGTGATGCGCACGAATTTGGCCTTGGTCTGCAATTCGGCGATGGTCGCGCTGCCGGTATAGCCCATGGCCGCCTTGATCCCGCCGACCAGCTGGTGGATAACATCCTTGGCGGGGCCCTTGAAGGGCACCTGGCCTTCGATCCCTTCGGGCACCAGCTTCATCTGGTCCTTGATGTCCTGCTGGAAATAGCGGTCGGCGCTGCCCTGGGCCATGGCGCCGACCGAGCCCATGCCGCGATAGGATTTGTAGGCGCGGCCCTGGAAAATGAAGGTATCGCCGGGCGCTTCCCCGGTACCGGCCAGCAGCGAGCCGACCATGATCGTCGAGGCGCCGGCGGCCAGCGCCTTGGCCGCGTCGCCCGATGTGCGCAGGCCCCCGTCGGCGATCACCGGGACGCCGTGCCGGCGTGCTTCCTCGGCGGCTTCCATGACCGCGGTAAGTTGCGGCACGCCGACCCCGGCCACGATTCGCGTGGTGCAGATCGAGCCTGGCCCGATCCCCACCTTTACCGCGTCGGCGCCGGCGTCGATCAGCGCCCGGGCGGCTTCGGCGGTGGCGATGTTGCCGGCGATGACCTGCGCCGAGTTCGACAGCCGTTTCACGCGCTCGACCGCGCGGGCGACATCGCGGTTGTGGCCATGCGCGGTATCGATGACCACCACGTCGCATTCGGCAGCCAGCAGCGCCTCGGTGCGCGCGAAGCCCCTGTCACCCACGGTGGTGGCGGCGGCAACGCGCAGGCGCCCGGCGGCATCCTTGGTGGCGTTGGGATAATTGACCGCCTTTTCGATGTCCTTGACGGTGATCAACCCGATGCAGCGATAGGCATCGTCGACCACCAGCAGCTTTTCGATGCGGCGCTGATGCAGGAGCCTTCGGGCTTCTTCCTGGCCAACGCCCAGCCGCACGGTGGCAAGATTGTCATGGGTCATCAATTCGCGCACCGGCTGCGCGGGGTTGGCGGCAAAACGCACGTCGCGGTTGGTCAGGATGCCGACCAGACGCCCGTCGGGTTCGACCACGGGGATCCCGCTGATGCGGTTGGCAGTCATCAGTGCCTGCGCCTCGCCCAGCGTCGCGTCGGGGGTGATGGTGATCGGATTGACCACCATGCCGCTTTCAAAGCGTTTCACCGCGCGGACCGCGGCACATTGCTGCTCGACGGTCAGATTGCGGTGCAACACGCCGATACCGCCCATCTGGGCCATGACGATGGCCATGTCGGCCTCGGTCACGGTATCCATCGCCGACGAAACGACCGGGATGTTGAGCGTGATCTCGCGCGTCAACCGGGTGCTGGTATCGGCCATGCTGGGCACGATATCGGATTCCCCCGGACGCAGCAGGACATCGTCGAAAGTCAGGCCGAGGGGGATGTCCATAAGTGCCACTTTACCTTGCGGATGACGATTCGTGGCGGCCCATGTAAACAGGCGAAGGGCAAAGGGCCAGAGCGGGGTGCGAAATTCCTCCGCAGGATGGTGGAGGGGCACACGCCAGGACGGGCGAGGTCGCATATAGCGTCTCCCTCGCCTCGGCCTCTCCACCAGCCCGGCTGGTCCCGCCCTTGCCGGGCAGGAATTATCAGGCCGGCACCGCGCCCGGCGTGCCGCATTTCACGAATTTGCCCTTCGCACCCTTGCAGCGCGCCGTTTTGGTCGCGGCAGGCGTAGGCGCGGGGGCGGGCTTGGCCTTGGGCTTCAGCATCGACATGAAGCCCGGCTTGGCCGGAGTGGCGGCGGGGGCTGCCGCAGTCGGGGCCATCGCATGCGCAGCCCTGGCTTTGGCCTTTGGCTTGCCCCTGGCTACGTACTGGCCGGCGGGCACCGCACCAGGCGCACCGCATTTGGCGAATTTGCCCGAGGCCGAATCACGGCACTGCTCGGCATTGGCAGCAGCAGGCAGCATGATCATCGCCAGCGCTGCGATCGGAAGCAGAAGTTTCTTCATGACGTCCCTCCACGGCGATAACCGCCGGCAACAGGAATATTGCCAGCCCGCGCCCCCGTCAATAAACCAAAATCAGCCGCCCGCCGGATAGCCGTGCGCATCGGCGAACCAGTGCACCAGCGCAACATGCAGCGCAACATCCTCGGCGGCGCCGCCCAGCTCGATGCCCGGCTTCACGACATCGCTGGGCCGATGGTAATCGGTGTCGAAGAAATGCTCCAGCCGGCCGATCTCGCCATAGGCGCTGGTGATCATCACCGTGGGCACATCGTGGTGCAGCAGCACCCAGCCGTCCTGCCGCCCGATATAGGCATTGGGCGCGGTGCTGTCGGACAAGCGCCGGCCCAGCGCGCGAGTCACCTGGACGATGCCCTTTTCCAGGCCGGTCATGCCCTTGCCGACGATGCCCACCGCCGTCCCCGCCGGCGCGATCGCGACCGAATCGAGATTGAAGGCAGCCACGATGGCCTTGAGCGGCAGCGGCGGAGCTTCGGCAAAGGCTTCCGCCCCGAGCAGCCCCAGTTCTTCCCCGGTGGTGCTGACGAAATAGACGTCGCGGTCCATCGGCGGGGCCTTGGCGAGCCGCCGGGCAATCTCGGTCAGCGCGGCCACCCCGCTGGCGTTGTCGATGGCGCCGTTGCAGATCAGATGTTCGGCGGGCGGCTGGGCGCAAACCCCGAAGTGGTCCCAATGCGCCAGCAACAGCACCGCGCCGTTTTCCGGGTGGCGCCCCGGCAGCTTGCCGATCAGATTATGCGTATGTATCGTGGTCTCGGTGGTAGTTGCCTCCAGATTGGAGGTCAGCCCGAGCAGGCGGGGGGCGAAATCGGGCTTGTCGGCCTCATTTTCCAGCGCGCGCAGGCTGGAGCGGGTCGCCGCCAGCAACCCGTCCATCGCGGCCGCCGTGACGAACCCTTCCAGATCGCCGCCCAACGCCTCGCTCGCCAGCGCATAGCCCGATCTTTCGCGCCGCGCCGCCACGCTGGCCAGGTTGCGCTGGCCATCGAGCACGGTGAGCACGGCCGATGCGCCGCCGGCCAGCAGGGCATTCTGGCGATTGCTGTTTTGAGGATTGGCGCCGTTAGGCGGGTTGAATGAGGCCCCGGACGCAGCGGTGGCGAGCGCGTCGGGCATGCGATCGAGCAGCACCGCCACCCGCCCGGCCAGTTCGGCTCGCGGTGGAACCCCCACTGCGTCCCGTCCCACGAAATACAGCGGTGCGCCGCGCACGAGGCTGCGGCGCCCGGAGGTCAGCATCAGCGCGTCACCCGGCGCCAGTGCCTCCAGCCGCCCCTTGTAGAGGATTTGCGCGGTCGAGCCGGCCGGCGCGCGCGCCACCAGCGTCACCGGCGCGAACCACGGATGGCCGGGATCGTTGGTGCCCGACACCAGCCCGATATCGAACCATGCCTTGCCCAGCCACCGTAGCGTTTTCTCCTCGCCCTCGGTCCCCGGCTCGCGGCCCATGAAGTCATCGCTGGCCAGCACCTTCATCGTGGCAAGCAGCTGATCCTCCAGCACCCTGTCGCGGCGCGGACCGGCCGAGGCGCTGCCCGGAGCACCTATCGCCAGCGCGGCCAGCAGCACAAATGCCACGCTTCGCGCCATGCGCGCCAGACTGGCGGTCGCTGCTGTGCCACGGTTCATCCCGGCAAACCTACACGACAGCCATCGCGCAGCAAGCAGGATGCGGAGTTTGCCGAAGGGGGACATGCGAATCCTGGCGCAAGGGGATTGCCGGCAACACCGGAACCGGCCTGACGAGGTGGCACGAGCCGCGCCTTCATCTTTGTCTTGCATGTCCGCCGTGCATCAGGTTACGCGGCCCTGTCGGCGGTATGACCTTGAGGACAATAGCGAAACATGCGCTGGGCGATCATCGCACCGTTCTTTGCCGATCGGGGCCCGGCGCCAGCTCTGCCTTCAGTGTGGATTGACGACTTCGACCATTCCGGGCGGCACGAATATGTCAAGCTGCCCGCGATCCGCACCGGAAAGCGCGAGAGCTGGCATATGCGCAAGCGGCGTTCAACGCCGTTTGCGATCTGGATTCAGCATTGGCGCCAGTCGCGGCGGGGCCTGCATGCGGATTGCGACGGGCTGATCACCGTCTTCCCCCAGCTTGCCATGACGGCCGCCGTTC
>CAXTOS010000098.1:0-8981 GCA_964245935.1 uncultured Novosphingobium sp.
GCTGCCAACTGGTGACCAGGGTCAGGCAGTCTCGCGCTTGGCTTTCACGAAGCGCCACCGGCAACCCCGCTCATTACGCTTCAATGCTCTCCCCGCCCGAATTCATCGCCGAAATTTTTCAATATATTGGCCAGGGTGACGCAAGGAACATGGCTGCGGGGGTCATAATTGGTGACGCTCAGCAACAACCCGGGGCGGGATGATGCCGCCGACAAGTACCAGGGCGACAGCGCGACCGGGGACAGCCCCTGGACATGGGCGGCCTTGGCAATGGCCTTGTCGTCGGTCCCCGCGCGCAGTGTCAGTACCACGGTGGCGCCGGCTGCGCCTGGCGTGGCCAGCTGGTCAAGCCCTGACGTTTCGATATGCTCCATCAGCAAATCGCGCCGCGCCGCATAGAGCCGCTTCATGCGCCGGAGATGCCGCAGGTAGTGTCCCTCCCGCAGGAATTCGGCGATCGCCAGCTGCACGACCGACGCTGGTGCCGGGGCAGTCGACGCGGCGCCTACGCCAAAGGCACCCGCCAGCGATGGCGGGACGATCATGAACCCCAATCGAATGGTCGGACCTATGGTTTTGCTGAAAGTTCCGATGTGGATGACCCGGCCATTTTCATCCATCGCGGCAAGCGCCGGGGCCGCCCTGCCGGTGAGCTGGAGCTCGCCCAGATAATCGTCCTCGATAATCCAGCTGTTGTTCCGGTCGGCCCAGTCGAGCACGGCCAGCCTGCGTTTCAGCGACATGGTCATGCCCAGCGGCGCCTGCTGACCCGGGGTCACGATGGCCAGGGCCGCGTCTTCGGCAATGCGCATGCCCAGTTCGACATCCAGCCCTTCGCCGTCCACCGCCACCGGGATCGCGGTAATTCCGGCAAATCCCAGCGCGATTCGGGTGAGCGGATAGCCCGGGTCTTCGATCCAGGCGATGGCGCCAACCAGCCGCAACACCCGCACCGCCAGGCTCAAGGCGCTGCCATAGCCATTGGTAATCACCACCTGGGCGGGCGTGCACGAGATGCCCCGGGCAATGGCGACATAGGCCGCGATCTCTCGCCGCAGCTCGAAATCGCCGCGCGGATCGGGATAGCGGGCGGGAGACAGCGCACTTGCCTTTGCCGCGGTGGCAATGATCCGCGACCAGGTCGTCGTGGGAAATTCGTTTTGCGCCGGGACGCCCATCTGGAAAATCCGCACCCCGTCGGTGAAGTTGCCGAAGATATCGGGCAACGGCGGCGCTTCGGCCGACGGATCGACCTTCCGGTCTTTTGGCGCCGTTTCCACCACGTGGGTTCCGGCGGAACCAGCGGCGGTGACCAGCATATCGTCAGCCAGCCGCCCATAGGCGTCTCTCACCGTGCCACGGGCGACGCCGAGTTGGGAGGCCAGATCCCGCCAGGAGGGAAGCCGCGCGCCAGGCTTGAGGCGCCCGTCCCGAATGGCCGCCGCCATGCCCTGATGGATCTGCTGCGACAGCGATGCCTTGGCGTTTCGGTCGAGTCGAATATCGAGCATCCAGCATTGGTACATGCCTTCAGCAGATTTCAAGCTCTTTTTAATCGTCCTTGGTCCGGCCGCGGCCCTGCAAGCGCCGCGCCTTGCCTGCGCGCCAGGTTCGAGATGCCAGGATTGCGGGGCGTACATCGCTCGAACTTTCCAAAGCCGCTTGCCGCGCAGATGCGCATCAGACGCTGGGCGAGCTTCCCCCATCGACGTTGATCGCGGCGCCGCTGATGAAGCTGCCGGCGTCCGAGGCGAGCAGGCAGGCCAGCGCGGCAATCTCTTCGGGCTTTCCCGCCCGGCCCAGCGGCGTGCTTCGGGTGATGTTCGCCATGTGATCGGCCAGCGACAGGCCGGCGGCGCGGGCATGATGGGCGTGTTGATCGGCTTCGATAACGCCGACCAGCAGCGCGTTGACCAGGATGTTGTGGGCCGCGCCTTCCCCGGCCAGGATCTTCGTCAGGGCCATGCCGGCCGCACGTGAGATCGCGGTCGGGGCGCTGCCGGGTTGCGGCGTCTTGGCAGCGATGCTCAAGATGTTGATCACCCGGCCCCAGCGTCGCTCCTTCATCTGCGGCCAGGCCAGCCGCGTCAGACGGATCGCGGCGAAAAGTTTCTGGTCCAGATCCTCCTGCATGCGTTCGTCGCTGAGATCCTCGAACGGCCCCGCGCGTGAGGTGCCGGCATTGTTGACCACGATATCCACGCTGCCAAACTGGCGGATGACCTGACCATAGGCGGCAATCACATCCTCGGCACGGGCCACATCGGCAGCCACCGCGATGACACGCCCCGGGCCGGCCATACCCAGCGCCTTGACCGCCTGATCCAGCCCCGCCTGACCACGCGCAACGATTGCCACGCTCGCTCCGGACTGCACGAAGCTTGCGGCAATGCCCAGGCCGAT
The DNA here is from genome assembly GCA_964245935.1 of uncultured Novosphingobium sp. Classification (GTDB taxonomy): domain Bacteria; phylum Pseudomonadota; class Alphaproteobacteria; order Sphingomonadales; family Sphingomonadaceae; genus Novosphingobium. The sequence continues at coordinate 2,404 of CAXTOS010000098.1, forward strand.
GCCCTTGCTGCCGCCCGTGACGATCGCGGTGCGGCCGGACAGGGTTATTTCCATTTTGCGCTCCGGAAAGGCTTCGGCGGAAGTATCCAGCCTCGGCAGCTAACCAGCCGCTGTCAAGGGCGCAACGCGATACCCATCCCTTCGACCGCGCCCGAAGGGCGGTGCGATTGGGGGTGGCTTTGGCGCCGCCGCAGGATAGGATGGCCCCCTTGCAAAAGGAAATCCGCCATCGTGACCCCGGGGCAATGCGCCAGATCTTTCGCCTCGATACCCGTGCAGTGGCGCCAATGAACACGTTGACGCCGGCGGAGCAGCGGCTGCTGGAGCCGATTGCTGCGGCGCCGATCCTGGCGCAAGTGCTCGACTGGGCGGCGATCAACAGCGGCACCGGCCATCTGGCTGGACTGGCCGCGATGGCCGCGCGCCTGGCCGATGCCTGTGCCGCGCTGCCCGGATCGATCGAGCTGGTCGAACCCGCGCCGGTCACCGCCATCGGCGCGGATGGGCGCGAGGGGGCAGTGGCGCATGGGCGGCATCTGGTGCTGCGGGTGCGGCCGGACGCCGCGCGGCGGGTGCTGCTGACCGGGCATATGGACACCGTGTTCGGGGTGGACGACCCGTTCCAGTGCTGTGACTGGATCGATGCGGAAACGCTGCATGGTCCTGGCACCGCCGACATGAAAGCCGGGATCGCACTGATGCTGGCCGGGCTGAGCGCCTTCGAGCGGGTCGATCCTGCCCTGGGCTATGACCTGCTGATCAACAGCGACGAGGAGACCGGCTCGCTGTCTTCGGCGCCGCTGATCCGCGCGCTCGCGACGGGCAAGCTGGCGGCGCTGACGTATGAACCCGCGCTGGCGCCGGGCGTGCTGGCCGGGGCACGACCGGGATCGGGCAATTTTTCGGTGGTGGTGCACGGGCGCTCGGCCCATGCCGGGCGCAATCCGCGCGACGGGCGCAACGCCTTGCTTGCCGCGGCCGACCTGGCCATGCGCCTGGCAGCGGCGCAGGGCCCGGAACTGTCGATCAACCCGGCCAGGATCGATGGCGGCGGACCCAACAATCGCGTGCCCGACCTGGCGGTGCTGCGTTTTAACATACGCCCGCAAACGCCTGCCGCCGCCGCCCTGGCGCAAGCCCATATCGCCGAGCTGATTGCCGGGATTGCCGCCGCGCACGAGGTTTCGATCGAATTGCATGGCGGGTTCTCCCGTCCGCCCAAGCCCGTCGATGTCGCCGCCGAGCGGCTGTTCGCGCTGGTCACCCGCGCCGCCACCGACCTCGGCCAGCCGTGCGCCCGCGCCGATACGGGTGGGGTCTGCGACGGCAACAACATTGCCGCCTGCGGCGTGCCGGTGGTCGATACGATGGGCGCGGTCGGCGGCGCGATCCATTCGCCGGATGAATTCCTGAAGGTCGCCTCGCTGGCCGAGCGCGCGAAACTGACCGCGCTGACGCTGTACCGGCTGGACCGCGAGGGGTTTGCGCCATGAGCTTCTTCGTGCGCCCCGCCCGGCCCGACGATATCGACGCGATCTACCGCATGGCCCAGGGCGGTGGCGGCGGGCTGACCAACCTGCCGCCGGTTCGCGATGCGCTCGCCGAAAAGCTGGCACGGTCGGCCGCCGCTCTGGCGCGACCGGAAGAAGGCGTCGCCGATGACCGCTTCGTCTTCGTGCTGGTCGATGCCGAGGGGGGCGTGCACGGCACCAGCCAGATCTTCGCTCAAGTGGGACTGGGACACCCGTTCTATTCCTACCGCCTGGGCGCGATCAGCCAGTACAGCCGCGAACTGGGCGCGACGTTTCGCGCCGAAATGCTGACGCTGACCACCGATCTCGATGGGTCGAGCGAGGTCGGCGGGCTGTATCTCGATCCGCGCGCGCGCGCGGGCGCGGGCGCCAGGTCCGGTGCCAGGTCGGGCAATTGCGGCGCCTTGCTCGCGCGCAGCCGCTATCTGTTCATTCGTGGCCACCGTGCACGCTTTGCCGACCGCACCGTGGCCGAGTTGCGCGGGGTCGTCGGCGCCGACGGGCGCTCGCCGTTCTGGGACGGGCTGGCCGGGCGGTTTTTTGGCATGAGCTTCCGCGAGGCGGACGAATTCAATGCCGTCCAGGGCAACCAGTTCATCGCCGATCTCATGCCCAAGCACCCGATCTATACCGCGCTGCTGGCCGAGACCGCGCTGGCGGTGATGGGCTTGCCGCACCCGTCGGGACGACCAGCGATGCGGATGCTGGAGGCCGAAGGGTTCCGCTTCGACGCTTACCTGGATATCTTCGACGGCGGGCCGACCATGACCGTTGCCACCGATCGGATCGCCGCAATCCACAGCGCGCGCCAGGCGGTGCTGACGGCGATCGGCAGCGATGCCGAGAACGGCGAATCCTGCCTGATGGCCACCGGCCGCCTGGCTGATTTTCGGGCTGCATGGGGCCGGGTTGCGACTCACGGCGACGGCGTGACGATTGATGCGCAGGTCGCCCGTACGCTCGCTCTGCAACCTGGCGACACCATCTCCTGGGTCGGGAAAGCCTGACCATGGCCGGCCTGCTGCGCGAGATCAATTTCGACGGCATCGTCGGCCCCAGCCATAATTTCGCCGGGCTCAGCCTGGGTAATCTGGCGGCGACCCGCAACGCCGGGCGCGACGCCTTTCCGCGTGAGGCGGCGCTGCAAGGCGTCGCCAAAATGCGCTTGTGCGTGGAACTGGGGCTGCCCCAGGGTATCCTGCTGCCACACGATCGGCCCGCCGAGCGCTGGCTGGCCCGGCTCGGCGCGACGGCCGGCACCGCAGATGCAGGACTGTGGGCCAACGCCTGTTCCGCCTCGGCGATGTGGGCCGCCAATGCCGCCACGGTCTCGCCGGCGCCCGATTGCGGCGATGGCCGCTGCCACCTCACCGTCGCCAACCTGATGACGATGCCGCATCGCGCGCTGGAATGGCCGGGTACATTGGCGCAATTGCGGCTGGCGTTTGCCGATAGCGGCGCATTCGCGGTGCATGGCCCGGTGCCGGTGCCGTTCGGCGATGAAGGCGCGGCCAATCACATGCGGCTATGCACCGCGCCGGATGCGCCCGGGGTCGAGGTCTTTGTCTACGGCGCGGATGGCGGTGGCCAGGCGGGGCCGTTCCCCGCGCGCCAGCACCGCGAGGCCGGCGCCGCCGTCGCGCGGCTGCACGGGCTGGACCAGGCGCGGGTGGTCCTGGCCCGGCAGTCCGGCGCGGCGATCGCCGCCGGGGCGTTTCACAACGATGTCGTGGCGGTCGCCCATGGCCCGGTGCTGTTTGCTCACGAGCAGGCCTTTGCCGATCCTGCCGTGCTGTATGCGGCGTTGCGCGCGCGCCTGCCGGTGGAGATCATCGAGGTTCCGGCCGCCGCGGTCAGCTTGGCAGACGCCATTGCCTCCTACCTGTTCAACGCCCAACTGGTCGATCGGCCCGGCGGCGGCATGGCGCTGATCCTGCCGGGCGAAGCGCGCGACAATCCCCGCGTCTGGAGCTGGCTGGAACAACTGGTGGCGACAAACGGCCCGATTCGCGCGCTCCACCCCGTGGCCCTGCGGCAAAGCATGGCGAACGGCGGCGGCCCAGCCTGCCTGCGGCTGCGGGTGGTGGCCGACCCCGCGACCATCGATCCGCGCTTCCTGGTCGACTCCGCGCGGCTCGACCTGATCGGCGAAATCGTGGAGCGACAGTGGCCCCGGCGCGTCGCCCCGGCCGATCTGGCGCTGCCCGAAGTGCGGCGCGACATGCGGTTCGCGCGCCTTGCCCTGCTGACCGCGCTGGGCCTTGGCGAACTCGAATCCGCCGAGCGATGGGCATGATCCTGAACGGCGCCGCCACCACGATCCGCGACGCCGTGCCCGGCGATGCCGCCGCACTCAGCCGCCTCAAACTGGCGACCTTTCGCGAGGCCTTTCTCGAAGATCACGCCGTGCCCTATCCTGTTGCCGATCTCGTGATATTCGAGGCGGAAACCTACGGTCTGGAACGCGTGACGGCCGAGCTGGCCGATCCGACCCATCGCACCTGGGTCGTCGATGGCGCAGATGACGAGCTGACCGCCTATGCCCATGTCGGCCCGTGCAAGCTGCCGAACGACGCCGTTCGTCCCGGCGATTGGGAAATCCATCAGCTCTATCTGCGGCGCGAGGCGCAAGGTGGCGGCCTTGGCTCACGCCTGCTGGCGCATGTCTTGGACTGGCTGGCCGACCAGGCCAGGCCTCACGGCAATCCGGTGTGGTTGGGGGTATGGTCCGGCAATCACCGCGCGCAGGCGCTTTACCGGCGATGGGGGTTCGTCGTGGTCGGCCAACATCGCTTCCACGTTGGCAGCTGGGTGGACGAAGAGCTGACCATGCGGCTGGACCCGGTGCCGATCAGCGGTGGCCGGTGAAGGCGACTGATTTCAGGTGAAAAGTTGGGAAGACTCCGGGGCCAAAGGCCCCAGACCCCGATGATTTTTGTTGTGCGTCGCCCGAACGCTGGCGCGACATCGCGCAACAAAATGATGGGCGCGCGAGGGCCATAGCCCATAGCCGCTAACTTAGATAAAACATTGAATAGGTTGCTTTTCTCTCGTCATCCTGACGAAAGTCAGGATCCATTTTGCGCAACGTGCCCTTCGAACCGGAACGCGGGGCGGCCTCCTTGGGGGCGGGGGGCGCTGTCCTGGAAGGCGGAATCGATGTGGATTAGGCCGTCAGCTGCATCGCGCCAGACATCGATCCGCCGGGCCCGCCGCATGCTGACCGGTCTGGTCACTGGAAATTCGTGCCAGCCTTCGGGATCGGCGGGATTGCGCAGGTCGCCGCCATCGGCCCGCGTCCATGAGGCAATCTCTATCTTATTGCATCATGCTCTGGTCGCGGGTGTACAGCACCGACCCCGCAGATTTGCGGATGGGGTGCCAGCCGGCGAAGTGCCGCGCCACGCCATTTTCCAATACCCACAGGTATCGTATCGCCAATGGCACGCGCCCCGCGATTTGCACCACGCCCGGTTTGTCATGGCAATCCAGGTCGTGTGTCAATTGCGAAGGATCGCTGGTGAAGGTTCCGGCGTCGGGGTTGTGCACCTCCAGCAGTTGGCCGCCCGGTATGAGCCATTGATCGTTGGAAAAATCATGTCTGCGCGCAATGGCATAGCCGCCCAGATGGTTGCGCCGTTCTCGCGGCCACGGCCCGTAGGTCTTGTCGCAACGATCGAGGACCAGGCTGACAAGCTGGGTATCGCGGGGAACGACCTCCAGTACGGCGAGATCCTGGGAAAACTGGCGGTCGAACAGGGCCATGCTGGCGCCGTTTCCCAATATGCGGGCACCGGCAAAGATCAGTCCGATCAACGCCAGCGCATGCACCGCGCGACTTGTCAGTTGCGCATTGGGGCGCACGGCGATCAGCGCCATGGCCAGGGTGGTTGGCAGCAATCTCATGTCGGCATAGTGGGAGCCGAGGGCTTGTCCAGGCATGATGACAAAGAGTCCGGCGAGGCACATCGTGCCCAGGGCCAGTCCGCCGTGCCGGGTGAATCGAACGGATTTCCAGCACCATCCAATGAGCGCCAGGATAACCAGCGCCGATGCGATGTCCCATACCTCCCAGCGATCCCGGAAGGGCATGATCAAATAGCCAAGTTTTGTAACGACCCTGAACAGTTCGGCCGTGTCGCCATGACCGGTCGGCGCGGCTGGCCACAACAACTTCAAAAACCATGGTGCAAGCAGGCAGGACAGCGGCACGAAGGAGCCCAGCGCGGCCCGGTCGAGCCGCTGCCCCTGTGACATCCTGCGCCAAAGCTCGTCAGCGCCCGCGAAGACGAGAAATATGGCCCATCCCACCAGATGCGCTATCCACAGCACGCAGGCCAGCGGCACGAAGATCGCCCACCGCAGCGTCAGAAATTTCTGATGGCGTTTTTGATCGGCCCGGGCACGATTGCCCCACTCTATCCACAGCGCCAGCAGGCATGTCGCCAACGCCGCGGTCAGCGTGAAATTGAGAAAACCGAACTGAAATGGATAGCCATAGGCCAGCGGCAGCACGAACAGCGCCGTAGGTGGCACATGGCCGTGGACAGCCCGCGCCAGCAGCAGCCAACCGGCTATTTGCAACGCCGGTATGGCGACCACGATCAGTTTCAGCGCCGGCTCCAGCCCCAGCGATGGCGCCAGAACCTGCATCAAAAGATCGGTGCCGAGATTGGGGATAAGGTTCCAGTGGAAACTGTACCATTGCCGCAGCGAAGCGGAAGCACCGCCGTCCAGCTGAACGGCAAAGCGCCCCAGGTGGCCGCCCAGATCGGTCAGCGGGGGCATCGTGGTGAACACCAGCGGCAGCGAGCCCAGCACGCACAGCAGCACGAATGTGAATGGGCTTTGCAGCCACCCGACCACCGGCCCGGCGTCATGGCGCGCCGGCAAACCAGCCGATCGCCCGGTGATCGGCGGATCGCCGTCCCGACCGGCCGATGGCGACCCCTGCGCGAAAACCATGAACCGGGACAGCACGAAGAACGTCACCGAATAGGCCACCATTGCCACGGCCTGAGCGATGGGACTGCCGACATGGCCCAT
>CAXTOS010000099.1:0-8862 GCA_964245935.1 uncultured Novosphingobium sp.
CAGATCCTCGAAGGTTCCGGCCTGCCGATCGTCTCGGCTTCCGACCTTGGTGATGCCGCCAGGAAGATCGTCGCCGAGGTCAAGGGGCTGGTGGTTTAAACGGTTCAGCCATGGCCGCGTCGCAGGCTTTAAAACCGCTTTGCGGCAGGGCGCGATCCGGATGAATTGGGCAACGCAGTCAATGACGCGGAGCGCAGGAGGGTTGCCCCGCGCACCGTGATCCTTGGGCTTGACCTTGTAGCCAAGCGGGGCAAAAGCGTTTCTCGAGTCACTTGATCGTTCGGCTAAATTGCCAACACCACGTCAAGCTGGCCTGTTACAGGAAGGATCGCCTGCATGAAGATCATTGTGCCCGTGAAGCGGGTGATCGACTATAACGTGAAGCCGCGGGTCAAACCCGATGGCAGCGGGGTCGATCTTGCCAACGTCAAGATGAGCATGAACCCGTTCGACGAAATCGCCGTCGAAGAGGCGCTGCGCCTGCGCGAAAAGGGTGTCGCTACCGAAGTCATCGCCGTGTCGGTCGGCCCGGCCAAGGCCATGGAAACGCTGCGCACCGCGCTGGCGATGGGTGCCGACCGCGCCATCCTGGTGACCACCGACGATGTCGTCGAGCCGCTCGCCGTTGCGAAAATCCTGGCGGCCATCGCGGCGGAGGAAAACCCCGGCCTGATCATCCTGGGCAAGCAGGCGATCGACGATGATTCCAACCAGACCGGCCAGATGCTCGCCGCGCTGCTGGGCCGCCCGCAAGGTACCTTCGCCAGCACGGTGACCGTCGAGGGCGACAGCGTGTCGGTGACGCGCGAAGTCGATGGCGGGTCGGAGACGGTGAAGCTGGCCCTGCCCGCGATCGTCACCACCGACCTGCGCCTCAATGAGCCGCGCTATGCCTCGCTGCCCAACATCATGAAGGCCAAGAACAAGCCGCTGGCGAACAAGACCCCCGCCGATTACGGCGTCGATACGGTGCCGCGCCTCAAAACGCTGAAAGTCACCGAGCCGCCCGTCCGCCAGGCCGGGATCAAGGTTGCCGATGTCGATGCACTGGTCGCCAAACTCAAGGAAATGGGAGTCGCCGCATGAGCGTTCTCGTCTATGCCGAGCATGACAATGTCTCGCTGAAGGATGCCACGCTGGCGGTGGTCACCGCCGCTGCCAAGCTGGGCGACGTGCACGTGCTGGTGGCCGGGGCCGGCGCCGGCCCTGCCGCGCAACAGGCCGCGCAGATTGCCGGCGTCGCCAAGGTGCTGCTGGCCGACGATGCGGCCTATGCCAACCAGCTCGCCGAAAATGTCGCGCCGCTGGTGGTCGGACTGATGGCCGGCTACGACGCCTTTCTTGCGCCCGCCACCGCGCATGGCAAGAACATCGCCCCGCGCGTTGCCGCCCTGCTCGACGTGATGCAGATCAGCGATATCCTGTCGGTCGATAGCGCCGACACCTTCACCCGCCCGATCTACGCCGGCAACGCCATCGCCACGGTCCAGTCAACCGACGCCAAGAGGGTCATCACCGTGCGCGGGACCGCCTTTGCCAAGGCCGAGCCGACCGGCGGCAGCGCCACGGTCGAGGCCGTGTCGGGACCAGCCGACGCCGGGATTTCCAGCTTTGCCGGCGCCGAGATCGCGAAGCTCGAACGCCCCGAACTGACCAGCGCCAAGATCATCGTCTCGGGCGGCCGCGCGCTCAAGGATGCCGAGACCTTCAAGGCGACGATCTTCCCGCTCGCCGACAAGCTCGGTGCCGCCGTCGGCGCCAGCCGCGCCGCGGTCGATGCCGGCTACGTGCCCAACGACTACCAGGTCGGCCAGACCGGCAAGATCGTCGCCCCCCAGGTCTACATCGCCGTGGGCATCTCGGGCGCGATCCAGCACCTGGCCGGCATGAAGGATTCCAAGACCATCATCGCCATCAACAAGGACGAAGACGCGCCGATCTTCCAGGTAGCGGACATCGGCCTGGTGGGCGACCTGTTCACTCTGGTACCCGAACTGACGGGCAAGCTTTGAGGCACCGTGATAATTCCTCCCCGAAGGCGGGGAGGAATGACACCGCATCTAAATAAGCCGATCGATCGCATACAGCACCACTCCGACCGTTCCCCCGACCACCGTCCCGTTCAGCCGGATGAACTGCAGGTCGCGGCCAACCGCGCTTTCGATCCGGTCGGTGACCGTGCGCGCGTCCCAGCGTTTGACCGTTTCCGACACCAGCGTAACGATCGTCCCGCCATGGCGCGCGGCAATCCCCACCAGTGTGCGCCGGGCGAAGCGATTGACTAGCTGTTGCAGGGCTGCATCCTGTTGCAGCGAACGGCCGAACCCCGCCAGTCCAGTGCCAAGCTGCCCTGACAGCGCTCGTCCCGGATCGCGGGCGTTGCGCAACAGCGCGGCGCGGGTACGGCGCCACAGCCCATCCAGCCACGCCGCCATGGCGGGATTGGCCAGCAACTCTGTCCGCATGCCGCCGAGCTTGGCGCGCAGCGCCGCGTCGCGGATAAGGTCGTGCGCCAGCGTTCCCAGGCGGACCTCCATTTTCCGGCGTAGCGGGTGGTCGGGATCGACCAGGCATTCGGCGATCAGGCGATAGGCACCGTCGAGCAGCGCGTTCGCCAGCCGTTCGTCGAGCCCGGTCCAGCGCAGCACGCTGCCCGCCTGTTCATGGATCATCCCGCGCAACAGGTCTTCGTTCTCTGCGATGGTGAATCCGGCCCAGCGCAAGGCGCCCTCGATCAGTAGCAGATGGCGTTTGTCGGCGATGGTCGCGCCGAGCAACTGGCCCAGCAATGTCGCGATATCGATCCGTTCGAGTTGCTGGCGCGCGGCGGATTTGACCATCCCGCCCAGTTCGTCGCTATCGAGTGATTCAAGGATGTCGCTCAGCAGGCCGGCCGCGCCTTGCCGCAGTCGGGCCTCGCCCATGCGGCGCGGGTCCCCGAGAAACGCGCCGATGGCCGCTGCCAGGTTCATGCCGCGCAGGCGTCGCGACACCACTTGCGGGGTCAGGAAATGGGTGCGCAGAAAATTCGCCATGGTGTCGGCGATGCGATCCTTGTTGGCCGGGATGATCGCGGTATGCGGGATGGGCAGCCCTAGTGGATGGCGAAACAGCGCGGTAACTGCAAACCAGTCGGCCAGACCACCCACCAGCGCCGCTTCGCTGAACGCCCTGACCCACGCCCAGCCAGGGTTTGCGCCGGCAAAGTGGCGGGCGATAGCGAACAGCGCGGCCATCGCCAGCAACAGCCCGCTGGCGATGGCGCGCATGTACCGCGCGTGATCGGGCGGACGTCCGGCGGCGGGAGCGGTCAAAGGCTTCACTCGGCGGGTTGCACGCCTGATTCAGGGTCACGGTCGGGGCGCAGATATCCCGCGTCGCCGTGTTCGGGCTCATAGGTCAGCAGCCCTTTGCGCAGCCACGGCCCCAGCCGCTTTTCCAGACCGTCGGCCAGGCTGAACGCGGCCGGCACGATCAGCAGCGTCAGCAGGGTCGACACGATCAGCCCGCCGATCACCACCGTGCCCATCGGCGCGCGCCAGGCATTGTCGCCGCTGAACGACAGTGCCGTCGGCAGCATCCCCGCCGTCATCGCCACGGTGGTCATGACGATCGGCTGTGCGCGTTTGTGCCCGGCCTCGATGATCGCGCTGAACTTGTCGGCGCCCCTGGCCATTTCCTCGATGGCGAAGTCGATCAGCAGGATGGAGTTCTTGGCGACGATGCCCAGCAACATCAGAAAGCCGATGAACACCGGCATCGACAGCGGCTGGCCGGTCAGCAGCAGCGCCAGCAGCCCGCCCAGCGGCGCCAGGAACAACGAACCCATGTTGACCATCGGCGAGACCGTGCGGTGATACAGCAGCACCAGCACCGCGAGCACCAGCAGGATCCCCGCCGGCACCGCCAGGCTGATGTTGTCGAGCATTTCGGTCTGCCAGCGATCCTCGCCATAGGGCGGGTTGGATACCCCCTGCGGCAGGTGCTGCATGATCGGCAGCGCGTTGATCCTGTCGGTCGCCGTGCTCTTGACCACGCCCGGCGCCAGATCGGCGCCGATGAACACGCGGCGGTCCTGGTTGTAGCGTTCGATCGAGGTCGGGCCTGAGCCGAAACTGATCTCGGCCACGCGCGAGAGCGGCACCGAGCCGCCGTTGGCGGTCTGCACCGGCAGGTTTTCGATGCTGCCGATGTCGCGCCGCGCGGTTTCGGGCAAGCGCACGCGGATCGGAATCTGGCGATCGGCGAGCGAGAACTTGGCCGCATTCTGGTCGATCTCGCCCATCGTGGCGATGCGGATCGCCTGGCTGAGCGAACTCGTCGAGACGCCCATCGTCGCGGCCAGGTCCAGTCGGGGACGCACCACCACTTCGGGTCGTTTGAGATCTCCGCTGATGCGCGGCGCGACCAGATCCTTGATGCCCCTCATCTGTTCGACCAGCGTGGCGGCGGTATCTTCGAGGAGACGCGAATCCGAGCCCGACAGCATGACCGAGATCGGCCGTCCGGTGCCCGATCCGGCCCCGTTGTTCAGCGACTGAAAACTGACACGGGCATCGGCGATCCGTTGCAGGGTTGGGGTCAAGGCTCGCTCGATCGCCGTGGTCTTGCGCTGGCGGTCGCTGCGCAAGGTCACGAACAACCGCGCATGGCCTTCCCGGATGTTTTCCAGCACGTGGTCGACTTCGGGCTGGCGCCGCACCAGCGCCGCCACCCGGTCGGCCACCGTCTCGGTCTGGGCGATAGTGGTACCGGGCACCATGTCGATGGTCACCGACGTATAATCGCTGTTCGATTGGGGAAAGAATTCTATCGGCAGCGACGTGAACAGGGTGACCGTAAGCAGCAGCGCGAGGACGCCGATACCCATCATCCAGATGCGGTGATCGCGCCACCGCGCCGCCAGCGCAATGCCTGCCCGGTCCACCAGGCGCACCACCGGGGCGGGCGCGCCCAGCGCCGCGCACCACCGCGCCGTCCGGCCCAACCGGTTGCGGGCGGCGCGAGCTGTGCGATAGGCCCGGGCCTTGCCGGTATCGAGCGACCAGTGCAGCAGGCGCAGATAGCGCTCCATCACCGGGCCGCCGGCGTGTTCGGCGTGGCCGTGAGCTTTCAGGAAATAGGCCGCCACCATCGGCGTGATCATCCGCGCCACCGCCAGCGACATCAGCACCGACACCACTACGGTCAGTCCAAAATTCTTGAAGAACTGCCCCGAAACACCGGGCATCAGCCCCACCGGCAGGAACACCGCGACGATCGAGAAGGTGGTGGCGACAACCGCCAGCCCGATCTCGTCGGAAGCGTCGATCGCCGCCTGATAGGCGGTCTTGCCCATGCGCATGTGGCGCACGATATTCTCGATCTCGACGATCGCGTCATCCACCAGCACGCCCGCGACCAGTCCCAGCGCCAGCAGCGACATCTGATTGAGCGTAAAGCCGAACCAGCTCTTCATGAACCAGAAGGTCGGGATCGCCGACAGCGGGATGGCAATCGCCGAAACCAGCGTCGCGCGCCAGTCGCGCAGGAAAAAGAACACCACGATCACCGCCAGCACCGCGCCCTCGACCATCGACGACATCGACGATCCGTACTGCTGCTTGGTGTAATCGACCGAGTTGAACAGCCGGGTGAAGTGCACGCCGGGATTTTCCTGCGTCAGCTTTTGCAGCTCGATCATCGCCTTGTCATAGACGGCGACATCGGAAGCACCGCGCGCGCGCGCCATCGAAAAATTGACCACCGGCCGGCCGCTCATCTTGGCGGTCGAGACAATCTCGCCATAACTGTCTGCTACCGTGGCGACATCGGCCAGCTTGAGCGAGCGGCCCGCGCCTAACGGGATTTGCGTTTGGGAAAGGGCATAGGCATCCTGGGCATTGCCCAGCACGCGCACCGACTGGCGAGTCCCGCCGATTTCCGCCCTGCCACCCGCGGCATTGATGTTCAGCGCGCGCAGCGCCAGGTTGATCTGCGGCGCGGTGACGCCATAGGCCTGCATCCTGGCGGGATCGAGCGTGACCAGGATTTCGCGATCGACCCCGCCCTGGCGCTTGACCTCGGCCATGCCTTCGACCGACAGCAGCCGTTTGGCGACGGTATTGTCGACGAACCACGACAATTGCTCGATGCTCATGTCGTCGGCCGACATCGCAAAATAGGCGATGGGCTCGCCCGAGGTATTCGCCTTGATGATTTCGGGTTCGAGAATGCCATCGGGCAGTTCGCCGCGCTCCTGGTCGATGGCGTTCTTGACCTCGCTGACCGCAGCATTGATGTCGGTGCCCAGATCGAATTCGATCTGGGTCTGGCTCGACCCTTCGGTGGCGGTCGAACTGATCGACGAGACTCCCGCGATCGAGCGGACCGCTGATTCGATCCGCTGGGTAATCTGGGTCTCGATCTCGGTCGGCGCGGCGCCCGGCTGCAAGATCACCACGATCACCATCGGAAATTCGACGTCGGGCTGGTTCTGGACCTCCATGCGCATGAAGCTGACTATCCCCAGCAGCATCAGCGCCGTGAACAGCACGATCGGCGCCACCGGGTTGCGGATCGACCAGGCCGAGAGATTGCGGAAATTCACGGGGCTGGCTGCGCTAACTTACGGGCGCGAGGATGGGGTTGATCGATTCGCCGGCCGAAAGGAAGGCGCCGGCGCGCAGCACCACCCGTTCACCCCCGGTCAGCCCCTGCGCCACGGCGATGCCCTTGTCGGTCACCAGCCCGATCCTGATCGCCCGGCGCTCGACCTTGTTGTTCTTGCCGATCACGAAGACGTAATTGCCCTGATTGTCGGCGAGCAGCGCGGATTCGGGCAACATCGGCGCCTGCAAGGTGCCGGAGCGGATATCGACGGTGGCGAAACCGCCCGGCCGCAGTTCCGGCGCATAGGCCAGGGCGATCCGCGCCGTGCCCTGGCGCGTCTGCGGATCGATCACCGGCGACAGCTGCCAGATATGCCCGGGGAAGCCGTGGCTCGATCCGACCGGCGTGACTTGCGCCGCCTGGCCCACCGACAGTTGCGCCAGATCGGTTTCGCTCAGCCTGGCCTGCAGTTCCATCTCGCCGTCCTTGGCGATGCGAAACAGTACGGTGGTGCTGTTGGTCACCACCTGGCCGGGATCGACATTGCGTTCGAGCAGCAGACCGTCGGCCGGGGCGACGATCGACAGCCGGCGGATCCGGGCGTTGATCTCGCCCAGCAGCGCCTGCGCCACATGCACCCGTGCCACCGCACCATCGCGCGTGGCAGTCAGCCGGTCGATCTCGGCCCCGGAAATGAAGCCATGGCTGACCAGTTTCTGCGCCCGGTCGAGATCGGCCTGCGCCAGCCGGGCATCGGCCTGGGCGGCAGCGATCTGCGCCTGCTGGTTGGACTGTTGCTGGACTTGCACCGAACGGTCGAGCGTCGCCAGCACTTCGCCCTGATGAACCCACTGGCCGGCATCCACCAGCACGGACGCCACGGCGCCACCGTCCCCCACCGAACCCACCGGCAATTCGCGCCGCGCCGCCAGCGTGCCGGTGGCATTGATCGTCCCCGCCACCGCCGTGCTGCGCGGCACGATCACCGAGACGGTGGGCGCCTGCGCCGAGGGATCGCCTTCGAAAGTCGGTGCATGGCTGCGATGCATTGCGAACCACAGCGCCACCAGCGCGACTGCGGCCAGTCCCGCGAGCAGGAGATTGCGACGCCGCAACCGGCGCTGTTGGGCATCGAGCCGGTCCAGCGGATGATCCGCCAGTTCCGGATGGCCATCCACGGGATGCAAAGCCGCTTCGTTGCCCGCTAACCGGGCATCGCCTTTGCCAACTTCGATCCTGGCATCGTAATTCATCGCGACCATCGCCCGGAACAACCGGACCATCGCGTTCGCACGCGCCCCGGTTCATGACATGTCCAAACAAGCGCGCTAGATGGCTTGTCAGCTGTCCCGGCACATAGACCGATGGCGGCAGTCAGGCAATGCACGGTTACCGCGGTCAGGCAGACCTGCCCGGCCGTCATCAGTATTTCAGCTGGCGCTCGTACAAGTCGCGGTAATGCTGGAGGCGGGTAACCCGCAGGCCCTGCATCCCCGAGCGATCGACGGCCCGTTGCCACGAGGCAAACTCCTCCAGCGTCAGGCGATAGCGTTCGCAGACCTCATCGATGCTCAGCAGCCCGCCATTGACCGCCGCAACCACTTCGGCCTTGCGGCGGATCACCCAGCGCGTGGTTTCGGGTGCCGGCAACATGGCCAGCGTCAACGGCTCGCCGAGCGGCCCGATGACCATGGCAGGTCGGATAGTGTGCCGGATATTGTTGTCGTCGGTCATGACAGCCCTCGAACAAGGAACCGGTCCTCGCCGGCATCGATCCGACCTATCGTCCTGAGGGTTTTGCCATCGGCTTTAGCAGTGAGGTTAACGCCGGGTGAGGAAGGTGCGCCGGGCTGGCGGCAGGCGGTTGCGCGCCAGGCCGCAAGATCGCGGGCAACGCCGGGCGCAAAGCTGCCGGCGGCGGCGTTGCCCGGGCTGGGCCGAAAGCTCAGGAGCTGCCTGGCCGCATGCGCTGCGGCCAGGCGCGCCATGAGACCGTGCCAGTCGAGCGGAGTCAGGCTGACGGAAGCCTCCGACAGCGCCGACAATCCCGCCTGGCGCCCACCGAATTGATCGAAACGAATTTCCATGGTCGCAGCGTTAGCGGCGGTTTGGTCAAGACCGGGTAAAGGCGGCCTCTGCCCGAGATGCGTAGCCGTCGCGCAATTCCGGGTGTATGGCGCGGTCCATGCCAGCATCACGGGTTTTGCCGTCATCCGCCGATTCGCTCGACGCCGCTGCGCTGTTTCAGCTCGCCGCGCCACTTGCGCCCCG
>CAXTOS010000100.1:0-8852 GCA_964245935.1 uncultured Novosphingobium sp.
ACTTTCCTGGGCGCCAGATCAGGAAAGTGCCCATTGACCCCTCCCGCTGGCGGGAGGGGAGCCTGTCACCGGAGAAACGCCCGTGTCCGTTGAAATCCATCAGTTCCCCTGCCTGTCGGACAATTACGGGTTCCTGGCTCACGATCCGGTCAGCGGCGATACCGCCTGCATCGACACCCCCGATGCCGATGCCTGTCTCGATGCCGCCGATGCCAGGGGCTGGCAGATCACCCAAATCTGGAACACGCACTGGCATCCCGATCACGCCGGCGGCAACGCCGCGATCAAGCTGGCGACCGGCTGCAAAATTACCGCCCCGGCGGTCGAAGCGACCATGATCGAAGGCGTCGATCGCATCGTGGCAGGTGGCGATCGCATCAAGCTGGGCGCCTATGACGTAGAGGTGATCGACGTAGGCGGCCACACGCTGGGCCACATTGCCTATCATCTGCCCGACGCCGGCCCCGAAGCAGGCATTGCCTTCGTCGGCGATTCCCTGTTTGCGCTGGGCTGCGGCCGGATGTTCGAAGGCTCCCCGTTGCAGTTCTGGGCCAGCCTGTCGCGGCTGAAGGCGCTGCCCCCGCAAACCACGCTGTTCTGCGCCCATGAATATACCGCGGCCAATGCGAAATTCGCGCTGTTGGCCGATCCCGATAACGCCGCGCTGGCTGATTACCTCCGTGAAATAACCGAAAAACGCACCCGGCGGCAACCCACGGTGCCCTTCAACCTGGGCCGCGAACTGGCTACCAACCCTTTCCTGCGGGCCGATGACGCCGCAATGCAGGCGCGGTGGGGCGGCGGCGACGCGGTTGCGACTTTTGCGGCGCTTCGTGAAGCCAAGAACAATTTCTAAAGCACCCTGCGCAAAACGCCGTTGACCCCGCGCCGATCCTGATGGAAAGCGATTACAGCAGGTTCCGACACCGCCGCGCGGGTATAGCTTAGTGGTAAAGCACCGACCTTCCAGGTTGGTTACGTGGGTTCGATTCCTTCTACCCGCTCCAGTTGCCGGGTTGGCGTTCCGGCAACCTTGATCCGCAACCTGCCGTTTGCACTTGCACCCCCTTTTTCGATCCCTATACCCGACGCCGGGACCGCACCGGAACAGGGCGGCCCATGGGAATTCAGCGAAACAGGGGATGCACGGGTGAACTCAGTTACGATCGCGATCGGCTTGGGGCTGTTGGCCATTGTCTATGGCTTCGTCACCAGCAGGCAGGTGCTTGGCGCGCCGGCGGGCAATGCCCGGATGCAGGAAATCGCCGCCGCCATTCAGGAAGGCGCGCAAGCCTATCTCAAGCGGCAATATTCGACCATCGCGGTGGTCGGCATCGTGGTGGCGGCGATCATCTTCTTTTTCCTGGGGCCGATTTCCGCGGCCGGCTTTCTGCTTGGCTCGATCCTGTCGGGCGCGGCGGGCTTCATCGGCATGAATGTGTCGGTGCGCGCCAATGTCCGCACGGCGGCGGCGGCGCAGACCGGCCTGCAACAGGGGCTGACGCTGGCATTTCGCGCGGGCGCGATCACCGGCATGCTGGTTGCCGGCCTCGCCCTGCTGGCGATTGCGGGCTTTTTCTATTATCTGACCGGCGTCGCCGGCCATAGCCCGGATGATCGCATCGTCGTTACCGCGCTCACCGCGCTGGCGCTGGGCGCTTCGCTGGTATCGATCTTCGCGCGGCTGGGCGGCGGCATCTTTACCAAGGCCGCCGATGTCGGCGCCGATCTGGTCGGTAAGGTCGAGGCCGGCATTCCCGAGGACGACCCCCGCAACCCGGCGGTGATCGCCGACAACGTGGGCGACAATGTCGGGGACTGTGCCGGCATGGCCGCCGATCTGTTCGAAACCTATGTCGTGACGGTCGGCGCCACCATGGTGCTGACCGCGCTGCTGCTCAAGGGCGCGAGCAATCTGCTGGCGATGATGAGCTTGCCGCTGCTGATCGGCGGGGTGTGCATCGTCACCTCGATCATCGGCACCTATTTTGTCCGGCTGGGCGCTACCGGCAATGGGGCAAAGAACATCATGGGCGCGATGTACAAGGGCTTCCTGGTGACGGCGGTGCTGTCGGTCCCGGCGATCTGGTGGGCGATTTCCTACACCCTGCATGGCGACATGAACACACCCATCGCCGATCAGGCGTATGACGGCTGGACGCTGTTCCATTGCGGCGTGCTGGGGCTGGTCATCACCGGGCTGATCATCTGGATCACCGAATATTACACCGGCACCAATTTCCGCCCGGTGCGCTCGATCGCCAAGGCATCGGAAACCGGCCACGGCACCAATGTCATCCAGGGGCTGGCGATCAGCATGGAGGCGACCGCGCTGCCCGCGCTGGTGATCTGCGCGGGCATCATCATCGCGTTTAAACTCGCCGGACTGATGGGCATTGCCTATGCGGTCACCGCGATGCTGGCGCTGGCGGGGATGGTGGTGGCGCTGGATGCCTATGGTCCGGTCACCGATAACGCCGGTGGCATCGCGGAAATGGCCGGGCTGGACGATTCGGTCCGCGAAAAGACCGATGCTCTCGACGCCGTGGGCAACACCACCAAGGCGGTGACCAAGGGCTACGCGATCGGTTCGGCGGGTCTCGCCGCGCTGGTGCTGTTCGCCACCTATACCGCCGATCTGCGGGCTTTCTTCCCGGAACTGACGGTCAATTTCAGCCTTGAAAACCCCTATGTCATCGTCGGGCTGCTGCTCGGCGCGCTGCTGCCGTACCTGTTCGGGGCGATGGGCATGACTGCGGTGGGCTCGGCCGCCGGCGCCGTGGTGCAGGACGTGCGTGATCAGTTCCGTGAAAATCCCGGCATCATGCTGGGCACCTCGCGGCCCGATTACGCCCGCACCGTCGATCTGGTGACCAAGGCGGCGATCCAGAAGATGATCGTGCCTTCGCTGCTGCCGGTGCTGACCCCGATCGTGATCTATTATGTGATCACCGCGGTGGCCGGGCAGGCCAATGGCTTTGCCGCGCTGGGCGCGCTGTTGCTGGGGGTGATCGTCGGCGGGCTGTTCCTGGCGATCTCGATGACCTCGGGCGGCGGCGCATGGGACAATGCCAAGAAATACATCGAGGACGGCCATCACGGCGGCAAGGGCTCCGAAGCGCACAAGGCCGCGGTGACCGGCGATACGGTCGGCGATCCCTACAAGGACACCGCCGGCCCGGCGGTAAACCCGATGATCAAGATCACCAATATCGTCGCGCTGCTGCTGTTGGCGGCATTGGCGGCGCATGCGGGAAGCTGAACCGCGAAGTCCGACCCGGGGGCGACCGTTCAAAGCCGGGCCAGCACCGTCAACCCAAGGTTGGTCCACAATGCCAGCAGGCAGAATATGCCCAGCACGAACCCGGCGCCGCGATGGGCGGGGTTGTTGTACGACATGTGGACCGAACTCTGCACCAGCCGCGCGGCGGTGTAGGCCCAGGCGAAAGCCAGGGTCCAGCCGCTGACCCCCGCCAGAACATAGGCCGCCAGGCAGGCTGTGTAGAACAGCACCGGCAGTTCCAGCAAATTGCTGTAATGCCGCACGGCGGCCACCGTTGCTTCCGGTTCCGGTTTTCCCAGATGCGCCCGGTAATATCCAGGTTCCTGTCCCGCCACCGCTGCCGCGCGGGCGATCGCCATGCGCACGAACGCGACGAAGGTCAGCGCGACGATCACCAGCATCGGCAGGAAGATGCTGACCGGATTGATTGGGTTCGGCATGCTTTTGGTCCCCCGGCTGCCGGCGGTCGAACCGCTTCGCGCAGCGTTATCAGACCGTGATGATGCCCTGCCCGCCGCCCCGCGTCCAGAGCGTCAAGATTTTGTCACATAGCCGCACTAGCGGGTCATCATGCAATCGGGCGTGCGGGACAAAAGCGATGGCGGTTAAAGTGCGCGATGCAGTCGATGCCGCACAAGGCGATGGCGCCGCCGACCACGGCCGGTTTTTGGAGCGCGCCTTTGCCTTCGCCTTCCAGGGGCTGGTCTATGCGCAGATCTGGGAAGATCCGGTTGCCGACATGGCGGCGCTGGAAATCCCGGCAGGCGGCCGGATCCTGACCATCGCCAGCGGCGGCTGCAACGTGCTGTCGTACCTGACCGCCGATCCGGGCCAGGTCATCGCCGTCGATCTCAACACCGCGCATATCGCGCTGGGGCGGCTGAAGATCGCCGCACTGCGGAATTTGCCAGGTCAGGCGGAATTTGCCCGGTTCTTCGCGCATGCCGACACCGACGAAAATCTCGACGCCTATCGCAGCTACATCCGGCCGCATCTCGACGAGACCAGCCGCCGCTATTGGGAAGGCCGTGACATCGCCGGGCGGCGGCGCATTCGCGGTTTTGCGCGGGGCGTCTACAAGCGCGGCCTGCTGGGCAATTTCATCGGCACGGCACATTTGATTGCCCGGCTCTATCGGGTAGACCCGCGCGAAATCCTGGCAGCCCGGACAATGGGAGAACAGCGCCGGATATTCGAGGATCGACTGTCCCCGGTATTCGACAAACGCTTCGTGCGCTGGCTGTGCGATCAGCCCGCCTCGCTGTTCGGCCTCGGCATTCCCCCGGCACAGTTCAATGCCCTGGCCGGGGATAAATCGATGGCTGACGTGCTGCGCCGCCGGCTGGAAAAGCTGGCCTGCGATTTCCCGTTGTCCGAGAACTACTTCGCCCGGCAGGCCTTTGGCCGCCGCTACGATGTGCGCGACGGCAACGTGCTGCCGCCCTATCTCGCGCCCGAAAATCACGCGATGATCCGGGCGCGGGCCGAGCGGGTCGAATGGCACCATTGCGACATGACCAGCCGGCTGGCCGGGGAGCCTGCCGCCGGTATCGATCGCTTCATCCTGCTCGATGCGCAGGACTGGATGGACGACCGCCAGCTGAATGCGCTGTGGTCGCAAATCACGCGGACCGCGCGGCCCGGCGCGCGCGTGCTGTTTCGCACCGCCGCGGAACCGTCGCTGCTGCCCGGCCGGGTCGCCCCGGCATTGCTCGACCGCTGGCATTACGATGTCGCGCGCTCGCAAGCGGCGACGACCGCCGACCGCTCCTCGATTTACGGCGGCGCGCATCTTTATGTCCTTGGTGGCTGAGCCGGTGCCGGACAGCGTCACCCACCGGGAGCGGATGGACGAGATTTACCGCGTCCAGCGGCATATCTATGATCTGACGCGCAAATATTACCTGCTCGACCGGGACGAGGCGGTGCGCGACCTGGCCGTGCCGCGTGGCGCCGCCGTGCTGGAAGTCGGCTGCGGCACCGCCCGCAATCTGGTCGCGATCGCCCGGCGCTATCCCGCAGCAACCGTCCATGGCATCGACATCTCGCGTGAAATGCTGGTCAGCGCCGCAACGCGGGTGGCCCGCGAGCACCTGGGCGCACGCGTTTTCCTGGGCGAGGCCGACGCCACCGATTTCGATCCGGCGCCCTTGTTCGGCCGCGCGAAGTTTGATCGCATCCTGTTCAGTTACACCCTGTCGATGATCCCCCAATGGCAGGATGCATTGCGCCACGCCGCCGGCCTGCTGACGCCGGGCGGGGTATTGTCAATCGTCGATTTCGGTGACCAGAACCGCCTGCCGCACTGGTTTCGCACATCGCTGCGCGCGTGGCTTGCCCGCTTCGATGTATCCCCGCGCGACGAACTTCCCGCCTGGATCGCCGGGCTGGCCGATGAGTTCGGGCTGATCAGCCATTGCGATCAGGTCCGCCGCGGCTATGCCATGCGCGTCGCGCTGATGGCCTAAATCCGCCCCCTGTGGGGAGGTGGCTCGCGCAGCGAGACGGAGGGGGCATGGACGAAACTTTGATAGAGGCGATTTTGTCAGTCAAACCGCTCCCTCTCCCGGCTTTCGCCGGGACAGGCTCAGCCCTGCGGGCTGCCGCCTCCCCCAGGGGTGGAGGATTGCAGAACGATCTCTGGCTCTTTTGCGGCCTCCTCCTGTTCGCCGCGCTGGTCCGCTGCCAGACGTTCGGCGACCCGTTCATCGGCTATGACGAGCAGTTCTACCTGCTGGTCGGTGACCGGATGTGGCACCATGGCGCGCTGCCGTTCGTCGACATCTTCGATCGCAAGCCCATCGGACTGTTCCTGATTTATGCAGCGGTTCGCGCCCTGGGTGGCGACGGGTTCCTGCAATATCAGCTGGTTGCGCTGCTTGTCGTGGCCGCGACTGCGCTGGCGGTGGCCCGGTTCGCGCGCCGGATCGCACCCGGATCAGCGCCGATAGTCGCGGCCTGCCTGTACGTCGTCTGGCTGAATTTCATGGAATGCGAAGGCGGACAGGCGCCGGTGTTCTACAATGGCGTCATGATCCTGGCGGCGCTGCTGACGTGGCGGGCCATCGCTACCGCGCGACAGCGGCTTGGCCTGGGGATCGCCGCGATGCTGCTGGTCGGCGTGGCCCTGCAGATCAAATATACCGTCGTGGTGGAGGGCGTGTTTTTCGGCTGCGCGCTGCTGTGGGCCAGTTATCGCGACCAATGGCCCCGGATACGGCTGCTCGCCGCCGCTGCGCTATGGGCCGGATCGGCGCTGCTGCCGACGCTGGTCGCGCTGGGCTATTATCGGGCGATCGGCCACGCCGATGAATTCCTGTTCGCGAACTTCCGTTCGATTTTCGGTCGATTGCCTGACCCCTGGCCGGCGCAGTTGCGCGGACTGTTGCTGATCCTGGGAATCCTGCTGCCCCTCGCGGCGCTCGTCCTGGCGAGCAGCCCCGGCCGGCAGTCGGGGCGCGTGCCGGCCGTGCGTTCCTATATCCTGCTCTGGCTGCTGGCCGCGCTGATCGGGCTGCTGCTGTTCGGCAATTATCTCAATCCCCAATCCGCCGCGCCGTTGATCGCGCCGCTGGTCATCGCCGGGGCCGGTTTTTTCGCGCAGCCGGGTCGAATGCGCCGCTTTGCGCCTGTTTTCCTGGGGCTGATGCTGGTGCTCAGCCAGATCGTCATCGCGATCGCCATCCACGCCAAGGGCAACCGTGCCGACGCCCGCGCGCTGGCCGTGGCGGCTCGGCCTCGCCCCGGAAGATGCATCTATATCTATGATGGCCAGCCTGCGCTGTATCTGCTCACCCATTCGTGCCTGCCGACCCGCTGGGCTTTTCCGGGCCATCTGAACACCCATGACGAGGCCAGTCCCCGCGCGATCGGCACCGACCCGGCGGCAGAGGTGCAGCGTATCCTGGCAACCCGTCCCGACGCGATCATCGACAACGCTCCGGCCTATGATCTCGGCAATCCGGCAACGCACAGGCTGGTTCAGGGCATGGCGGCGCAGCATTATCATCTGGTCCTGAAACTGCCCGCCGGGAACGCTTTTCGCCTGGTCTACCGCTTGAACG
This sequence comes from uncultured Novosphingobium sp., assembly GCA_964245935.1. GTDB lineage: Bacteria > Pseudomonadota > Alphaproteobacteria > Sphingomonadales > Sphingomonadaceae > Novosphingobium. Next base: position 7,348 of record CAXTOS010000100.1, read on the forward strand.
GAGCCTGAATTAGAGATTTTTTCGTTTCAGACGGCACCAGCCCGCACCTCCCGCGCCGGTGTCCGCAGGCCGAACCACCGTGTCGAGGCTTCGCCCCGCTGGCGCGCACGTCTCAGCGCATTGACATAGACCTCGCCCAGCAAGCGGTCGAACACCCGGTCCCAGCTATAGCGCTCCGCTGCAAACCGCCGCGCCGCGCGGCCCATCGCCGCGCAATCGCCTTGCCATACCCGCTGCACGTTTTGCGCCATCGCGGCCATGTCATCCGGCGGGCCCAGCAGCCCCAGCCCTGCGGGCACGCGAGCCGGCATGGCGCCCGATGCCACGCCGACCACCGGCAATCCGCTCGCCTGCGCCTCGACCACCGACAGACCGAAGGTTTCGGCCGGCATCGCCGACACATAGATGTCGGCCGAGGCCAAAGCGACCGCCAGCTCCTCGCGATCTTCCATGAAGCCGGGCAGCCGCACCCGCAGCCCGGCGGTTTCGACGATCAGCGCCCCACGCAGCTTGCCGTGGCCCAGCATCACCAGCGCAGCACCCAGATCGTCGGGCAACTGGCGAAACATCTCGATCAGCCGGTGCGCGCTGCGTTCCATGTCGATGCGGCCGGCATAGACCAGCACCGGGCCGACGCTGGCCAGACCAAGCTTTTGCCAGTGACCGGGATCGCGCCGGATCGGATTGAACAGCTCGGCATCGACGCCCAGGTCCAGCACGTCGACATGCCCGACCCCGCAGTCGTGCAAGGCGCCTTCGGTGGCCGCGTCGAGCGCATAGACGCGATCGAATTCGCGATAGGTCATGGCGGCATAGTTGATGCTGATCTGGCGCAGCCAGTCGCCCATGGTGTCGCCAAACAGTTGCGAGCCGACGCGGTGGACATGGGTATTGGGAAAATCGGTGTGGTAGCCGGCCACCAGCGCGGTATGCGGGTGCGCGCGGCGGTAATTGATCGCGGTCCACGGCAGCACCCACGGGCAAAGCGATTCGATCACATCGGGCCGGAACTCCTCCAGCAGCGCGCGCACCGCGCCGGTCCGGAGGATGAAACGATAATTCGGACTGCCCTTCACTTGCCCCGCCGCAACCTCCACCCAGACATGGCGACCGTCGCGAGTGACCCGATCTTCGGGTCCGGGGACGATCTGGATCAACGTATGGTCGGTTCGCTCGAGGATATGCCGCCGCTTTTCGCGCAGATAGCAGGACACCCCGCCGCCGCCGTATGGCGCATAACTCTGGGTCAGGTCGCAAATGACCAACGGTCGATCGGGCAGGCTCATGCGCCCCTTTGAGCCCGATATTGTGACGGAGGTGTTGCAGTGGCGGGGGGCTGCGGCGATTCCGACCGCCGGCACGCCTATTCAGCGGTCGCCGCCGAGCGCGCCAGGCGGGAGGACTGCCGCAGCCAACAGGCCGGCCGATCAAACCCTTATACCCAACCACATTAGAGTCTTTCCGACTTACGTCGAGTCGGTGCCAGCCCGCTCCCCCGCCCGGCC
>CAXTOS010000101.1:0-8492 GCA_964245935.1 uncultured Novosphingobium sp.
TGGTGGCGCCCCGGTCCGCTACGAGCGGCTGGCGTGATGCATTCGCCGGTGCCGCGGTCGTCTCGAACAGCCAGGTTTGGCCTGCGCGCGACATTGCGCTGGGGGCAGGCGGCGATGCTGTCGCTGCTGGCCGTGACCGCGTGTTCTCCGCTGCGCATCTTCAACAATGTCATGCCCAAGGACGGCGGCTCGCGGCTGGTGGTGCGCGGCGCGGCGTTCGGCACCGATCCCCGGCAAAAGCTGGACATCTATGCCCCGACCACACCGTCGGCCCGGCCCTGGCCGGTGATCGTGTTCATCTACGGCGGATCGTGGAATTCGGGCATCCGCGAAGGTTACGGCTTCGTCGGCAGGGCGCTGGCATCGCGCGGGTTCCTGGTGGCGATTCCCGATTACCGGCTGGTGCCGGCGGTTCGTTACCCCGCTTTTCTCGAAGATAACGCCGCCGCTGTCCGCTGGGTCATCGCGCATGCCGGTGCGCATCATGGCGATCCGCAGCGGCTGGTGCTCGCCGGCCACTCGGCGGGTGCCTATGATGCCGCGATGCTGGCCTATGATCCGCGCTGGCTGGGCCCGGACCGGGCGGTGCGCGCGCTGATCGGGCTGGCCGGGCCGTACGATTTCCTGCCCTCCAACCTGCCCTCGGTGATTGCGGCATTCGGCGGCGCGAGCGATCCCGCCGGCACGCAGCCGATCAATCAAATCCGCCCCGGCGCGGTCCCGGCGCTGCTGTGCACCGGGGACCAGGACGATCTGGTGGCCCCTAAAAACAGCGATACGCTGGCGGCGCGATTGACGGCAGTGGGCGCGACGGTCGAGCGGCGCCGGTATCCGCGCGTCGGCCATGTCGGGCTGGTGACCGCGATTGCCGAACCGTTCCGCAGCAAGGCGCCGGTGCTGGAAGACATGGCAAACTTCGCGCGGCGGTATACGCAATAGCCTATTTTGCCAGGCCCGCCTGTCCTGGGCGTGTCGAAGGGCTGCATTTCTAGCTGGCGGCTGGACGAAGCCCACGAAGAACAGGACAGCCCTTCGAAAAGCTCAGACGGACGGGGTTTTGTGCACATTTAGCGCACGATACGCTCGCGCCCGAGCGAAAATCAGACCCCCGCCAGCGCAAAGGCGATACGTCCCACCAAACTGGCTGGCTTCAGCCGTCCCTGCGTGGCGAACAGGCAGATGCAGGGGGTGTTGCCGGCAACCTGCGGGTGATGCGAATGTTGCTGATCGAGTTCCGCCATGTCGCCGGCCCGGTAGACGACCCCGCCGTCGCTCAGCGCGCCTGCCAGCACTTGCGTCATTTCCGCGCCATTATGGGTATGCGGCGCGGTCGACATGCCGGCGCCGACGCGCAGCAGAAATACGCGGTCATTCGGGTCGTGCGGCGTGTCGATCGGCGCAACCCAGATCCCGGGCGCGATCCAGCGCCGGCGCGCCCCCGCCAGCAGCTGGTCCAGACTGCGGGCGGGGGGCGACGGCGCGATGGCCGGCTCGTCAAGCCGGTCGAGCGTAGCCGCCAGGGCGTGGTCGCCAAGCGGGGCCGGCGCGATCGTCTCCAGCAGGCCGCCACCCAGGGCTTCCAATTTCGCGACCTCGCTCCGGCATGAAGCACAGCCGCGCAAATGGGCTGCCAATACGAAGTCGAAGCCGGCGCGCATTTGCCCGGCCGCATATTCGGCCAGAGTTTCAATGCCGGGATGATGGTCCGGAACGAGCGAGGAGTCGCGATGCAGCATCAGCGTCATTTCAAGTCCTCCATCGCGGAGCGCAGGCGTATCAACGCCAGCCGCAAGCGCGATTTGACAGTGCCCAACGGGATATTCAGAGCATCGGCGATCGAACCATGCGGCTCCTCGTCCCAATAGCTGCGCGTGATCACCGCCCGTTGCTCGGCCGGCAGCAGCGCGATGGCACTGCGTATGCGCTGCTCGTTCCGGCCGGCGTCGATCGTGTCCGCCGCACTGGGCGTATCTTCGTCGAAGGCGTCGGGCGGGGTGGTACCATAAGTTACCGTGCTGGTCTCGCGGCGCAACCCATCGATGCGGCGGTTGCGGGCGATGACGAAGATCCAGGTCATGACCCCAGCCTTGGCCGGATCGAACCGATCCGCCTTGCGCCAGACCGTCAGCAGGACTTCCTGCATCAATTCCTCGGCGGCGACGGGGGAGGAGCCGAGCCGCATCAGATAGGCCTTGACCCGCGGCGCCACCAACCGGAACAGCGCGGCAAAGGCGGCCCGATCGCGATCCGCGACACGCGACATCAGCTCCACGATCTCGATGGAACCGGTATCGCTTGGTTTCGGCATTGGCCTGCGGGTCCCGTATGTGGATCGGCCAACGAACCGTCGGCGAGTACGGAATGCAACTAAAGGTGCAATTGGGCAAGGCTTGAGGGCTGAAAGCATGCCGGTATTACGCGGCCACGGCGTTTTTGGATCACTTTTGCGGCAAGGCATGATGCCGATAACGGGCATCTATATTTATCTTCGACGAATTCGATTTCTTCACCGCCAAGCAAATTGAGCATCGCTACAATTCTTCGCCGCGCCGCTCCGGCCCGAGAGCGGCCCACAGCGCCAGCACCACCGCCGTGATCCCGGCCACACCCGCCAGCGCCAGGCTGTAATTGCCGTGATGGCTTTCCGCGAACCGCGCCTGCATCACGCCATTGCGCGAGGCAAACAAATTGCCAAGCTGATACACGAATCCCGGGAACATCGCGCGAAGGTTCGCCGGGGACAATTCGCTGAGGTAAACCGGGACCACCGCCCAGGCACCCTGCACCGCCGCCTGCATCAGGAACGCGCCCAGTGCCAGCAGCAGCGGCGTGCCGGCGTAGGCCCACAGCGGGATCACCGGCAGCGCGCACAGGCAGGCCAGGATGATCGCGCGGCGCCGCCCGATCCGTTCCGACAGGCTGCCGACGATGAACGCGCCGAGGATCGCGCCGACATTCATGACCACCGCGATCATGCCGGTCAGCTGGGTGCCGAAGCCGTGCTGTTTCTGCAGGAAAGTGGGATATTGATCCTGGGTGCCGTGACTGAAGAAGTTGAACGCGGTCATCAGCACGATCAGGTACAACGCCAGTTTCCAGTGCGCGGCCAGCGCCTTCAGCGCACCGGTGCGAGGCGTGTGGCGGGCAGCCCTGAAGCTGGGGCTTTCATCGACATGCAGCCGGATCACCAGCACCAGCAGCGCCGGCGCGAGCCCCAGAAAGAACATGCCGCGCCAGCCGATGTGGTCGAACAACAGGTAAAACGCGGCGCTCGCCAGCAGATAGCCGGTCGGATAGCCCGCCTGGAGCAGCCCGGAGACCTTGCCGCGCAGCCGCGCCGGGATCGATTCCATGGCCAGGCTGGCGCCGATGCCCCATTCGCCGCCCATCGCGAAGCCGAATAATGCGCGGATCAGCAGCAACTGGCCCAGGGTCTGGGCCAGGCCGGACAGCGCTGAGAAGACCGAAAACATCAGCACCACTGCCATCAGGACGGGTCGGCGGCCGATGCGGTCGGCCAGCCAGCCGAACACCAATGCCCCCAGCGGGCGCATGGCCAGCGTCAGGAACAGCGCTTCGGAGACCGCGCTGATCGAGGTGCCAAAGGCTTCGCTGATCGCCTTTTGCAGGAACACCATGAGGAAGAAGTCGAAGGCGTCCAGCGTCCAGCCGAGGTAAGTCGCGGCGATGACCATCCATTGCGACCGGGTCAGCGGTGTAGTCCCCTCGGCATTGGCGGGGATGGAGGTTTCAGCCATGCGGTTCGGTAGCACCCGTCCGGCTCAGGCCCGGTCGCGGTGCCAGCCATTGCACCAGCAGCAGCGCCACCCCTACCGCGATTGTATCTGCCATCCAGTCCCGCGGATCGCAATCGCGATGCAGCGAGGGAAACGACTGGAACACCTCGATCAAGGCGCCAAAGAACGACAGATGTTCCAGCAGCCGCCAGCTTGAGACACGCTGAAAACTGAAACGCGCCAAAAATGCCAGTACCGCGAAAGCCAGCATATGTTCGAATTTGTCGCCGAACCGATCGATCGGCAGCGCGGGCGGTCTGGGAAGCAGCGCCATCACCAGGGTGAAGGCGGTCGCCACGAAAAACAGGGGGCGGATTATGCGTTCGTTGGGCATGGCTCACTCTTGCTGTTTTCTCTTGCGGTTTCGGGGGTGGAAAACATTTTTGATGCCGTGTCCAGCCTTGTCTGCTGCAATGCAGCGATTCCTCGACCGGAGGAGAGTTTCGCCGCTTCCTCCCCGCCCGCAAGCGGGCGGGGAGCAGAAGTCCTTTTCGCATTTAGGCTTGCCGTCGCCTCCAAGAACGGCGACCTTGAGCACCATGACTCAAAAAACTTCTCCCGTCCGTCTGCTCCTGCGCTGGGTGTTGGGCTTGTTCTATCTGGCGGCGGGGATCATCCATCTGCGCTCGCCGCGAGGGTTCATCATCATCACGCCGCATTGGGTACCCGATATTCCGCTGGTCATCGCGCTGACCGGCATGGCCGAGATTGCCGGGGCGGTGGGGTTGCTGCTGGTGCCCAGGCTGCGCAAGGCAGCGGCTATCGGCCTGGCGCTTTATGCGATCTGCGTGTTCCCCGCGAACATCAACCAGGCGATTTATGATCTGCCCATGGGCGGTCGGCATCTCAGCTGGTGGTACCACGGCCCGCGCCTGCTGATGCAGCCGGTGCTGGTGTGGCTGGCGCTGTGGGTGGGGGGTGTGACCGACTGGCCGTTTAGGCGGAGGGCGGATAGGCCAAGATCGTAGAGACCGCCGTAGCCATCCCATCGCTGATGCTCCCCTCCCCTTCAGGGGAGGGGCTGGGGGTGGGGCCTATCGCATATGCGCTACGTGGAAACCGGACGAGAGGCCCCACCCCAACCCCTCCCCTGAAGGGGAGGGGCGAAGCGTGTTGGCCATCGAATCCCTCAATTCGCCGGCAGGTAAATCTCGCTGCCCCGTTCCTTGAACTTCTCCGACATCGCGGCCATTCCGGCCTCGGCCTCGCCAACCGCGACGAAACTCTCCACGCCCGCATTCTGCTTGGCGGCAAAGTCACGCACTTCCTGGGTGATCTTCATACTGCAGAACTTGGGCCCGCACATCGAGCAGAAATGTGCGGTCTTGGCGCCTTCGGCGGGCAGCGTCTGGTCGTGGTATTGTTCGGCGGTGTCGGGGTCGAGCGACAGGTTGAACTGGTCGCGCCAGCGGAAATCGAAGCGCGCGCGGCTCAGCGCGTCGTCGCGCAGGCGGGCCGCCGGGTGCCCCTTGGCCAGATCGGCGGCATGCGCGGCCAGCTTGTAGGTGACCACGCCCACTTTCACGTCGTCGCGGTCGGGCAGGCCGAGGTGCTCTTTCGGCGTGACGTAGCACAGCATCGCCGTTCCGAACCAGCCGATCATCGCCGCGCCGATGCCGCTGGTGATGTGGTCGTAGCCGGGCGCAATGTCGGTGACGAGCGGCCCGAGCGTGTAGAACGGGGCCTCGCCACAGGCTGCCAATTGCTTGTCCATGTTCTCCTTGATCTTGTGCATCGGCACGTGGCCGGGGCCTTCGATCATCACCTGGACATCCTGCGCCCAGGCGCGCTTGGTCAGTTCGCCCAGCGTATACAGCTCGGCAAACTGCGCCTCGTCATTGGCGTCGGCGTTGGAGCCGGGGCGCAGGCCGTCGCCCAGGGAATAGGCGATGTCATAGGCCTTCATGATCTCGGTTATATCGTCGAAGCGTTCGTACAGGAACGATTCCTTGTGATGCGCCAGGCACCATTTGGCCATGATCGAGCCGCCGCGCGACACGATGCCGGTGACGCGCTTGGCGGTCATCGGGATATAGGGCAGGCGCACCCCGGCGTGGATGGTGAAATAATCGACGCCCTGCTCGGCCTGTTCGATCAGCGTGTCGCGGAATATTTCCCAGTTCAGGTCTTCGGCAATGCCGCCGACCTTTTCCAGCGCCTGGTAGATCGGTACGGTGCCGATCGGCACGGGCGAATTGCGCACGATCCATTCGCGAGTGTCGTGGATGTTGCGCCCGGTGGACAGGTCCATGACCGTGTCGGCACCCCAGCGGATCGACCACACCATCTTGTCGACTTCGTTGGCCACGTCCGAGGCGACCGCTGAATTGCCGATATTGGCGTTGATTTTGACCAGGAAATTGCGGCCGATCGCCATCGGTTCGGATTCGGGGTGGTTGATGTTGCTGGGGATGATCGCGCGGCCCCGGGCCACTTCATCGCGCACGAATTCGGCGGTCACGTAGTCGGGGATCGATGCCCCCCAGTCCTGGCCGTCGCGGACCAGCTTTTCCCTGAGTTCCGCGCGGCCGGTGTTTTCGCGCAGCGCGACATATTCCATCTCCGGGGTGATGATCCCCTGGCGCGCGTAATGCATCTGGCTGACGTTGGCGCCGGGTTTGGCGCGCAGCACCTGGCGGCGCACGTTGGGGAAGGCGGGTACGCCGCCTGACCGGTCCGGGCCAGAAGCACCGACGTGCTGGCCGTTGTCTTCGGGCTTGACCTCGCGCTGGGTCACCTCCTCGACATCGCCCCGCGCGCGAATCCAGTCGCGGCGCAGTTCGGTCAGGCCGGCGGCGATGTCGATGGTCACGGCGGGGTCGGTGTAGGGCCCCGAAGTGTCATAGACGCGCAGCGGCGGCTCGTTGGCCGAAGGCTCCAGCACGATCTCGCGCATCGCGACGTTGAACGGGCCGACGTGAATCTTGCGCGATCCCCGGATCGGGCCAGTGGTAACGCCTATTTCAAGTTTGGAATTGATGTCCGCCACGTGCGTGCTCCTTGATTAAGTCCAGCAGGAACGAGGAGAAGCGCGGGGGTATGCGCAGACCCTCCCTCCGCCCGTGTTAACGGGATCAGGTTCAACGGGTCGGACGCCGCGACGCGTCCCTCTCAGCCATGACCGTCCCGAACATCGGGCGGCCCGAGCGCTGGCTCTCCGGGGAAGGGAGCATGTTAGGGCTGCCGGAAACCCAAGTCAAACCCTCAACGTGCGCACCGGTTGCAGTACCGGCGGACAAACCGTAGAGGTTGGGCATGCACGCTGCGGACACCATCATCGGGCGATGCAGGCGGGCGGAGGCAGTGGCATGACCCGCGTCTGCGTGATCGGCGCGGGGCTGGGCGGGCTGGCGCTGGCGATCCGCCTGCAATCCGCGGGCGTGGAAACGACGCTGGTGGAGGCGCTGGATCGGCCAGGCGGCTGCGCGCGCGGCTGGCAGCAGGATGGCTTTACCTTCGACACCGGCCCTGCGGTGCTGACCGATCCGGCCGGGCTGCAAGAATTGTGGCATTTGTCGGGGCAGGACATCTCGAGCGATGTCGAACTGCTGCCGGTGGCGCCGCTCTGCCGTTATAGCTGGCCCGACGGGACGCAGTTCGATCTGGTCCGTGACCACGCGGCGCTGCGCGCGCGGATTGCCCGCCTCGCCCCCGGCGATCTGGCGGGGTACGAGGAATTCGTCGAATATGCCGCGCAAGTGCAGGCCGAGGGCTTTGCCCACCGTCCGCCTGCGACGTACCTGCGCCTGGCGAACATGGTTCCGGCACTGCCCGCGTTGCTGCGGTTGCAGGCCTTTCGTTCGCTGTACGGACGGGTCGCGGGCCTGGTGAAATCGGACAGGCTGCGGCAGGTGCTGTCGAGTGCGCCGCTGATGGTCGGCGGCAATCCGCTGACCATCAGCGCGATGTATGCGATCATGTACAAGCGCGAAAAGGACAGCGGCGTGTGGCACGTCCGGGGCGGGACCGGCAAGCTGGCGGCGGGGATGGCTGCGCTGTTCCGGCGGCTGGGCGGCACGCTGCGGCTCGGCGACGCGGCGGTCCAGGTGCAGACCCTGGGCAACCGGGCCAGCGGCGTGGCCTGCGCCAGCGGCTGGCGGGAACATTTCGACGCGGTCGCCAGCAATGGCGATCTGATGCACAGCTATCGCGACCTGCTGAGCGAAAGCGTGCGCGGACCGGCGATGGCGCGGCGGCTGGCCCGGAAAAGCTGGTCGCCCGGGCTGTTCGTGGTGCATTTTACGATGGATGGGGCATGGCCCGGCATTGCCCATCAAACCGTGTTGCTGGCTTCGCGCTATGCCGGCCTGCTCGCGGACATCCACGATTACGGCGTGCTGCCACACGACGGGTTGATCTGGCTGACTCATCCCACCGTGACCGATCCATCGCTGGCGCCGCCGGGCAAGAGCCTGTTCCGCGCGGTGATGCCGGTGGCCAATCTGGGCAAGCTGCCGATCGATTGGGCCGAGGTCGGCCCGCGGCTCGAGCGGCGCATTCTCGATGAGGTGGGCTTGCGCTTCATTCCCGATATTCACGACCGCGTCATCACTAGCAGCCATTCCACCCCGCGTGACCATGCACACAGCCTCCACGCCTGGCTGGGCAGCGCCTTCAGCCAGGCGCCGCTGCCCCGCCAGAGTGCATGGCTGCGCACCCCGCAGCGTGATGCGGCGATCGGCAATTTCTATCTGG
>CAXTOS010000102.1:0-8372 GCA_964245935.1 uncultured Novosphingobium sp.
CCGGCCGAGGTCGCCCGCATGCTGGACGCGGCACGAGCGCGACTGGCGTCGCTGCCCCACGTCGAAGTCAGGCTGATGCACTTGCCGCATCAGGATCTCGACGGCACTTTCGATCTTCTGGTCCTGTCCGAAGTGCTGTACTTCCTGTCGGCGCCGGAACTGCGGGCCATGGCCGCGCTGGCGGCGCGCCACGTCGCGCCCGGCGGTGACCTGATCGTCGTCAGCTATGACGGCGAAACCGAAACCACGCTGACGGGCAGGCAGTCGACCGATCGCTTCGTGGAAAGCTGCACGGGACAATTCAGGCTCCTGCGCGCCGAACAAAGGGAAAATTACCATGTCCGGCTGTTGCAACGGTGCGATGCCGACCGCTGAAACGCAGCATTCGTCGCTTTTCGCCGCACTGTCGCGTATCCGCGCGGCCGCGCCGGGGCGTGACCAGACCGGTGAAGGCCTGGGGGAAGAGATCGGCTGGCTGCGCGACCTTGGCCTGCTGGCCGAGGCATTTCCCGGCGCCGCGCCATGGAGTACCGATCCGCTGGCCATATTCGATCTGTTGCGACGCATCGGCGCGGCGAGCATGCCCGTGGGCCGCCTGTTCGAGGGACATGTCAACGCCGCCCAGCTGGTCGAATTGCATGGCGCGCCCTCGCTCCGCCAGCGCTGCATCAGGGTAGTGCGCGGCGGCGGCCTGATCGGAGTATGGGGCGCGGACGGTGAACAGCCGCTGCTGGCCACGGCCGGCGACAGTGGCTTTTCCCTGTCCGGCACGAAGGCATTCTGCTCGGGTCTCGGGCTGGTCGAAATGGCGCTGGTCTCTGCCTGGGACGGCAATCATACCCGCCTGTTCTGCGTCGATGTGCGCGATCCGGCGCGGGCGGATCAAGCGCAGTGGCAAGTCTCCGGCATGCGCGCGACACGATCGGGCGGTTACGATTTCAGCGGCATCGTGCTGCCCCCCGATGCGGCGGTAGGCGGCCCCGATGCCTATTACGCCGAACCGCAATTCCTGGGCGGAATGTACCGGATGTGCGCGGTGCAGAGCGGCGGACTGGACGAATTGCTGAGCGAGGTCGCAACCGCGCTGCGTGCGCGCGGCAAGGCCGGCAATGCGCTGGCGCAGCTGCGGGTGGGGCGGATCGCCAGCCTGTGCACGATGGCGGCGCGCAGCACCGAAGCGGTCGCCCGGCGCGTAGCCGAGTGCGCTCCGCCCGGCGCGATCGCCCGCGAAGCGGTGCTGATGCGCGAAGGCGTCGAGCATTGCATCGTCGCGGCACTCGAGATCACCGAGCGCTGCCTTGGCACCATGGTCCACCGCGAAGCCTCTGCGGTGTCGCGGCTGCGGCGCGATCTTTCGGTCTATATTCGCCAGGGGGCGGTCGATGACCGGCTGATGGCGGCAGGCTCCTGGTATCTTTCCGGCTAGGGCGTAATGAAAGTGAGTGCCGGTTTTGTTGTTGAAGCACCTCAGAGCCTTGGTATTACGCCAGCTTTTGGCGGGTCTGGGCCTCGATCTGGCGCAATTCGGTCAGGGTCCTGTCAATTTCCTCGCGCTGCTTTTCCAGCAGGCCGATACGTTCCCGCACGCCGTTCAACAGCAGCCGCAACTGCTCGGCGTGAGTCGGATCGGCATCATAGAGATCTAGAAAATCCTTTATTTCGCGGATCGAAAAACCAAGATGCTTGCCGCGCAGGATCAACTGCATCCGCGCCACCTCGCGCCGTGCGTAAATGCGGGTGTTGCCGACCCTGGCGGGCTCGATCAGGCCCTTGTCCTCATAGAAGCGCAAGGTGCGGTGACTTATCCCGAGCTGGGCGGCGACATCCTGGATGCCTCGCAGCGCCGCACCGGGTTCGGATCCGTCAGGCGCCATCAGCCTTGCGCCTGCTTGAGGCGCTCTTCTGCAACCAGTTCCTTTTTCGACAGCTTGCCCACCTGAGTCCGGGGCAGCTGATCGCGTATTTCCACCACCCTGGGCAACTCGATCTTGCTGAGGAATTTTGCGAGGAAGGTGATGATTTCCGCAGGCTCTGCATGTTGTCCGCTGCGCAGCTTGACGAACAGCTTGGGGCTTTGCCCGCGATATGCATCCGGAATCGCGATCGCGATCGCCTCTTCGATGGCGGGATGGCGGTACGCTGCCTCCTCGATCACGCGCGGATAGACGTTGTAGCCACCCGACAGGATCAGATCCTTGATCCGGTCGACCAGGAACAGATAGCCGTCCTCGTCCAGATAGCCGATGTCGCCGGTACGCAAAGCGCCGTCGACGAAAACATTGGCGGTTTCCTCGGGCCGGTGCCAGTAGCCGGCCATCACCTGCGGTCCGCGCACGCAGACTTCGCCGCGTTCGCCGGCCGGCAACAGCCTGGCGGGATCGTCGGGGTCGCGGATTTCGATCACCGTATCCGGAAAATGCGGCCCGCAACTGTTGTCCTTGATGATGCCGTCGATCGGATTGCAGGTCGCGATCGGCGAGGCTTCGGTCAGGCCATAGCCTTCGCACACCCGCACGCCCATCTGCCGCTCGAAATTGGTGCGCACATCGAGCGGCAACGGCGCGCCGCCCGAAATGCAGGCCCGCATATGCGACAGGTCGGGCCATTGGGCGCGCGGCAAGGCGTTCATCGCGATAAACAGCGTCGGCACGCCAAAGAACAGCGTCGGCGACTTGCGCCGCATGGCCGCCAGCATCTGCTTCATGCCGAAGCGTGGCAGCAGCACCAGTTCGGCGGCGATCTCGACCGAAAAATTGAGCACGCACGTCAGTGCGAAGACATGGAACATCGGCAGCACCGCCAGCGTCCGCTGCGGGCCCCTGAGGCCAGCGCCGATATGCTCGCGCATCTGCAGGGCATTCGCGGTAAGGTTGCGATGCGTCAGCATGGCGCCTTTCGGCACGCCCGTGGTCCCGCCGGTATATTGCAGCACCGCCACGTCATCCGGCGTCATCGCCACCGGATCGGCGGGAACGCGGCCGGGCAACAGGCGGAAAAAGCTGATATGCAGGCCATCGTCGAAATAACTGATCCGCTGGCGCAGGTTGAGCACCCGCCAACCCAGCGACAGCGCCATCGGCAGGATCGCGCTCATCGAACAGACGATGATCTTTTCGATGCCCGCCGCCGGGCCCACCGCACGGACCTTGCCATGGATCGCGGCGATGTCGGGCACGGCAATCATCCGCGCGCCGGAATCGCGGATCATCAGGTCCATTTCAGGTTCGGTGTACAGCGGGTTGAGCGCGATCACCGCCGCGCCCACTTTCAGCGCGGCGAAATAAAGCACCACGAAGTAGGGCGTGTTGGGCAGGCACAGCGCGAACCGGTCGCCCTTGGCCAGCCCCAGATCCTGCAACCCCCGCGCGGCGCGTGCTACCAGCCGCCCGATCTGGCCGTAGGACCATTCCCGCCCCATGTAATCCATCGCCCGCCGCCCGGCGTGTTCGCGGACGGCATTGTCGAGGAAGTCGGTGACCAGTTGCGGTTCCGCTGGCCGATGATGCGGGATGGCGACGGGTTGCAGGGTCTGGGTTGTCATGGCGGTCATGTCTCGGGCCGGATGGTGACGGAAACGGGTTTGGTCAGAAGCCGAGCCGGCCGCCCAGCGAAAGCACGACCACATGCGCCTTCGACAGTTCGCCATCGACCAGGATCGGCGTCTGGGCGGGGGTTCCGGCGTAGGCCGCGGTGATTCGGTCGACCGGCGCCGAGCCGAGGTGGATGTAATTGGCACCCGCGTCGATCTTGAACGCCCGGGACAGCGCATGAGTCGCCCCCAGCGCAAAGGTCCAGCGGTCGGAATCGGGCACCCTGGCGTCGCGCTGGTCATCGCGCACCGGGGTCAGGTCGCGCTGGACGCCGCCGCGCAGCGTCCAGGCCGGACCGACCGCGACATCCGCGCCGACCGCATAGGTCCAGGTGTTGCGATAGTTCTCGGGGATCGCCGCGTCGACCGGCGCGCCCAGCGCGATATCGTTGAACTTGTCCCAGCCGAAGCGGGTCACGGTGGCGTCCAGCGTCACCGCAGGGGTGATGGCATAGCGCGCCCCCACGCTCGCCTGCCACGGCGTGGTGAAGCGAGCCGAGGTGGCAGCGCTGAAATTCTGCCCGGCCAGCGGTCCGACCAGGCCCGAGACGGCGATGGCCCCATCGAGCTTATGCGTGATCGCCGATTTATAGCTGGCGCCCAGGCTGAGCGCGCCGCGGCGATATTGCGCGCCCAGCGTATAGCCGAAATTCCAGCCTTTGCCGGTCAATTGCTGCGTGCCGTCGGGCAGCACCGCCAGCAGGTTGGGCAAGGCATTGCCCAGCCTGGCCGTCGTCCGCTCGGCATTGAACGCGGCGCCCACGCTGAATCCCGGCGTCAGCTGCAGCGCCACCGAGGGCTGGATATCGAAAGTGCGCAGCCGCGTGGTCAGCGCCGTGTAGCGCGCCCAGCTGGTCGCGGGATATTGCGTGGTAAAATTGAACGGCGCGGTGATCGCCAGCCCTACCGCGAGATTATGGCCCAGGCTGTGCGCGATCGAGCCACTGGGCACCACGCCATTGTTGATCGGGTTGCGGCTGACCTGGTCGCCGCCGACGGGGGCGGGCGCTTGTCCCGGACGGATGATCAGCGTGCCGGTGTTCGAGAGGTTGGCGCGGGGCAGGATCGCGGTCGCGCTGATCGCCGCGCTGCCGCCGTCCAGTCCGCCGATCGCCGCCGGGTTCCACCACAGGCTTGTCGCGCCCTGATCGGCGACTTCACCCGAATAGGCGCGCCCGGTGCCCTTGGCCGATTGATCCTGAAGGTAGAAGCCCCCCGCCAGCGCCGGCGCCGCGCCCAGCACGATGCCGGCAATGCTGGTGGCCAGCAGGTGGCTGTTGATTAATTCGCGCATATCTTCAATCCTCTTTCGGCCCCGGGTTTATCCCACGCTCACCCGACTTGCGTCGGCACGGCGGGCGCGGAGGGCTGTTTTTAATACGCCCAATTCACAATTTTTTCGTCAAGCCCTGCTATCGACGAATCCCGTATGCGCCACAAGATAGTTGACGTATAGGGAAATTTGAGCACCATTAGAAGAGATAGCCGGCGATTCCCGATCACGGCCCGTTAGGAGAGAAACTGACATGCGCGACGTCGTGATCGCCGGCTATGCCCGGTCCCCATTTCATCTCGCCGGCAAGGGCGCGCTGGCGCGTGTCCGGGCCGACGATCTGGCCGCAGCGGTGGTGCGGGCGCTGGTCGAGCGATCCGGCATCGATGCTGCCCTGATCGAGGATCTGGTGATCGGCTGCGCCTTTCCCGAGGGCGAGCAGGGGCTGAACGTGGCCCGGATGATCGGTCTGCTGGCGGATTTGCCGCTCGGCGTCGGGGGAGTCACGATCAACCGGTTCTGCGGTTCCTCGATGAGCGCCGTGCATTACGCCGCCGGGCAGATCCAGCTGGGCGCCGGCGAGGCCTTTGTCTGTGGCGGGGTCGAATCGATGAGCCGGGTACCGATGATGGGCTTCAACCCGCTGCCCAACCCCGCGCTGGCCAAGCGCAGCGCCGCCTACATCGGCATGGGCGACACCGCCGAAAACCTCGCCAGCCGCTACGGCATCGTTCGCGATGCGCAGGAACAGTTCGCCCTTGCCAGCCAGCGCAAGGCTGCAGCCGCGCAGGCGGCCGGGCGATTCGACGCCGAACTGGTGGCAATCACGACCAAGGCCGGGATGGTCGAGCAGGATGGCACGCTGCGCCCCGGAACGACCGCCGAGGGGCTCGCCGCCCTGAAGCCGGCGTTCAACGCGGCGGGCACGGTCACTGCCGGTACCTCCTCGCCGCTCACCGACGGGGCCAGCGCGGTACTGGTGGTCGCCGAAGACTTTGCCCGCGCCGCCGGCCTGCCGATGCTGGCGCGGATCAAGTCCGTCGCCATTTCGGGATGCGCGCCGGAGATCATGGGCATCGGGCCCGTTGCTGCCACCAACAAGGCGCTGGCGCGGGCGGGCATCACCGCTGCGCAGCTTGATGTCATCGAGTTGAACGAGGCCTTTGCCAGCCAGGCGCTGGCCTGCATCGCCGAGCTTGGGCTGGACGCGGCCAGGGTCAACCTCGACGGCGGCGCGATCGCGCTGGGCCATCCGCTGGGCGCCACCGGCGCACGCATCGTGGGCAAGGCGGCAGCGTTGTTGCAACGGGACGGCGGGCGCTACGCGCTGGCCACGCAATGCATCGGCGGCGGGCAGGGCATCGCCACCGTGCTGGAGGCGGTGTGATGAACGGCACGATCAACAAGGTCTGCGTGATCGGCGCCGGCACGATGGGCGCGGGTATCGCGGCGCAGGTCGCCAATGCCGGCGTGCCGGTGCTGTTGCTGGATATCGTGCGTGACGACGCCGATCGCAACGCAGTGGCGCGCGGCGCGATCGAGCGGCTGGCCAAGGCGGAACCTGCGGCGTTCATGTCGGGCGCGGCGGCAAAGCTGGTCGAGATCGGCAATATCGACGACGATCTCGCCCGAGTCGCCGAATGCGACTGGGTGATCGAGGCGATCCTCGAACGGATCGATCTCAAGCAGGCGTTGTACGAGCGGCTGGAAGCGGTGCGCCGTCCGGGTACGGCGGTGTCCTCCAACACCTCGACCATTCCGCTGGCGCAGTTGGTGGAGGGTCGCTCGGAAGCGTTTCGGCGCGATTTCCTGGTCACCCATTTCTTCAATCCGCCGCGCTACATGCGGCTGCTCGAAGTGGTTGCCGGGGCTGACAGCGATCCGGCGCTGGTGGCTGCGGTCAGCGGTTTTGCCGACCACGCGATGGGCAAGACCATCGTCCATTGCCGGGACACGCCAGGCTTCATCGCCAACCGCGTCGGCACCTTCTGGTTACAGGTCGCGGTCGATGCGGCGTTCGACCTGGGCGTGTCGGTCGAGGATGCCGACGCGATTGCGGGGGCGCCGATGGGGGTGCCCAGGACCGGCATTTTCGGGTTGATCGATCTGGTCGGCATCGACCTGATGCCGCATCTGAAAGCCAGCCTGACCGCGACGCTGGCGCCGGACGATCGCTATCAGGCGATTGCAAAGGACTACCCGCTGATCCTGAAAATGATCGCCGACGGGTATACCGGGCGCAAGGGCAAGGGCGGGTTTTACCGGGTCAACCGCAAAGCGGGCAAGGTGAAGGAGGCGATCGATCTTGCCACCGGCGCCTATCGCCCGGCGCAGAAGCCGATAGCCATTCCCCAACCGGCCCAACGCGATCTGCGCGCGCTGGTCGCCGCGCCGGGCAAGGTCGGGGCCTACGCCTGGGCCGTGCTGGGCCCGACGCTGGCCTATGCGGCGAGCCTGGTGCCGGCGGCAGCGCCGGATATCATCGCCATCGATACCGCGATGAAGCTGGGTTATAACTGGAAATACGGGCCGTTCGAGTTGATCGACCGGATTGGCACGGCGGCGTTCGCCGCGCGGCTGCAAGCCGAAGGCAGCGAGGTTCCGGCCATCGTCGCGCTGGCCGATGGCCGTCCGTTCTACCGTCTGGAGGGCGTCAAGCGCCAGTTCCTGGGGCTTGACGGTGCCTATCGCAATGTCGAGCGTCCCTCGGGCGTGCTGTTGCTCGAAGACATCAAGCTTGTTGGCAAGCCGTTGCTCAAAAACGGCTCGGCGGCGCTATGGGACATCGGCGATGGCGTGGTCTGCCTGGAATTCACCGGCAAGATGAACGCGCTCGATGGCGACGTGCTGGCACTGATCGGGCAGGCGGTGCCCCTGGTCGCGGAGCGCTACAAGGCCCTGGTGGTCTATAACGAGGGCGGCAATTTCTCCGCCGGGGCCAATCTGGGCCTCGCCTTGTTCGCGATCAACATAGCCGCCTGGGGCGAAGTGAAGAAGTTGGTCGAAGGCGGCCAACAGGCTTACAAGGCACTGAAATACGCACCGTTTCCCGTGGTCGCCGCGCCTTTCGGGCTGGCGCTGGGCGGGGGCTGCGAGGTCTGCCTCAATGCCGATGCGGTGCAGGCCTATGCCGAAACCTACATCGGGCTGGTCGAATGCGGGGTCGGGCTGGTGCCCGGTTGGGGCGGCTGCGGCGAGATGATCGACCGCTTCGTCCGTGACCCGCGCGCGCCGCACGGCCCGCTGCCCGCGGTGGTCAAGGCGTTCGAGACGATCTCGACCGCCACGGTGGCCAAATCGGCGGCCAACGCCAAGGAAATCGGCTATCTGCGCGCCCACGACGGCATTACCATGAACCGCGACCGGCTGCTGGCCGACGCCAAGGCGCGTGCACTGGCTTTGGTCGAAGGCTACGCGCCGCCCGCTCCGCCGACTTTCCGCCGGCCGGGCGAAGGGGGCAGGGCAGCGCTCGAACTGGCCGTGCAGGGTATTGCCGCCCGCGGCCTGGCA
>CAXTOS010000103.1:0-8336 GCA_964245935.1 uncultured Novosphingobium sp.
GGTGGCATTGTCGGGGATGCGCAGCAGCGCCTCGGCCAGGCACATCAGGGCGACGCCCTCCTGACTGGAGAGCGCGTATTCCTGCACCAGTCCTTCGACGCCGCCGCGCCGTCCCTTGGTGCGCAACGCGGTGACGAGGGCGGCGGCGGTAGCCGCGACAGGGTACCGCAAATCGGCGGGGAGTTCGGCCTGGGGCAGCAGATCGGCCAGACATTCGGGTTCGGGGCGGCGACAGGCTGCGGTTATCCGACGCCGCAACTCGGATGGTTCGCGGATCGCAGGCGCAAAATTGGAAAAGGGTCGATTGGACATGTGGGGCTCCCGCGAGGCTGCGCGCCCTTATAATGCAGTTCCACCCGGCTTTTCGTCCAAAAGGGTGCGATCGGCATTGCAAATGCAGCGAATTGCGGCGTAACTGTAAACCATATGTCAGCTAAATCCGCTTTATATAGTCCGATCGACTTCATCGATCGCAAGATCATCAACGCCTTGCGCGCGGATGGGCGGATGCCGGTGGCGGAACTTGCCCGGCAGGTCGGCTTGTCCAAGACGCCGTGCCAGATCCGGCTGCGCCGCCTGGTGGATGACGGCTTCATCCGCGGCTTTCGCGCCATGATCGATCCGATGAAGCTGGGGATCGGCCACATCGCCTTTGCCGAGGTCAAGCTGTCGGATACCCGCGAGCGTGCGCTGGCCGAATTTCGCCTTGCGGTAATCAGGATCGAAGAGGTGGAGGAGTGCCACATGATCGCCAGCAATTTCGACTATCTGCTCAAGGTACGAACCGCGGACATCCTGACCTATCGCGCGGTGCTGGGCGAAAAGATTTCCAGCCTGCCGCATGTCGCCAGCACGTCGACGTTCGTGGTGATGGAAACGATTACCGATCAGGTCGGGTGATATGACCGCGATTCAGCGTGTCGCGGATTTGGCGGAATTCTCAAGCGTTAGGGCGAAGCCCCGAAGAACAGGACAGCCCTTCGACAGCCTCAGGACGGACGGGGTCAGTTGCATATTTGGCGAACGTCGCTCTAAAACGCCACGTAAGGCCCCGCGGTCCCGCCGGCATTGACCCCCTCGATCGCGGTGTAGACGGTTCGGCCCAGATAGAACGGAAAGCCGAACGCGAAGCTCTGGCTGTTGGCTTTTTCCGTCGCGCCGACCTGCGGATCGATCCCCAGTCCGGGCGCGACATTGCTGGTCGAGGCTAAACCATTGGGATTGAAAAGCGTGAACGCCCCGCTGGTCGTCGCATCGTTCTGCCCGGTCAGGGTGGGGGACAGGGCGGTGGGGCCGGCAGGACAATAAAACCCGTAGAAATCGTTCTTCGGGCAGGGGGTCAGGCTGCTATCCTCGAAATAATAGGCGCCGCTGCCGGTATCGAGGTAACTTTCCGGCAGGGACCGGCCATTGAACGTCGCGGTCAGATCCCCCGGCCCGATCGCATTGCCGGAGGTCGTGAGTGTCAGGATATGCGTTGCGGTCAGGGCATTGTTCGCCTGCGTGCCGATGCCGAAGGTGAGCGTGCCGCCCAGCGTCGGCAGCCCCGCCTGGGGAACCGCTGGCAGCGTCAGGATGGTGCCGTTGTTGTCCACGGCAAAGGCGGCCACCGGATTGGGCAATTGCTGGAACGGCGCGACAGTCGCGGCGGTGCGGGCGATGGTCTGGTCGCAGCCGCTGGCGGGGCAATCGTAATAGATCGCGCCGGAATTGCTGCCTGCCGTCTGGCACAGCGTCCCGCAATCGGTCGCGGTCGTGCCGATGCCCAGGATCGCATTGGCCCTGAACCCTTTGACGGTGGCAACCTGGGTACCGCCGCCCGAGGAGCAACTGTTCGGCACGGCGGCGAAGGCACCGGTATCGCCGACCACCTGCAACGGCATGGCGGCTACGGTTTCCCCCGCGATCCTGAAGTCGGCCTGGCGAACCGAGCCGAACACATAAGAGGTGATATATTGATAGCATTCGCCGACCGGATTGCCCGACGGGGCCGTTTCGACCGGTAGCGCAGCCAGCAGCGCCGGGGTGATCACCGGCTGGATAATGCGCAGGCCGACCGAGCCCGTGTCGAGGATGACATGATCGATGGTCTGGCAATTGGTCGTCGAGCCGGGCGCGCAGATGGTGATGGTGACGAACGGCGTGTTGAGGGAGGCATCGGCGCTGCCGAGCGAAGGCGGGCCGGCGTCCACGATCACGTCGGCGACATTGGCAGCGCCGGGAGTGACGGTCGGCGTGGGCGTCGGCGTAGGCGTGGGCGTAACCGTGGCAGTCGCCGGCGCGGAAGGCGACGATGACCCGCCACCACCGCAGGCCGCCAGTGCCAGGGCGGCCATCAACGGGATCAGAAAACGCGGAAAGACCGTGCTGGCGCGCACTCTACTGGAGATCGCCGGGCTGGACGCCGGCGGGCATCAGCGCCGGCAGCCAGGCCAGGCCGTGGAAATAGCCCATGTGCCCGCCGCTTTCGATCTTCAGATCGGCGCGATCAAGCGCCAGCGGGCGCCGCGAAGATCGCCCGAAACGCGAGGACTGGCTGACGTTGGCCGCCTGGAACGCATCGAAATGGCTGCCGAGCAAGCTACGCAGATCGGGCTTGCCCGGCCCCGACCAGCGGACAGCGAAAACCTGGCCCTGGGAATTGGTGAACTCATGCACCGTGGCGCCGTTAGGCAGCGCCAGTTCATGCCGGACATGCGTGGGAAGCGCGACTTGTCGCAGCGCGGCGCGCATGCGAACCTGGTCGGTCTGCACCGAATTCGCCAACCCGCCCAGCTCGGCCAGGGCCGGCGCCGCGCCCGACAGCGCTGCGACAGGCAGAATGCCCAGCGCAAGATTTTTCAAACGCCTGGTTCGCCGCTGCGCCCGCTTCATCGCCGGCAATCTATCGCGGGCCGCAAGCCAGTCAAGCGGTGAGCGAGACCGCTCATTCCGGCTTGGCGGCCAGCCAGATGGTGTGGTTCGCCTCGACCCCGTAGGAATCCGCGCGGATGGTTATTTCATCGACATCGAAGCCGGCGCGTTCCAGTCGCTCGAAGAAATCCGCATCGCTGTAGGACGACCAGATCGCCAGGATCCCGCCGGGACGCAGCGCGGCCAGCGCAGAGCGCAATCCCCAGTTGCAATACAGCCGGTCGTTGGCCAGCTGGATCAACCCGTCAGGCCCATTATCGACATCCAGCAGGATCGCGTCGAAGCTGGCGGTCGCGCGCGCGATCACATCATGGACATCGACCACCTCGACCGACACGCGCGGGTCGGCAAGCGAGGCGCCGAAGACATGTGCCAGCGGCCCGTCGGCCCCGGCCACGACCTTTGGCACCAGTTCGGCCACCAGCACGCTGGCCGCAGGGCCCCATGCGCGAAGCGCCGCGCCCAGGGTAAAGCCCATGCCCAGCCCGCCGATCAGCACGCGGCCGCTCTTGTCGGGCAGCCGTTCGCAGACCAGCGTGGCCAGCGCCTGTTCGGAATGCCGAACCTGGCTGCCCATCAATTCCTCATCGTCGAACTGGATCGAGAAATCATCGCCCCAGCGCACGAGATGCAAGGCGCCGCCGCCGGGAATTTCCGCAGCGTCGATGAATACGCAAGGGGCGCTGGCAGGTTCAGGAACGGCTTGCGGCACCGCAGGCGGCGGCGTTAGATCGCAGCCTTTACCGGTTCGCTAATGCTGCGGTCGGAGTTGTCGGTCGCGGCTGGTTCGGTCACCCGGTGGCGCGCGATATTGGCGATGATGGCACGCTTGTGCCGCTTGTTGGCGGTACGAATATTGGACATTGCTAATCCTGTCTGGAAATCAGCCGTGGTAACGGCCTGATTGGCGGCGTTTTGCACCGATCGAGCCGCCATGGTCATAATTGGCCCGTTTGACAAGGATGATCGGCAGCGCCGCGTGACTCGGCCATTTCGCCGCTCCCGCCGGGCACAGGGCGGCGAAGGGTGCAATGCCGCCGCTGCCCGGCACGACGGCAAATGTTCGAGTGGAACCAATGCGTTGGCCAATGGTTAGCCACCACGTCTGATCAGTCCTGAGACTTCTGCCCATGTCCTTGACCTCGCTATCGTATGGCCTGCTGCTTGTCCTGGGCGTGACGGGATCGATCGAGATCGGCTTGCGCATCTTGCAACTGTTCCTGGCTCTGGCACGCGGGGGCGAAGTCGCCAGCGTGGGCAGGCCGGCAACCGACCTGCCGGCAACTTTCGTCTCTGTACATATTGCGATCTGCAACGAGCCGCCGGAGCTGGTCATCGCCACCCTGCGCTGTCTGGCGAACAGCCATTACCGCGATTTCGAGCTTATCGTCGTGGACAACAACACTGCGGATCGGACGTTGTGGGCTCCGGTCGCGGCCGAAGTCGCGCGGCTGGGGCCCCGTTTCCGGTTCATTCACAAGGAACGGCTTGCCGGTGCCAAGGCGGGCGCGTTGAATGTGGCGCTCGCAGCGGCGGATGCCCGCACCACGCATGTCGCCATCGTCGATGCCGACTATCAGGTCGAGCCGGAGTTCCTGGGCGATGCCATTGCCGCCGTGCAGCGCAAGGGGGTCGATTATGTCCAGTTTCCACAAGCTTACCGCGCGGTCGGGCGCGAAGCGCGTGGCGTGGAGTGCGAGCTGGGCGACTATTTTGCCTGCTTTGGGGTCGGTGCGGGTCGTGCCGGGTCGATGCTGCCGACCGGCACGCTGAGCCTGTTTTCAGCCGACGCATTGCGTGCGGTGGGCGGCTGGCCGATGAAGACCATCACCGAGGATGCCGAAATCGGCGTGCGGCTGCAGGCGGCAGGATACCGGGGGCTGTGGTTGTCGCGCAATGCCGGACGCGGCCTGCTGCCCGTCGATCTGCTCGGCATCCGAAAACAGCGTGCGCGCTGGTCGGCCGGAAATTTTCAGGTTCTCAAGGGGCGACTGCTCGATCGATCGCTGCCGACTTCGGTGCGCAAACCCGATTTGCGTGACCTGCTTTACCTGATCGGCCAGCTCACCGCGTGGATCACGCTGATCCTGCCCGCCGCCGCTGCGCTGACGATCGTGCCGCTGGTGCCCCAGTTGCCGTTGCGCGGGCCCGTTGCGTCGCTCGCCGCAGCAACAATCCTGCTGTCGGCGTTCCTGACCGCTTGCCGGATCATCCTGATCGGCGACAATCGGAGCGGTTTGGCAGTCCGGCTGGAAGCGCTTGTCACGAAGCTGGCACTGACCTGGACCTCGGCAACAGCGTGGATCGCTGCACTTTTTCCGCGACCGTTGCGTTTCCACCGCACGCCGAAAGCGCCCGGCATGGCTCCCTCAAGCAATGATGCGGTCGTTTTCGGCGTGAGCCTGCTGTTCCTGGCGCTGGGCGTCCGTTACGTGATGGTGGCGCAGTTCGGGCCGGCGCTCGCTTGCATCCTGCTGGCTGCGGTCTGGCTTTGCGGGCGTTTTGTCGACAATTCGCTGCGCCTGGCTGCGGCGCGCAATCGGGAACCGGGCTGATGCGCTGCCGGATCGCGATCCCGGTCTACAACCGCGCGCATCTGATCGGCCGAGCGGTGCGGTCGGCGCTGGGACAATCCTATCACGACATCGATGTCATGGTGGTGGACGACGGTTCCGGCGAAGATGTGCGGGCGGCGCTTGAGTCGCATCTGGGTGATCCGCGATTCTGCTATGTGCGGCTCGCGCGGAACCACGGGACGGCAGTGGCCAAAAACGCGGCCATGGTGCTGGGCCGGTACGATGCCATCACCTTCCATGATTCCGACGATATCGCCGAGCGCGACAAGCTGCTGCGGCAGGCGGCAATCCTGCAACTGGGCACCATCGCTGCGGATCCCATCCTGAACTGGTCGTCCGCAGGCCATACGCCGGGCGATCGCCTCGAAGTCGGTGTCGCGCTGACCCAGCACTGGTTGCTCGATGCGCATGGCGGGCGACGGCGGATCAGCCGGGCGCTGGCGCTGGTCGATGACTTCTTTCCGCAATTGCAGATGAATGCGGGGCCGCTGGGTGACTGGATCCTGATCAATCCCGGCCTGTTCCGGCGGTCCGCTCTGCTGCGTGCCGGCGGCTTCGAACGCTGCGTCGAGGAAGATCGCGAGCTGCGCAACCGCTTGATCATGCATGGTGAGATCATCTGGCTGATCGACGAGCCGCTGCTGACCAAGGTGGAATGCGCCGATGGCTTGACCGTCGCTGCGGGGACCGATTACCGCAGCGAAACCCGGCGGCGCGATCGCGCCATGGTGTGGTCGCGCGTCGACGCCTGGCGCAGCACCGGCGCGCGCCCGGTGGTGCCGATCGATCTGGGCGATGTCGAAATCGCGGAAATTTCCAACCCCCGGTTTGCGTCGATCGCCGGCGATCTGCCGATCCATAGCGGCCCGCAATTGCCATGACCGGGGCCGCCGCCGAATGGTGGAACTCGGACTGGTCGCCATGGCTGGTGCTGGCCCCTCATCCCGACGATGATGTGCTGGGCTGTAGCCGGCTGATGCGCCGCGTTTGTGGCGGCGGCGGCGAAGTGGTGATCGCCTGGTTGACTGATGGGGGCGCTTCGCATGGCGAGTTGCCGGCACATGATCGTGCCGCACTGGTGCGCCGGCGCCGCGACGAAGCCAGGACCGGGGTGCTCGCGCTCGGGATCGATCCGCTGGCCATGCACTTCCTGGACCATGCCGACGGCGGGCTGGCAAAGCACATCGGGGAAGCCCGCGCCGAGGTGGAAGCGATATGCGGACGCCATGGCATTCGCACGGTCATCGTCACCGACCGGAACGACGGCCATCCCGATCACCGCGCCGCCTTTGCCATCGCCGTAGGGCTCGGCGTAGCGCGGATATTGAGCTACCCGGTCAGCACCCGCTATGATGGCGGGGCCTGCGATCCGCCGGCCACGGCTTTGTCCATCGCGGCGCGGCCCGACGACCGCAAGCGCATGGCCTTGCTCCGGCATGCCTCGCAAATGGAAGCGGCGGCGCGCTTTCCGCTGTCGCCGGCCACGGTCGAGCGGTTCTGTGCGGAGCCCGAGTTTTTCCTGCCGGTACGGATGCCGGCGGCGGACATGATCGATGCGTGAGGGACAATTCGGCTGGGTCGTGGCCATCCCGGCGAAGGACGAGGCCGCATTGTTACCCACATGCCTGCGCGCGATCGCCGGCCAAAGCGATGTCGATATGGCCGATGTCGCCGTGGTCGTTTGCGCAAACAATTGCCGCGATGGCACCGGCGAGGTTGCGCGGAGCATGGCCTCCGGCCTGCCGTTTGCGCTGCATGTCGAGAATGTCGAACTGCCGGCGGCGATCGCCCATGCCGGCGGCGCGCGCCGCCACGCCATGGATCGGGCCGCAGCCCTGTGCGCGGACGGCGGCACGATCGTGACGACCGATGCCGATGGCCGGCCCGATGCGGACTGGCTGGCCGGATATCGTGCCGCCTTTACCACGGGAATCGCCGCCGTCGCCGGCCGGGTGTCGAGCGATTGGGACGAGTTGAGCCGGTTCCCCGCCGAAGTCCTGGAGATCGGCGCGCAGGAATGGACGTATCAGGGGCTGTCCGCCCAGCTCGACGCGCTGTGCGATCCGGCGCTGCACGACCCATGGCCGAATCACAATCAAACCTGCGGTGCCAACGCCGCGATCACTCACGCGTGGTACCGGGCGATCGGCGGCCTGCCCGTGTTGCGTACCGGCGAAGACAGCGCCTTGTTTCGCGAGGTGTGGCGGCGGGACGGCCCGATCCGCCATGACCCCGGGCCGCACGTCACGGTCTCGGCCCGGCTCGCGGGCCGCGCACAGGGCGGCATGGCCGATGCGCTCACGCAGCGGCACGGCGACGATTATCTGTGCGACGATCTGCTGGAACCTGCGGCCGACCTCGAACGACGCGCGCTGTGGCGAAACGCGGCCCGACAGGCCTTCGCCGCTGGATCCCTGGCAGACTGGGCAAGGGCCGCCGGCTCCGATCCCTGCCTGGCGGAAGCGGCGGCACGGCAGGTTCATTTCGGCGAGGCATGGCTGTGGCTGGAAGGCAACTGGCCGCTGCTCGGGAAGCGACGCATGCCTGCGCGCAACTTGCCCGGCGAACTCGCCGCGATCCGCCGACTGGTGGTGCAGCACGGCGGCCAAACCCTGAGCGAATGGTGATAACATGATCAGAAGCGATGATGCAGCCGAGCGGAAAGCCTATTTCGAAACATTCTATGCGGAACACGCCGATCCGTGGTCCTACGAAACCTGCAGCTACGAGATCGACAAGCGCGCCGACACGCTGTCGTTCCTGCGTGCGTCCTACGACCGCGCTTGCGAGATCGGCTGTTCGAACGGCGTCCTGACGCAGCAGCTGGCGCCGCGCTGCCGGCAGCTC
>CAXTOS010000104.1:0-8312 GCA_964245935.1 uncultured Novosphingobium sp.
CTTCTACGCCCCGGCGGCGTCGGCAATCGCCATGGCGGAAAGCTATCTGGGCGACCAGAAGCGCGTGCTGCCCTGCGCGGCGCATCTTACCGGCCAGTACGGCATCGACGATCTTTATGTCGGCGTGCCGGTGATCATCGGCGCGGGCGGGGTGGAGCAAGTGATCGAGATCATCCTCGACGATACCGCCAGGGCTGGGCTGCAAGTCTCGATCGATGCGGTCAAGGAATTGCTGGCGGCCTGCAAGGCGATCGATTCGAGTTTGGCGTGAGCATTTTTCGTCACCCGGATATAGTGGATGGAGAAGGACGGCTTCGTTTACATTATGGCAAGCGCGCGGAACGGCACGCTCTACATCGGTGTAACGAGCGATCTGCCCGGCCGGGTTTGGCAATACAAAGAGGGCGCGGCAGAGGGCTTCACGCGGATATGGTTGCAAAATTCTGGTTTGGTTCGAACGGTTTGAAGAAATTGAGACGGCCATCCGCCGAGAAAAGCAGATGAAGGAATGGAAGCGCATATGGAAGCTGCGGGTGATCGAAGAGATGAATCCCGAGTGGTGCGACCTGAATGAGTCTTTGTTTTAGGTCTGGGCCCCGGCCTTCGCCGGGGTGACGGCGTTGCCTGATCGTCACCCCGGCGAAGGCCGGGGCCCAGGCCCAACAGGAACGTCGCGAAGCGCCCTCATCGAGCGAAAGCGCCCACCGCGGGTGAACACAGTTTAGGAAACGGACAAAAGATGAGCATTCTCGTCAACAAGAATACCAAGGTCATCACCCAGGGCATGACCGGCAAGACCGGTGAATTCCACACCCGGGCCGCACTGGATTACGGCACGCAGATGGTGGCGGGCGTCACCCCCGGCAAAGGCGGGATCACCCATATCGGCCTGCCGCAGTTCGATACCGTCGCGGAGGCCAAGGCCGCGACCGGGGCCACCGCCTCGTGCATCTACGTGCCCCCGCCGGGCGCCGCCGACGCCATCCTGGAAGCGATCGACGCCGGCATCGAACTGATCGTCTGCATCACCGAGGGCATTCCGGTGCTCGACATGGTGCGGGTGAAGCGCGCGCTGACCGGCACCACCTCGCGGCTGATCGGTCCGAACTGCCCCGGCGTGCTCACTCCCGATGAATGCAAGATCGGCATCATGCCCGGCGCGATCTTCAACAAGGGTTCGGTGGGCGTGGTCAGCCGGTCGGGCACGCTGACCTATGAAGCCGTGCACCAGACGACGATGGTCGGGCTGGGCCAGACCACTGCGGTCGGCATCGGCGGCGATCCCGTCAACGGCACCAATTTCATCGACGTGCTGGAACTGTTCCTGGCCGACGATGCGACCCATTCGATCATCATGATCGGCGAAATCGGCGGCAGCGCCGAGGAAGAAGCAGCGCAATTCCTGCAGGACGAGGCGAAGCGGGGTCGCCGGAAGCCGATGGTCGGCTTCATCGCCGGCCGCACCGCGCCGCCGGGCCGGCGCATGGGTCACGCCGGCGCCATCGTTTCCGGCGGCCAGGGCGGTGCCGAAGACAAGATCGCGGCGATGGAAGCGGCGGGTATCCGCGTTTCCCCCTCGCCCAGCGAACTCGGCACGACGCTGGCCGCATTGATCAAGGAAATTGCCTGAACCCGGCGCTCAGCGCCGGTTAACCATACCGGCCCGATGAGTGCCCAACCGAAGAAGCCGGCAAATGTTTGTCTGCAAGCCTGGAGACAACGGCGCATCTCCCCCCGGAGCGCCCGAACCGCCAGGCACGATTTCGCCGGCGATCATTCCGGCGCCGAAAGGTTTGCTCATGGGTAGCGAGAGCCACGATTTCCTGGCCGAAGAGGCGACCGACCTGGACCAGCCACAAGCTGGCCCCAGCTGGCAGCGCGCCGGCTGGCCGCTGACCGGCGGCGCCGGCGAAGACGATCTGACCCAGGCGCTCGACCCGCTGGTGCTGAAGCCGGCGGTCATGGCAGCGGCCCGGCAAGCCGGCCTGCCGCTTGACGAAGCGGCGATCGAGGCCGCGGCGACCGACACCATTCGCGCGGTCATGCTGATCCGCACCTATCGGGTGCGCGGGCATCTTGCTGCCGATCTCGACCCGCTGGGGCTGGTCAAGCGCGATATTCCCGCCGACCTGACGCCCGAATTCTATGGTTTTTCCGGTGATGCTCTCGACCGCAAGATATTCCTGGGGGGATATCTTGGCCTGCAATGGTCGACCGTTCGCGAGATCGTCGCGATCCTGCGGGCCAATTATTGCGGCAAGGTGGGCATGGAATTCATGCACATCGCCGATATCGAGGAACGCCGCTTTCTGCAGGACCACATGGAGGGCGCCGACAAGACCATCGATTTCACCCCCGAGGGCAAGAAGGCCATCCTGGGCGCGGTCATCCGCGGCGAGCAATACGAGAAATTCCTGGGCCGCAAATATGTCGGCACCAAGCGTTTTGGCCTGGACGGCGGCGAAAGCATGATCCCGGCACTGGAAGCGGTGATCAAATACGGCGGCCAGAAGGGCGTCAAGGAAATCGTCTATGGCATGGCCCATCGCGGCCGGCTCAACGTGCTGGCCAACGTCATGGCCAAGCCATTTAAAGTGATCTTCCACGAATTTTCGGGCGGCACCGCCAACCCGGAGGATGTCGGCGGGTCAGGCGATGTCAAATATCACCTCGGCACCAGCACCGACCGCGAATTCGACGGCATCAAGGTACATATGAGCCTGATCCCCAACCCCAGCCATCTTGAAACGGTGGACCCGGTGGTGCTGGGCAAGGTGCGGGCCTATCAGGTGTTTCACGACGACATCGGCCCGGGCAAGCACAAGCAGGTGCTGCCGGTGCTGATTCACGGCGACGCCGCCTTTGCCGGGCAGGGCATCGTCTGGGAATGTTTCGGGCTGTCGGGGGTGCGCGGCTATAACACCGGCGGCTGCATCCATTTCGTGATCAACAACCAGATCGGCTTTACCACCAGCCCGCAGTTTTCGCGTGGCTCGCCGTATCCCTCCGACGTGGCCAAGGGCGTCCAGGCGCCGATCCTGCACGTCAACGGCGACGACCCGGAAGCGGTGACTTTCGTATGCAAGCTGGCGATCGATTACCGCCAGAAATTCGGCCGCGATATCGTCATCGACATGTGGTGCTACCGCCGCTTCGGCCATAACGAAGGCGACGAGCCCAGTTTTACCCAGCCGCTGATGTACGCCAGGATCCACGATCATCCGCCGGTCAGCGCGTTGTATTCCGGGCGGCTGGTAGACCAGGGCGTGATCGGCCCGGACTATCTGGCCGAGACCGTGGCCAGTTTCACCGGACATCTCGAAGAACATTTTATCGCCTCCAAGGCCTATAAAGCCAATGAGGCCGACTGGTTCGGCGGGCGGTGGAGCGGCTTCAACAAGCCGATGGACCCGGAAACCGCGCGCCGCAACGTGCCCACCGGGATCGAGGGAAAACTGTTCGACAGCCTGGGCCGGACGCTGGCCACGGTGCCCGCCGATCTCACCGTGCACAAGACACTGGCCCGCGTCATCGACGCACGCCACCAGATGTTCACCACGGGCCAGGGTTTCGACTGGGCGACCGGCGAAGCGCTGGCGTTCGGCTCGCTGCTGTCCGAAGGCTATGCCGTCCGGCTGTCGGGCCAGGATTCCGGACGCGGCACCTTCAGCCAGCGCCACGCGGTATGGGTCGACCAGACGACCGAGCGCAAATATGTGCCGCTGACCACCGTGCCGCACGGGCGCTTCGAAGTGCATGACAGCACCTTGTCCGAATATGGCGTGCTGGGCTTCGAATATGGCTACGCGGGCGCCGATCCCAAGACGCTGGTGCTGTGGGAAGCGCAATTCGGCGATTTTGCCAATGGTGCGCAGATCATCATCGACCAGTATATTGCCGCGTCCGAAGCCAAGTGGCTGCGTGCCAACGGCCTGGTCCTGCTGCTGCCGCATGGTTACGAAGGCCAGGGACCGGAACACAGCTCGGCGCGGCTGGAGCGTTTCCTGCAGCTCTGCGCGCAGGACAATCTCCAGGTCTGCAACATCACCACCCCGGCCAACTACTTCCACGTGCTGCGCCGCCAGATGCACCGCTCGTTTCGCAAACCGCTGATCATCATGACTCCCAAGAGCCTGCTGCGGCACCCGATGGCCAAATCCGCCGCCAGCGATTTCATCGGTGCCAGCGACTCCATTGGGGGGGGCCATTTCCAGCGCATCCTTTCCGACCCCGCCGCGCCCGCCGACGCCGATACCCGCCGCGTCGTGCTGTGTTCGGGCAAGGTCGCCTATGATCTGATCGAGGCGCGCCATGCCGCCGGCATCACCGATTTGCAGATCATTCGCATCGAACAGCTTTATCCCTTTCCGGGCGAGCCGCTGGCGGCGCGGCTGGCACACATGCCCCATCTCGAACAAGTGGTGTGGTGCCAGGAAGAGCCGAAGAACAACGGCGGCTGGTCCTTCGTCGAACCCTTTATCGAAGATGCCTTGCGGGTGGCCAAGGCGAAGCACAGGCGACCCCGCTATGCCGGACGCGCGGCCTCCGCATCGCCGGCGACGGGGATCGCCAAGCGCCATGCCTCGGAACAGGCGGCGCTGGTCGCCGATGCGCTGGGGCTATCGGTCCGGTCCGAAATTCGCCGCAAGCAGAAGGCCTGAACTGCTCTCTCCCCTTCAGGGAAGAGATACGAAGGCTTGGCAGCTCTTGCTGCCTAGTCGTAGTTGAGAGGGGCGGGGCGGCGCAACCCCCTCTCCCAACCCTCTCCCCTGAAGGGGAGAGGGCTTTATAGGCCCTGCGGGGTTGGAGTGTAATTGATGGCAAGTGAAGTCAAAGTTCCAACGCTGGGCGAATCGGTGTCGGAAGCCACGATCGGCCAGTGGCTGAAGCAGCCGGGCGAAGCCGTGGCCGTGGACGAACCGATCGTCAGCCTGGAAACCGACAAGGTCGCGATCGAAGTCAACGCGCCGGTCGCCGGGGTGATGGGGCAGCAATTGGTCAAGCTGGGCGAAACCGTCGCGGTAGGGGCGCTGATCACGACGATCGAGGCGGGCGGCGGCGCGGCGGCTCCGACTGCGACTAAGACTGCGACACCGGCACCGGCCGCCGCTGCGCCGACGCCGACGCCCGCCATCGCCGCGTCGGCCCCTGCCGAAGAATCCGCCACGGATCCGGCGGTGCTGTCGCCCGCGGTGCGGCGTGCGGTGCTGGAATATGGCATCGATCCCGCCAGCGTGAAGGGCACCGGCAAGGACGGAAGGCTGACCAAGGAAGACGTGATCGCCGCCGCCGCCGCCAAGCCACCTGTGGCGATCGCGGCTGCGCTGACCCCTGCCCTGTCCCCCGGCGGGGCGCGCGCGGAAGAGCGGGTGAAGATGACCCGCCTGCGCCAGACCATCGCCCGGCGCCTGAAGGAAGCGCAGCAAACCGCCGCGCTGCTGACGACTTTCAACGATGTCGACATGTCGGCGGTGATCGCCGCGCGCGACAGGTACAAGGATCTGTTCGAAAAGAAGCACGGCGTCCGGCTGGGCTTCATGGGCTTCTTCGCCAAGGCCGCCTGCCTGGCGCTGAAGGACATCCCCAGCGTCAACGCCCGGATCGAGGGCGACGAAATCATCTATCACAAATTCGTCGATATCTCGGTCGCTGTCTCGGCACCCGGCGGGCTGGTCACGCCGGTGGTGCGCGATGCCGACGGGATGAGCTTTGCCCAGATCGAAGCCGCCATCGCCGAATATGGCAAGCGTGCCCGCGATGGCGCGCTGACGCTGGCAGATCTCAAGGGCGGCACTTTCACCATCTCCAACGGCGGCGTGTTCGGCAGCCTGATGTCCACCCCGATCATCAATCCTCCGCAAAGCGCGGTGCTGGGCCTGCACCGGATCGAAGACCGCCCGGTGGCGCGCGGCGGCCAGGTGGTGATCCGGCCGATGATGTATATCGCACTGTCCTACGATCACCGGCTGATCGACGGGCGCGAGGCAGTGACCGCGCTCAAGATCATCAAGGACGCGATCGAGGATCCCACCCGGTTGCTGATCGATTTGTGATAATGCGCCGCACCTGCCCCCTCCCCTTCAGAGGAGGGGTCGGAGGTGGGGCCTCTTCCGGATAGCGCGGGCGATGGGGAGAGGCCCCACCCCAACCCCTCCCCTGAAGGGGAGGGGCTTTAGAAGGACTGACCATGGCTGACTATGATTATGACGTGCTGGTCATCGGCTCCGGACCCGGCGGCTATGTCGCGGCGATCCGCGCGGCGCAACTGGGGCTGACCGTGGCTTGCGCCGACGGGCGCGCGACGCTGGGCGGCACCTGCCTCAATGTCGGCTGCATCCCGTCCAAGGCGCTGCTCCACGGCTCGGAACTGTTCGCCGAAGCGTTGGACGGCACGCTAGCCAAATTCGGCGTCAAGGTCGGCCAGGTCGAACTCGATCTACCTGCAATGCAGGGTGAAAAAGCCACGGCGGTGAAGGAACTGACCGGCGGCATCGAATTCCTGTTCAGGAAGAACAAGGTCACCTGGCTCAAGGGCTATGCCCGCTTCACTGGGCCACATGCGGTGATGGTGGCTGACAAGCCCGTTACCGCCAGGCACATCGTCATCGCCACCGGCTCCAGCGTGACCCCGCTGCCGGGCGTGGCGGTGGACAACGCAGCGGGCGTGATCGTCGATTCGACCGGCGGGCTGGCGCTCGACCGCGTGCCGCAGCACATGGTGGTGATCGGCGGCGGCGTGATCGGGCTGGAACTGGGCTCGGTCTGGCGGCGGCTCGGGGCCAGGGTCACCGTCGTCGAATTCCTCGACCAGCTGTTGCCGGGCATGGACGGCGATGTCCGCAAGGAGGCCGCAAAGATTTTCCGCAAGCAGGGGCTGGAACTGAAACTTTCCACCAAGGTGACCGGCGCCAATGTGACGGGCAAGACCGCCACGCTAACCCTGGAACCCGCAGCGGGCGGCGTGGCCGAGACGCTGGCAGCCGACTGTGTGCTGGTCGCCATCGGCCGTCGCCCCTATACCGATGGTCTGGGCCTGGACGTGATCGGACTGACCCCGAACGCGCGCGGCCAGATCGAAACAACCCGAGATTTCCGCACCGCGATCGACGGCGTATGGGCGATCGGCGATGTCATCCCCGGCCCGATGCTGGCGCACAAGGCCGAGGATGAAGGCATCGCCGTGGCCGAAAACATCGCTGGCCTGACCGGCATCGTCAATCACGACGTGATCCCCTCGGTGGTCTACACCATGCCCGAAATGGCCGGCGTCGGCCTGACCGAGGAAGCCGCCCAGGCGGGCGGTCACGACATCAGGATCGGCAAATTCCCGATGGCCGCCAACAGCCGCGCCAAGACCAATCGCGAACCGGACGGCTTCGTCAAGATCATCGCCGACGCCAAAACCGACCGCGTGCTGGGCGCCTGGATCATCGCTTCCCTGGCCGGCACGATGATCGCCGAGGTCGCGCTGGCGATGGAATTCGGTGCGACCAGCGAAGACATCGCCTACACCTGCCACGCGCATCCGACCCATGCGGAAGCGATCAAGGAAGCCGCGATGGCCGTTACAGGCAAGCCAATCCATATATGACGGATAGAAGGTTTACCCGGGGGATGCTGGCCGATCCCCTAGAATATTCTAAACCCGCGTCATCATGATCCGCGCGACCGAGCGCCGCCCATCCCGACGTTCCAGCTGCACGATCGCATCCACCACGTTCGTCACATAATGGATGATATCCTCCCGCCGCAGCCCGATCCCCGATTGCAGGACGATCAGCGCCAATTGCTCCAGCGCGCCTTCGGGGCTGTCGGCATGGATGGTGGTGATGGAACCGGGGTGGCCGGTGTTGACGGCGCGCAGGAAGCTGGTGGCTTCGCCCCCGCGGATTTCGCCCAGGATGATGCGATCGGGGCGCATGCGCAGGGCGGCTTGAAGCAGGTCGTCGGCGGTGACGCGGGCTTCGCCGAGTTCGCCTTTGACTGCCAGCAGACCGACGGCGTTGTCGTGGACCTTGTGAAGTTCGGCGGTATCTTCGATCAGGATCAGGCGCTCGTCGCGCGGGATTTCCTTCATCAGGGCGTTGAGGAAGGTGGTCTTGCCGGTAGAGGTGCCGCCCGAAATCAGGATATTGCGGCGGGAGCGGACCAGTTCGCCCATGAACGCGGCGATCTGGGCGGGATCGTCCCCGGCCGGGGCATCGGCGGCGCGCGGCGCGATTGGGCCACGGCTGTAGAGAGTTTGGGGGAAGGCGCCGTCGGCGGCACAATCGGCCAGGGTCAGTTCGGGGCAGATATGGTTGCGGATGGCG
>CAXTOS010000105.1:0-8000 GCA_964245935.1 uncultured Novosphingobium sp.
TGGGTGGCCGGGCGGGGGAGCGGGCTGGCACCGACTCGACGTAAGTCGGAAAGACCCTAAGCTCGCCAGCGATGCTACAGCGCCCACGTCATCTCTTGCTGATCGCCTTGAGCCTGGCGCCGGGGGGATGCGGATTCCAGGATCAACACGACCTCAAGGTGGTGGTGATCGGCGGCGCAGCTTCGCCGCTGGCGGCGCAGCTGGTCCATGCGGCGACGACCGAGGGCCTGGTGGCGCTCGATGCGCAAGGCCGGATCAGCCCGGCGCTGGCCGACCGCTGGATCGTGACCGACGACGGCCAGAGCTATATCTTCCGTTTGCGCGATGGCACCTGGCCCGATGGCTCGGCGATCTCCGGCGAAAGCGCCCGGCTGGCGCTGAATCAGGCGCGGGGCGGGATCGCCAACACGCCGCTGGCGCTCGATCTGGACGGCATCGACGATATCCGCGCCATGGCCGGGCGGGTGGTGGAAATCCGGCTGCGCCGGCCGATGCCCGATTTGCTGCAACTGCTGGCGCAGCCCGAACTGGGACTGCGCCATCATGGCCAGGGCGCCGGCCCGATGGCACTGAAGCGCGGGAACGACGGGGCGCTGTTGACCGCGATCCCGCCCGAGAAACGCGGCCTGCCGGCGGTGGCCGGATGGGCCGGCAGCATGCATCGGCTGGTGCTGCGCGGGGCGTCGGGCGACGATGCGGTGGCGGCCTTTGCCGATGGGCGGGCAGATGTCGTGCTGGGCGGCACCTTCGCCGATCTGCCGCGTACCGCCCGAACCACGCTGGGCCATGCCAAACCCCGGTTCGATCCGGTCATCGGCTTGTTCGGGCTGGCCGTGACGCATACCACAGGCTTGCTGGCAGAGGCTGCCCTGCGCGAGGCGATTGCCATGGCGATCGACCGCGATACCCTGGCGGCGGCAGTCGCGCTGCCCGGCCTGATCACCACCACGCGCGTCGTCCCGCCCGGCACCAGCGACGATACCGGCCAGATCGATGAGCGCTGGGCGAGCGTCAGCCTGGCCGACCGCCGGGCGGAGGCCGGGCGGCGCGTCGAGGCGTGGATGCGCCAAAATCGCCAACCCGCAACGCTGCGCATGGCCATGCCGCAGGGGCCCGGTGCGGACCTGCTGTTCGCGCGGCTGGCGCAGGATCTGGCCGCGGTTTCCATGCGCATCGTGCGCGTGCCCGACGGCGCGCCTGCGGATCTGCGGCTGGTCGATGTCGTCGCGCGCTATCCACGCGCCGCGTGGTTCCTCGACCAGCTGAGCTGCACGGCCGATCGGATCGCCTGCAGCCCGGCGGCGGATGCCTTTGCAGCGCGCGCGCGCGCCACCCGTGATCCGGTCGCGGCCGCCGGGTTCACGGCGCAGGCCGAGGCGACATTGATGCAGGAGAATGTCTACATCCCGATCGGCGTGCCGATCCGCTGGTCGCTGGTCGCAGGCGACGGCGCCGGGTTTGCGACCAACCGCTGGGGCCGGCATGCGCTGATCGCGCTGGCGAACAGAGACCATTGATCGAAATATCAGGGAACTATCCCTAGTAAAAAAACGTAGTTTGTGCGAAGAATCCACCCGGCAATTAGTAATAAACACGTGATCGGGGATTTATGTAAGTTTATTCTTTTATGTCCACTGACGGTATGGTTAATGCAAGCATCACCGTGAGGCGGTGCAAGTGTCTTTCAGGTTTCCGGGCAAAAAGGGCTGACCCATGCGCGTGTTGTTGATCGAGGACGAGCCGGTGACGGCCAGGGCAATCGAACTGATGCTGACGACCGAGGGACTGAACGTATATTCCACCGACCTGGGGGAAGAGGGCCTCGATCTTGGCAAATTGTACGATTACGATATCATCCTGCTCGATTTGAACCTGCCCGACATGCATGGCTATGATGTGCTGAAAAAGCTGCGGGTGGCCAAGGTGACGACGCCGGTGCTGATCCTTTCAGGCATTTCCGAAATGGATTCAAAGGTGCGCAGCTTCGGTTTCGGCGCGGACGATTACGTCACCAAGCCGTTCCACCGCGAAGAACTGGTGGCCCGCATCCATGCGGTGGTGCGCCGGTCCAAGGGGCATTCGCAATCGGTCATCCGCACCGGCAAGCTGTCGGTCAATCTGGATGCCAAGACCGTCGAAGTCGATGGTGCGCGGGTCCATCTGACCGGCAAGGAATATGCGATGCTGGAACTGCTGTCGCTGCGCAAGGGCACGACGCTGACCAAGGAAATGTTCCTGAACCACTTGTATGGCGGCATGGACGAACCCGAGCTCAAGATCATCGACGTGTTCATCTGCAAGCTGCGCAAGAAACTCGCGCTGGCCTGCCAGGGTGATCATTACATCGAAACGGTCTGGGGCCGCGGCTATGTGTTGCGCGATCCGGTTGAAACCGCCGAAGCCGCCTGAACCGTCCTTAAGGTTCATTGACCGGTCCGCCCTGCGCTGCCATCGCATCTTGCGATGACCGCGCATAAACCCGGTGACCCGACCACCCTCAACCGTCTCTATGGCCGCGCCAGGGGCAAGCCGCTGCGCGTGGCGCAGCAGGAGCTGGTCGACACCTTGCTGCCGCGCATCGCCGTGCCCGCCGAAGGCCCGGTCACTGCCGAGCGATTGTTCGGCGGACAGCGACCGCTGCATTTCGAGATCGGCTTCGGCGGCGGCGAGCATCTGGCGTTTCGCGCCGATCTGCTGCCCGACCATGGCTTTATCGGCTGCGAACCGTTCCTGAATGGGGTGGCGCAGGCGCTCACGCATGTTGATGGCGATAACGGTACGAATACCCCGCTCGGCAATGTCCGCATCCATCATGGCGATGCGCTGGAGGCGCTGCGGCGGGTGCCCGACGGGGCGCTCAGCTTCGTCTATCTGCTGCACCCGGACCCCTGGCCCAAGGCGCGCCATGCCAAGCGGCGGATGATGAATGATGGCCCGCTGCGCCTGATCGCCGCCAAGCTCCGACCGGACGGCGAATTTCGCTTTGGCACCGATCACCCGGTCTATCTGCGCCATGCGCTGATGGTGATGCGCCGCCACGCGCAAGAATTCACCTGGCTGTGCCAAGGCCCCCGCGATTTTCAAGACCGCCCCGGCGGCTGGCCAGAAACCCGCTATGACGCCAAGGCGCGGGCGCAAGGCCACGAGGTCTGGTACTTCCGTTTTAGGCGCCGGTGATCCTGACGTATAGCGGTGGCGTTGTCTTTTGACTGGTAACTCATACGGATTGGCGGGAAGTTGAAGGTGCCATTGCGCTCCGGTCATTTGCGATGGCGCGCCGTACCAACTCCCCTCCCGCAAGCGGGATGGGGGATCGAAAAAGCGCAAACTGGAACCTGGCAGCTATCCGAAATATCCGTCGATCGCCCGGTGAACACCAGCGGATCATAGCTGAAGCGGGCGCATGCCTGCTCGAAATCAGTCCCCGGTTCGACATCGATCAGCGGATGGTCGAGCATCGCTGCAAACATGGCGGTGTCGCCTTCGGCAGGCATCGCCTGGACGCTGTCGGCGAAATAGCGATCGTCGGTGTCGGTCCGGGTCGGCCCCCGGATGACCGCCGCGCGTGCCGAGATTGGTTGCCGCAGATTAATTTTTAGCCGGTGCCGGCAACCGCGCCGGGCCGCGCGGGTTTAGCTTGCAGTTCCCGATATCGCGATCGTGCCCGACCAGCATGGCACCGATCAGGAACCCGCAAGCTTACCGCAGGACAGGAACCGCAATGACCAAAAAGCCCGCATCGCCCAGCGCCAAACTGAAATCCGCGACATCGCCGGCCAAGCTGGCAGGTGCCGATATAGGCGGAGAATCGCCGCAAAAGGCGCCTGCGATCCCGCCGGATGCGGCCATCTCGCCCAGCTATGATGAGCCGCAGGCACCGGGCGGCGAGACTCATCAGGCGGCAGGCGGCGATGTGGCGACGCTGACCACCCAGCAGGGCATTCCTGTTGCCGACGATCAGAATTCCCTGAAGCAAGGCGCGCGCGGGCCGACCCTGCTGGAGGATTTTCATTTTCGCGAAAAGATTTTTCACTTCGACCATGAGCGCATTCCCGAACGCGTCGTGCATGCGCGGGGGTATGGCGCCCATGGTTTTTTCGAACTGACGGACAGCCTGGCGGACGTGACCCGCGCCGACCTGTTCCAGCGCGTCGGCGAGAAGACCCCGGCCTTCGTGCGATTCTCGACCGTCGGTGGCTCGAAAGGCTCTGCCGACCTCGCCCGCGATGTCCGCGGCTTTGCCGTCAAGCTTTACACCCGGGAAGGCAACTGGGATCTGGTCGGCAACAACATCCCGGTGTTCTTCATTCAGGACGCCATCAAGTTTCCCGATCTGATCCATTCGGCCAAGCCGGAGCCCGACCGGAATTTCCCCCAGGCCCAGACCGCGCATGACAATTTCTGGGATTTCATCAGCCTGACCCCGGAAAGTTTCCATATGGTCATGTGGATCATGTCCGATCGCACCATTCCCCGCTCGTTCCGCACGATGGAGGGCTTCGGGGTTCACACCTTCCGCCTGGTCGATGCCGAGAGCAAGTCGACGTTCGTCAAGTTTCACTGGAAGCCCAGGCAGGGTTTGCAATCGGTGGTCTGGAACGAAGCGGTCAAGATCAACGGCGCCGATCCCGATTTCCATCGCCGCGACTTGTGGGACGCGATCGACAGCGGCGACTTCCCCGAATGGGAACTGGGCGTCCAGCTGTTCGACGACGCCTTTGCCGACAACTTCGATTTCGATGTCCTGGACGCGACCAAGCTCATCCCGGAAGAACTGGTGCCGATTCGGATCGTCGGGCGGCTGGTGCTCGACAATCTGGTGGAGAATTTCTTCGCCGAGACCGAACAGGTTGCATTCTGCACCCAGAATGTGCCGCCGGGCATCGATTTTTCCAACGATCCGCTGCTGCAGGGCCGCAATTTTTCGTATCTCGACACCCAGATCAAGCGGCTTGGCGGGCCCAATTTCACCCATATCCCGATCAATGCGCCAAAATGCCCGATGGCCCATTTCCAGCAGGACGGGCACATGGCGATGAAGAACCCCAAGGGTCGGGTCAATTACGAGCCCAACAGCTGGGGTCCGACGCAGGGCGGCCCTCGCGAGAACCCGGCGCGCGGCTTCACCAGCTTTGCCGAGGTCGCCGATGGCCCCAAGCAGCGGGTGCGTTCGGAAAGCTTTGCCGACCATTACAGCCAGGCCCGCCAGTTCTTCATCAGCCAGACGCCGATCGAACAGAAGCACATTACCGATGCGCTGGTGTTCGAATTGTCCAAGGTGGACCGGGTCGACATCCGCTCGCGCACAGTATCGCACTTGCTCAATATCGATGCGACACTGGCCCAAAAGGTCGCTCATGGCCTGGGGCTGGCCATTCCCGAACCGGCCGTCGCCGCGCGCCAGCCGATCACCGATCTGCCGGCCTCCGACAAGCTGAGCATCGTCAAGAACGGTCCGCCGAGCTTCAAGGGCCGCAAGCTGGGAATTTTGCTCAGCGATGGTGCCGACGCGACGATCTTCAAGGCGCTGGTCGACGCGGTGACGGCCGAAGAGGCGGTCTATGAGGTGATCGCGCTCAAGATCGCCGGGGTAACGCTGTCGGACGGCACGATGGTGGCGGCAAAGCACAAGATCGATGGCGGGCCGTCCATTTTGTTCGATGCCGTGGCCATCGTCATATCGAGCGAGGGCGCTGCCTTGCTGTCGGTCGATGGCGCCGCCCGTGATTTTGCCGCCGACGCGTTCGGGCATTGCAAATATATCGGTGCCACCGCCGAAGCCCGGCCGCTCTTTGTCAAAGCCGGGATCGCCGACCATCTGGATGAAGCCTGCGTGACGCTGGACAAGAAACTTGACGCCAGGAAGTTCGTCGAAGCATGCCGGCAATTGCGGTACTGGCCACGCGAACTGAAGGTCGATCTGGACGCGCAGCCGAATGCTTGAGCGTCCCGCACTGATCCCGATTGCCTGATGCGGCAAAACTTGAACCGGCCCGCAATGGGTCGAGTTGGCGGTTCGGTTACGGCAACACGCTCTGGCTGGCCAAGCGAAACGAGGTGAACATGTCGAATCGTCGCGGAATCTTGCATGCTGCCGTGATGGCCCTGTCGATCGCCGCCTGGCCCGGTCCGGTTTTAGCGCGCGCCGATGCCGTTCTGCACCAGGCCGCGCAGGGTAGTACCCGGTCCGCGCATGACAAGGCCCGCGATGTCTATCGCCACCCCGAGCAATCGCTCGGCTTCTGGGGGCTCAAAGCCGGTGATACGGTGATCGACGTCGAGCCTGGCTCGGGCTGGTGGACCGACATCATCGCCCCCTATCTGGCGCAGACCGGCGGCCGCTACATTGCCGCGGGCGCCGATCTGAACGATCCCGCGGTAACCAGCGAAGCGCGCAAGGATCGCGCCGCGTTCGAGGCGAAGTACGTGGGCCGGCCGGTGCCTTACGGCAATGTCAGCGTGGTCGGATTCGGCACGCGGTCCGGCCCCCTGGCTCCCCCGGCGAGCGTCGATCTGATCCTGGTCTCACGCGAGACGCATAATTGGGTCGGCGGATTCATCCAGAAGGCCTTTGCCGATTTCTACGCCGCGCTGAAACCGGGTGGCATCCTGGCCATCGAAGACCACCGGGCCCCCGCCGGCGCCGATCCCGCCAGGGGCGACGGCTACATTCCCGAGGCCTATGTCATCGAGCAGGCGAAAAAGGCCGGTTTTTCGCTGGCTGGCCGGTCCGAGATCAACGCCAACCCGAAGGACACGAAAAACCATCCCTTCGGCGTATGGACGCTGCCCCCGGCCCGGCGGTCATCGCCATTGGGCCAGCCGGACAACCCCGGCTTCGACCACGCCCCCTATGACGCCATCGGCGAAAGCGACCGCATGACCTTGAAATTCGTGAAGCGCTGATCAGGCCATATGAGTGTCGACCGTTTACACGTGACAACCCCCCCACCCGTCCGCTATGGGCCGCGCCTTCCATCAGCGCGCCTAAAGCGAAAGCGAGTGCATCGACATGAAACTTAATGAACTGCGAGACAATGATGGTGCCCGCAAGGGGCGCATGCGCGTCGGGCGCGGGATCGGTTCGGGCAAGGGCAAGACCGCCGGCCGCGGCCAGAAGGGTGCCAAGGCGCGTTCGGGCGTTTCGGTCGCCGGCTTCGAAGGCGGCCAGATGCCGCTCCACATGCGGATCCCGAAGCGTGGCTTCAACAATATTTTCGCCAAGGATTATGCCGAGGTCAATCTGGGGCTGGTCCAGAAGCTGATCGACGCGGGCAAGCTCGATGTCGGCCAGGTGATCGACCATGCTGCATTGCAGGCGGTTGGCCTGGCGCGCGGCGGCAAGGATGGCGTGCGGCTGCTGGCCAAAGGCGAATTCACCGCTACCGCCAAATTCTTCGTGACCGGCGTGTCGGCCGGCGCCCGTGCAGCGGTCGAGGCCGCCGGCGGTTCGGTGGAACTGCCCGAGGCCCAGCCCAGCGAGCATGAAAAGAAGACCGCTCGCCGCGAAGTCAACAAGGAAGCCAGCAAGGCCCTGCGCGCCAAGTGAGAACAAGCCCCCTTTCCTTCAGGGGAGAGGGGACCGGCGCTGCGCTGCCCCGCTCAACTGCGGCTGGGCAGCAAGGGCTGCCAGGTCTTCGTATCTCTCCCCTGAGGGGCAGAAGCGCGGCGGGCGGAACTTAGTTGGGGGTTCGACATTGGCGAAACCTGCCTATATGGGACGATGCTGATCTTGGGCTGATGGCCTGAGGATTCGGGCACCAAGCAAGGTTCACATTTTCGATGGCTTCACGCGCCGACAATATCGCGAGCAATCTAAGCCTCGCCAATTTCTCGAAGGCGACCGAGCTCAAGAACCGCATCTGGTTCACCGTCGGCGCGCTCATCGTGTTTCGCTTCCTCAGCTTCGTGCCGCTGCCGGGGATCAATCCGCTGGTGCTGCAGACGCTGTACAGCCACACCCAGGGCGGCATTCTCGACATCTTCAACACTTTTTCAGG
>CAXTOS010000106.1:0-7991 GCA_964245935.1 uncultured Novosphingobium sp.
GATTTTTGCGCTCTTGGGAATCCCAAAACGAGTCATCGCTTGAGGCCGCTGGTATAACTTCCCGCCTGACGAGACATCGCATAGGGCCGCTGGTATAAGAAAGTCCCCTCTCCCAACCCTCTCCCCTGAAGGGGAGAGGGCTTAGAACGCGGTCTATCGCGCCGCGCGCATCAGCAATTTGCCGGGCTGCTCGCCGGCCATTGCCGCCTGCACCGGCCCGCGCCAGGCGTTCATATCCACCTCGTCCGACACCTTGAACGGTATCCCGTTGTGATTGAGGAACAGGGCTTCCATCTCCGTCCGCGTGAATGGCCGTGCGCCCATCCGGCCGAAGACCGCGATCTGGCCGCCGG
Source organism: uncultured Novosphingobium sp. (assembly GCA_964245935.1). Lineage (GTDB taxonomy): Bacteria > Pseudomonadota > Alphaproteobacteria > Sphingomonadales > Sphingomonadaceae > Novosphingobium. Next base: position 354 of record CAXTOS010000106.1, read on the forward strand.
TTTCGTCAACGGCGCGGTCGCGGTCCAGGCCTTTGGACATGGCCAACGCGGGTGATGGGGTGTGCGCCCAGGCGATCAGTTCGGGTTTGGGCTGGGGGGAGAAGCCGTAGAAATTGGGCTGGCTGTCGGGTGAGGTCAGCTGGACGACTTTCAATCCGTTGCGGCCATCGGCGACATAGGCGAACAGCGAGGCGTTGGTGGAGCCGACGATGACGTCTTCGGCATCGTTCATCTGGCCGTCGAAGTTCACTTTCTGGTAGATTGTGGGCGCCAGTGGGCGGGTGATGTTGACGATCACCAGCCCGTCCGCCTTTGCCGCGACATAGGCGTAAGTGCGCGCGATGTAGAGCCGGCGGGCGTCGGCGATCGGGACGGTGCCCTGCGGGACCGCCACCGGATTGCGCAGATTGGTGACGTCGAACAGTTTCAGCCCGTCGCGGTCGGTTACCCACAGGTAGCGGAACTGGATAGCGCTGGCTCGGGCGTCGACCAGCGGGCGCACCGCCGCCAGTTGCGGGTGCAGCGGGTCGTGCAGGTCCACGACCACCAGCCCGGCATCGGCGGTGATATAGGCGACCTCTCCGGCCAGCACGATGTGGCGGGCGCCCTTCAGCACATGGTCCGGGTTCCAGGTTACCGCGCGCTTCAGGAAGTTGTTGCGGAATTCGCCGTCGGCCAGCGTGGTGATGTTGGTCAGCACCAGCCCTTCCACGCTGTCGGTGATCGCGGCGTAGGAATAGATCGGCAGGAACGGCTGCTCCTGGTTGATCTGGCGCATGATCGCGGTGTTGCGCAGCGGGTTGATCGGCTGGTTGGTGGGCAGCGCCATGCAGGTCGCGTTTTTGGTCGCAATGTGCATGTTCTGGCCCAGCGGCGAGAATGGCGCCGAGACGATCGGCTGGGAAAAGCCCTTGTCGGCGATCGCGGCGGCGTCGTAGATGCGGAAACCACCCCGCCCTTCCGCGACATAGACATATTCGCCGCGCAACTGGAGGCAGCCGACTCGGTCTGCGGTGTCGTGAACGGGATTGCGGAATTCCTCCAGCGGGTCGGTTTCGCCGGACAGCTTGGCGTTCAATGTTTGCCCGCGCACCCAGTTCTTCAGCTCGCGGTGGTTCTGGTCGATGTGCAGCCTGTAATAGTCGGGGTAGGCGAACTTCTGGAGATACGAGCCGATCACCGCCTGCGGCTCTTTCCACTCGGTCACCCGCACCGCTTCGATGCCATGCTCCAGCCCGGTCCAGGCGTTCATGCCGACGAAATTGACGTAATTGGTGCCCAGCAGCAGCAGCTGCGCCATGATCGCGTTGTTGTCGTCCTGCGCCGAGAGGTGGCAATCGGTGCAGGTCTTGGTTTCCTGGGTGCGCACGGTATGCGGGAAATGCGGCGCGAAGGCCTGTGACGAGAAGCCGATCGACGAGATCGGCGGTTGCTGGATATAGATGCGTTCGCGGTTGATGTTGGTCGATGACAGGACCAGCGCCGAGGTCGATCGCACAGGCGCGATTTCCGTGCCCTTGGTGGTCATGTGCCGGCCGAGCTGGAACATGTCGTCGCGGGCGACCTGCGGGTTGTATGTGGCGAAGTTGCGCGTTTCCTCGCCCTCGTAATGATGGACCGAGCTTTTCCAGTTGGCCTCGATCGGCAGATGGCAACCGGCGCAACTCGTCGTCCACGACAGATGGCAAGTGAAGCACGCCATCTTGTCGTCGCCATGGGCGCGGTTCGATGCCGCGATGCCGGGGCCGAAGGCGAAGCTGCCGTCATCGGCGCCGGTGCGGCTCATCAGCTTGGCGCGGGCGGCCTTGGCGTTGAAATTGGGCGAGGCCGGATCGACGCTGTCCTTCACCAGATGGACGCGCCATTCCAGCCTGGGATCGACTACCGAGCGTTGGATCAGCACCTGCCGCCCGCCGGTATCGGTGGTCCATTCGAAGCGGCGGCGCCCGTCCGGATTGCGCAGGAGCGCCAGATTGGTGCCGCGTGGCGGGGCGGCGGGGCCCGAGGTCAGCAGGTTTGGCAAGGCATCGACGGTGCCGTGGCAATCCTTGCAGCCGATCTCGACTGCATTGGCGACCTCGCCATAAATGAAGCCGTTGCCGTGGCTGTCCTGGGCGAAATGGCAGTCCGCGCATTGCAGGCCCTTTTCGGCGTGGATATCCATCAGGTGGACCGCCTTGCCGGGGTTGATGCCGACGGGGGCGAATTTGGGCACCCCGGCCTTGCGCCATTTTTCCGGATCGTCCCATGACACGATATGCGCCTTGTCCGTGCCGTAGGTCGCCATGTTGCCGTCGGCATCCAGCAGATTGCCCTCGCGATCATGCTTGAACACGCCGCGGAAATTCCAGCCATGGCCGTGGTAGTCGGCAAGCTGGGTGTTCTTGAGGGTGGGGTTGAGATCGTAGACATTGCGCAGGAAGTCGATGTCGCCCCATTTGCCGCGTTCGGCGGCGCTTTCGGGGTTGCGGTCGTTGATCGCATGCACCTGGGCAGCGGTCGGATAGGCCTGCCGTGCCGGCCACATCTTCGGCGCATCGGCCTCGTAATCGTACATGGTGTAGCCGAGGTAGCTGTTCAGGAAGACATTGGGCTGATGCATGTGGCAGCTCATGCATTGCGAGGTCGGAATCGACCGGGTGAAGACATGCTGCAGCGGATGCCCGCTTTCCTTGACCGTGCCCGCAGCGTCGGCGTCGGCCATCTGGCCGGGGCGGGCGGGTACGCGCTTGCCGGCGATGGTCGGATCGACCGTCGCCGTCTGCCCGTCGCGGCCATATTGCGCATAAGTCAGGCTGTGGCGCGGCTCGCGATCATTGGCATAGATCACGTGGCACCCGGTACAGCCCGAGCCGCGATAATCGCCCGGCTGGTCATTGGTGCCCATGAACCACATCAGCGGGTCATTCAGCCGGGTCTTGTGGATGTTGAGCACCGGGATCGCCACGCGCAGGCCGGTGCCCGGGCCGCGGTTGGACTGCTTGAGATCGGGCCGGCCCGGCTCTTCCAGCCGCTGGATGCTGCCGGTGGGATTGGGCAGGCCGATTTCGGGGAACTGGGTGGAAATGTTGCGGCCGCCCCGCTCGAACACGCGGAAGATGTCGCCCGGCGGGATCACTTGCCAGCGCGGCAGCGGGTAAAGCGCCGACAGCGCGCCTTTTTTGCTTTCGGCTGCGGTCAGCGTCTTGCTGCCATCCAGGACGGTGGGCGCGGGGCAGGGGTTCGCTTTGGTGGCCAGCAGGCTGGGCGCGCCGATGCAGGCCGGCTGGCCATCCCTGGTGTAGCTTTCGCCGAAGACATAGCTTTTGAACGGGACGATGCCGTTGTTGTACGAGGCGCCGCCCCACAGCATCGCGCCGGTGGCCATCAGCGAGCGTTCCGCCGCCTCAATGATCGGCAAATGGCAAGCGCCGCACGCCTCGCGTGCGACGCGGTAATCGCCGGGGTTGACGAAGCGCACGAACTCGGGCGCCTCGCGGTTGAGCAGCGTGTAGCCGCGCTGGGGATTGGCCGAGGACGGGTAGTTCCAGCCATGCGGATAGCGCGGCAGGACATGCGCCCGTTCGCGCGCGGCCACATTGGCGGGGGTCGCATAGGTCGCCGTGCCATCGCCGCGCACATTACCATCTGGCGCGGCAGAGCCGCGCACGGTGGGATCGCCGCCATGGCAATCGGTGCAGCCCAGGTGCACCGCCGGCGAGACATGCATGGACATCGCATCGGATTTGCTGTGGCAGCTGACGCAACCGGCGGATTTGGCCTCGGCCTGTTCGGGGGTCTGGTTCTCGGGCGCTGGCGGTGCGGTCACGTAGTGGCGGGCGACCGGGGCCTCGTCATCGGCGGACACGGCTTGCCCGCCCACCGTCAGGAAGGCGAGGATGGCCATCGCTAATGGCAGGCAAGGGCGCAGGAACCGCATCAGAAGTTGAATATCAAATTGCCCAGGATCGAAAAATAGTTGCTGTCACCGCTGGTATTGCCAAACAAGTCGCGCATCCCCTCTCCTGCTACCAGCAAGGCGCCCGACAGGCGCACCACGATGTTCTGCGTCGCCTTGGGCCGGTAGGTTACCGCTGCCGACAAGTCCCAGCCGATATCGCGCGCGATGCCGCCCTGCTGGCGCAGCAATTCGAGCACCCGGGTGTTGGCGAACCACAGATGATTGGCATTGGTGGCCAGCCGCAGCTGCGGCGAAATGTCGAAATCCGCGCCTGCGCCGGCCAGCATCGTGCCCGGATTGACGAAATTCGATTGGCCCAGATCCTTGGAACTGCGCAGATCGTTGAGCACGCCGTTGGGCTGGGTCAGGTTGATGGCGCGGCCACCGCCGATGAAGGGAATGCCTTGCCGGATCCAGTAGCTGGTGTCGGCACCGGCGAAGATGGGATTCTCGTAAATTGCATCGAAGCCGGTTTCGGTTTTGCTGGCGGGACTGGAGTCGCCGCTGGCGTAAAGCCCTGAAATGCGAAAGCGCATCCAGTCGTGGTCGTAGCTCGCCTCGGCAGCGGCGAACCAGGCGCTGATGCTGGCGGGCCGGCCGCTGTAATTGTTGTTGCGGTCGCGGCCGAACAGATAATAGGCCGATGCGGTCAAATTGAGGTGATGGATGTGGCCATCGGCATTGTAGCCCGCATACCATGCATCGTAATCGCGCCCTTTCAGATTGCCCAGCAGCCCAGGCCTGACCGGGAAGCCGTCGGCGTCGTAGTAGAATTCATGGCCTTCGCGATTGCGGTTGTAGACGAGCGTGACCTGGCTGGTGAAGCCCGGCACCAGGAAATCCTGGCGGTACAGGTTCGCCAGGAATACCAGATCGTGGCGCGGTGCCTGGGTGACGTCGTTCAGGCCGGAATCGGTGTCTTTTTCCAGCCGCCAGAATGCGGCCAGATTGTACTGGAAGCGATTGTCGTCGCGGTCGCCGAACAGGCGGATACCCAATTGCTGGTCATTGAACAGAAAGCCGCGAAAATCGGCCTGGAATGGCTGGATGCCGACCCGCACCGCATCGAAATCATAGCGATCCGAGACGTTGCGCAGATGATAGTCGATAAAGGCTTCCTGCAGGCCGACGAAGGTCCGGAAGCGGTGCAGCGGCTTGGCCGCGTCCACGTCCAGGATCTGCCGCTCGGACACCTGCGCATAGTTCAGGTTGAATGCCAGGGTGATGTGATATTCGATTTCGGGCGGCTTGAACGCGGTGCTGCCCTTGATCAGCGAGGCGCTGGCCAGGACAGTCTGCGAGGCGATGAAGCTGCGGTCGCCGCCGAAGGTGCTGAGTTCGCCCGGGTTCTGGCCTGCGGCAGACGATACCGGCAGCGGCAGGCTGCGCGGCTCCAGGACCGTATCGGAGACGAGGCCGCCCTCGAAGAACCAGTCGTCGCCGGTGATCGGCAGCCACGGAACCTTGGCGCGGTCGATCGCGCGATCGCCCTTCAGCGGGTTCTGGTGATAGGGGTCGCGCGCGCTATGGCACACGTCGCGCATCGCCCCGAATACGGCGTAGATCGACTCGTCGCCGCCCCTGGCGGGGCACAGGCTGGTCATGATCCGCCAGCGATCGGGCAGCGGGATCTGATCGGTCGGAAAGGCCTGCGGCGGGGCTGCGTGCAGGGCGCCGGGGTTGGTCTGGGTGGCGGTCGTCGGCAGGTCGGGATTGTAACCGGGTTTGCGCCGCCCATCCAGCACGCCGCTATCGACATCGGGGGCGGCCTGATCTTCGCTGGCCGCCGGAGCCGGCGCTGCGGCAGGGACCGCAGGTGCCTCCTGCGCGAGGGCGCCGGCCAGGATCAGCGCCAGCATCGCCATCATAGCCCCTGGCAGACGTTCTGCGCATTTGAATTGATGAACGGCGATTGCGGGCAGATCACGTAGTCCAGGCGCGCGGTGGTGCCGTCGCCGAGCGGGACGACGATCTGGTCGGCGCGCATCGCGGCGGGTGCGTTGCCGATCGAACCCAATGCAGTCCCGGCCTGGCTCAGGCCCAGGAAACTGACCATGTCATCCTGATTGACGCCGTCGCCCGAGACCCCGAGCCCGCCCACCAGCACATTGCCGCGATAGATCGGCACCGAGCCGGGGAAGATCTGGATGCCGTTCTGCATGCGGTTCTGCCCGGCGACCACATCGGGCGTGGTGGTGCAGCGCTGCGGCGTATCGCCGGGCGCAGCGCCGGTGACATAGGCCAGATGCTGCGCCAGATTGCCGACGATCAGCGCGGACTGCAACCCGGTGGAAAAGGGATTGAACTGCGCGGCGGGGACCGAGAACGGGCCATTGGAGCGGCCCACCGAACCGTCGGGAAAGGTCGGCCGGGACAAATCGCCCCCGGCGCGATCGGTGAAGGCATACCTGCCGGTCAGCGCCGCCGGATCGGCCAGAAATGTTCGCACCGCCGCGACATAGCCGGGCACGCGGGCGCTGGTATTGGCCAGTAGCTGCGATCCTGCCGCCGCGTTGGAGAAAAATGCGGCGGTGCGCGCCTTCTGCAAGGAAACGTCGATGCCGAAGATCGGCGCGTCGGGTGCCCGCACCAGTCCCAGCGCCACGCCATGCGTGTCGACCACCGAGATCGACACCTGGGCAAGGCTGCTCGCCGGATTGCGGATGGCGGCGCGGGCCTGGCTCATCACTGAGAAGGCATGGCCGAGAATACCCTGCACCTCGGTCGCGGTCAGCGGGCTTGCCACATCGGCCGCGTCGGTTGCGGCCCGGACCGGATAGCGATTGTTGCCCGAGCCGTCGCTGAGCACATAGGCGCCGGTGATCGGGGCATCAGCAGCGCCGGCGGCGCGAACCCCCGACGCCTCGCTGCCATAAGCGGCGCCGGCGATGATCGGCCCGGCGGTGTAGCCGATCAGCGCCTCGAGCGCGCCCTGTGCAGCGGCGCTGGCCCAGCTGGCGCCGGCCGGCGAGGTCAGCGCACCGGTCGCGACATCCGAATAGATCAGCTGGGTTCCGGCTGCATAGATGGTGTCGGCGGTGATGCTTGCGGGGGCATCGTAGCCGACCGTGCCGGCCAGCGCGATGCGCTCATCGACGATCAGATTGGTGCCCTGGACATTGGCGTCGTAGCCATAGACGCCATCGGCCTCCACCCCGACCCCGCCGACCACGACCCCGTTTTTATACAGCGGAAACCCGCCGGGGTCCGCCGACAGCCCCAGCGGCGAGCGTTTGGGCCCGATCATCGCCGCTGCACCCGCCGCGCCGAACCGCTGCGACAGGTCGGAACAGGGCAACTGGCTGAATTGCACGCCGAACAGCGGCCCGCTGCCCAGCCCGACCGTGCCGGGCGATGGCGGGAACTGGGCCTGGACGATCTCGCTGGCGGTGCGGCTGGAAAAGGCATTGCCGCTGCTGGACAGATAGGCGCCGGTCACCGCCTTGGCGATCGCCGAAGCTTCGGCGGGCACGTTGAGGCCCTGCACGTCGAGATCGACGCCATTGGGCGCGTCGGTGATATGGGCGGTGGCCGGCGCGCCGGTCATGCGGAACAGCGCCAGCACATTGCCGACCCGATCGACCACCGAGATTACCGCCGGATGGCCATCGGCCTGCGCCTGCGTGACCGCCTGCGCGACGATCTGCTGAACATCGCCGACGGTCAGCGCGTCGGCCGGCGGCGGCGTAAAGGGATCG
>CAXTOS010000107.1:0-7919 GCA_964245935.1 uncultured Novosphingobium sp.
CCGCTGCGGATCATCGCGCCAGGCCGGGTCTATCGCTCCGACAGCGACGCCACGCATACGCCGATGTTCCACCAGATCGAAGGGCTGGTGATCGACCGGGGCATTCATCTGGGCCATCTCAAATGGACGCTGGAAACGATGCTGAAGGCGTTTTTCGAGCGTGATGACATCGTCCTGCGGCTGCGGCCGAGCTATTTTCCGTTCACCGAGCCTTCGGTCGAGGTCGATACCGGCTATGCATGGGTCGATGGCCGCCGCGTGGTCGGTGGCAGGGGCGATGCGTCGGGGCACGCGTGGATGGAACTGCTCGGCAGCGGCATGGTCAACCGTCATGTGCTGGCTGCGGGCGGATTCGACCCCGATGAATGGCAGGGCTTTGCCTTTGGTGTCGGCGTCGACCGGCTGGCGATGCTGAAATACGGCATGAGCGACCTGCGCGCCTTCTTCGATGGCGATGTGCGCTGGTGCGCCCATTACGGCTTTTCCGCGCTCGACGTGCCGACCCTGTCGGGCGGGGTAGGGACGCCAGCATGAAATTCTCGCTCTCGTGGCTGAAGGCCTGCCTTGAAACCGCTGCCGATGTCAGCCGCATCGCCGCAACGCTGAATGCCATCGGCCTGGAAGTCGAAGGCGTCGATGACCCGGCGGCCGGGCTGGCCGGCTTCCGCGTTGCCCGCGTGCTGACCGCCGCGCGCCATCCCGATGCGGATAAGCTGCAGGTGCTGAGCGTCGATCTGGGCGACGGTGTGCCGTTGACGGTGGTCTGCGGCGCGCCAAACGCGCGCGCCGGGCTGATCGGCGTGCTGGGCCTGCCCGGTGCAGTGGTCCCTGCGAACGGCATGGCGCTGAAGGTGGCGGCGGTGCGCGGGATCGAATCCCACGGGATGATGTGCTCGTCGCGCGAGCTGGCGCTGGGCGATGACCACGCCGGGATCATTGAACTGCCGGCAGACGCACCGGTGGGCACGAATTTTGCCGCATATCATGGCCCCGACCCGGTGTTCGATGTCTCGATCACGCCCAACCGGCCCGACTGCATGGGTGTCTACGGCATCGCCCGCGATCTTGCCGCCGCCGGGCTGGGCACGCTGCGGCCGATCGCGGCGGTGCATGTGTCCGGCAGCGTGGCTTGCCCGATCGATATCCGCACTGATGATGCCCAGGGTTGCCCGGCGTTTCATGGCCGCGCCATCATCGGCGTGACCAACGGCGAAAGCCCGGAATGGCTGCGCGCCCGGCTCAAGAGCGCCGGCCAGCGCCCGATCTCGGCACTGGTCGATATCACCAATTACGTGATGCTGACCTATGGCCGGCCCAGCCATGCCTATGATCTGGCGCGGCTGAGCGGCCCGGTGGTGGCGCGCCGCGCGCGCGACGGCGAGAGCGTGACCACCCTCAACGGCAAGAACTACGTGCTGGACCACGCGATGACCGTGATCGCCGATGCAGTGGGCGTGCATGACATCGCCGGGATCATGGGCGGCGAGCATTCGGGTTGCAGCGCCGACACCCGCGATGTGCTGCTGGAGGTCGCGTATTTCGATCCGCAGCGCATCGCCGCGACCGGGCGCAAGCTGAACCTGACCTCCGACGCGCGCAGCCGTTTCGAGCGCGGCGTCGATCCCGGTTTTCTGAACACCGGGCTGGACCTGCTGACCGCGCTGATCACCGAAATCTGCGGTGGTGAGCCGTCGCAAATCATCCGCGCAGGGCAACTGCCTGTGGTACCGCCGCCCGTCGCTTATGACCCTGCGCTGGCCCGGCGGCTGGGCGGCGTCGCCATACCCGACGACGAACAGCGCCGCATCCTGGCCGCATTGGGGTTCACCGTGGCGCAAGGTGCAGCGGGCTGGGCGATCACCCGGCCGGGCTGGCGGCCCGACATCGACGCCGCGCCCGACATCGTCGAGGAAGTCGTCCGCATCCACGGCCTCGACCAGATTGCCAGCGTGCCGCTGCCCCGGCAGGACGGCGTGGCCCTGCCCACCGCCACCCCGGCGCAACGGCTGGAACGCCGCCTGCGCCGTGCGGCGGCTGCACGAGGGCTGAACGAGGCGATCACCTGGACATTCCTGCCGATGCCGGATGCGGAAGCTTTTGCCGAGGACAACGGTGACTTGTGGGTGCTGGCCAACCCGATCAGCGAAGAAATGAAGGCGATGCGCCCCTCGCTGCTGCCCGGACTGCTGGCGGCGGCGCGGCGCAATCTCGATCGCGGTGCCACCGGGCTGCGGCTGTTCGAGATCGGCCGGCGTTATCTGCGCGGGCCCGCAGGCCGCAGCGACGAACGCGCCACGCTGGCGGTCCTGCTGGCCGGCGAAAAGACCGCACGCGGCTGGGCCACGGGCAAGGCTATCGCTTTCGACGCCTTCGATGCCAAGGCCGAGGCGCTCGCCCTGCTGGCCGAAGCCGGCGCGCCGGTGGCCAGTCTTCAAGTGATGGCAGAGGCCGGGCGGCAGTTCCACCCCGGCCAGTCAGGCACGCTGCGGCTCGGCCCCAAAACGGTGCTGGCCCGCTTCGGCATGCTCCACCCCACCCTGCTGCGCCAGTTCGACATTGACGTGCCGGTGGCCGCCGTCGAACTGTTCATCGACGCCATCCCGGCCAAGCGCGGTGCCCCCAGCTTCGCGCGCAGCAACTACGCCCCGCCCGCGCTGCAGGCGATCACCCGCGATTTCGCGTTTCTGGTGCCGGAAGACCTGCCGTCGTCGGAATTGATCCGGGTGCTGCGCGGTGCCGACAAGACTAACATCGTCTTCGCCCGCGTGTTCGATGTTTTTCGCGGGGCCGGTATGGCCGAAGGGCAGAAATCGCTCGCCATCGAAGTCACGCTGCAACCCGGCGAAAAGAGCTACGGCGATGTGGAGATCAAAGCTATCACTGAGCGCATTACCACTGCGGTTGCAAAGCTCGGTGCAGTGTTGCGGGGCTGAGGCTAAGTTTAGGGGGAAAGAATAGGATTTTTGGGGGCCAGCGGCCCCCAAGCCCCCAGGCAATTTTGCACCGTATTAATGCGTCAGAAAAGTGCTGAAAATCCAAAGCCGTGGGGATGGTGCGAAAATCTTGATTTTTTGTACCACTCGCGACCACCTCGCCGCAATCAATGTCGCACCAAAGGATATGCACCAAAATAGGTGCGATTGAAGCAGAACTTGGCTAAACCCGCGGCTGCAGTCGTTAACAGGGAGGGGCTCAATGGCGCGAGCAGCAGGCGTGGCGATTTTGATGCTGGCGCAGTCTGCTGTTGCGCCACCGGCAAGCTCGCAACCTGCTTTGCCAGCTTCTACCACGCAAGCTCAAGCAATGGATTGCGAGCTGCACGTCTGGCCAACGCGCGATGGTGTTGCAAATGTACAGGGAATGGCCAGTATTTTGTTGCCGCTCGGGTTTCTGGTGGATGGCGCAGCGCACAAGCAGACAGATCGGGCCATGGGCGCTGCGGTGGTTTTGAAGATACCACCTGAAGCGCAGGCGGCTGCCATGCAGCGAGAAGACGTCATTTTGGCCCTTCGCTTGCCGACCACGACGCGGGTAGTGATCGAAGCCACGTTGCCGGCCTATCAGGAACTGGGCAAGGATTCGGCTGCGCAAAAGCGGGTCAGCCAGATGAGTGCAGCAGTCAACGCAGGCACGCGACTGAGCTCATCGCAATCGACGTGCTACGCTGAACTGCTTGTTTCAGGCGTCGCCTACGCTCGGTCTCCGCTCGACCCTCCAGTGCTGGCAGTGCGCTGGATCTTCCGCCGCTGGCACGGAGCGAAGCCCAAAGATACTGTCGGCTGGCATCGGCATGAGCTTCCCGCCGGCCTGGGGACTAACAAAAGCTTCGATGCGGCACCGGATGCAATGATGCAGGACCTTTATGCGACCACGCTTATCGAATGGGCGCGGAAAAAAGTAAAATCATAGTCTGCCACCTCTAAGGAGTAAGCGACACCGAGATGCGCCATGAAGGGATTTACAAGGCGCTGTCCGACAAGGGCAATCCCGGCCTCGCAACCGTGGCGAAGATTGCCGGCGCGATCGGACTGTGCATCACGGTCGCTGCCGCGCAGACATAAAATGCACGGGGCTTGGGGCCTTGGCCCCAAGTCTATTCTACCTTCAGCCCACCCCAAAAAAACCAATGTTTGAGAAATCGCGCCCAGCAGGCTAACCGCCCTCCATGTCCGACCCCACGATTTCCAGCCGGCGCACCTTCGCCATCATTTCGCATCCTGACGCCGGCAAGACCACGCTGACCGAAAAGTTGTTGCTGCAGGGCGGCGCAATCCATCTGGCCGGGCTGGTGAAGGCGCGCGGGACGGCGCGGCGGGCGCGGTCGGACTGGATGAAGATTGAGCAGCAGCGCGGGATTTCGGTGACGAGTTCGGTGATGACCTTTGAGCGGCAAGGGATTACGTTCAACTTGCTCGACACGCCGGGGCACGAGGATTTCTCCGAGGATACCTATCGCACGCTGACCGCGGTCGATTCGGCGATCATGGTCATCGATGCGGCCAAGGGCATCGAGCCGCAGACGCGCAAGCTGTTCGAGGTGTGCCGGATGCGTTCGGTGCCGATCATCACCTTCATCAACAAGGTCGATCGCGAGGGGCGTTCGCCGTTCGAGCTGATGGACGAGGTGGCCGATGCGCTGGCGCTGGATGTCTGCCCGATGAGCTGGCCGGCGGGGATGGGCGGGCAATTCGAGGGCGTGCTGGACCTCGCCACCCGGCAGATCGCCCGGCCGGAAGGGCCTTCGCGCGAATTCCTGGGCCATATCGAGGATGCGCCGGTGCTGTCACCCGCGCTGGCGGGCGAGATCGAGCTGGCCGAGGGCGGTTATCCGCAGTTCGATCTCGCGGCCTTTCGCCACGGCGACCTGACCCCGGTTTATTTCGGTTCGGCGCTGAAGAATTTCGGCGTGACCACGCTGATCGACGCGATCGCCCGCCATGCCCCGCCGCCGCGCCCGCAGCCCAGCAACCAGGGGGTGATCGAGACCGACAATCCCGAAGTGATGGGCTTTATCTTCAAGGTGCAGGCCAACATGGACCCGCAGCACCGCGACCGCATCGCCTTCATGCGGCTGGTTTCGGGCATTTTCCGGCGCGGCATGAAACTCACGCCGTCGGGCTCGGGCAAGCCGATCGCGGTGCATTCGCCGATATTGTTTTTCGCGCAGGACCGCGAGATCGCCGATTCGGCCGAGCCGGGCGACATCATCGGCATTCCCAACCACGGCACCTTGCGGGTAGGCGATACGCTGTCCGAACGGAACGAGGTGCGCTTTACCGGGCTGCCAAACTTTGCGCCGGAAATCCTGCGCCGCGTCCAGCTGAAAGACCCCACCAAGACCAAGCAATTGCGCAAGGCGCTGGATGATCTCTCCGAAGAGGGGGTGATCCAGGTGTTTTATCCCGAGATCGGCGCGCAATGGATCGTCGGCGTGGTCGGGCAATTGCAGCTGGAGGTGCTGGTGTCGCGGCTGGAGGCGGAATACAAGGTCGAGGCGGTGCTGGAGCCCGCGCCCTTCGACACTGCGCGCTGGCTCACCGGCAGCGATATCGCGCTCAAGGGCTTTACCGATTTCAACAAGTCGAACCTGGCCAAGGACCGTGATGGCGATCCGGTGTTCATGGCGCGCTCGGTATGGGATGTCGGCTATCAGCAGGAACGCCACCCCGAACTGGCGTTCAGCGCCACCAAGGAGCGCTGACGCTTGGAGCTGAAATTCGCCAGCTACAATATCCACAAGGCGGTGGGGCTGGACCGCCGCCGCGATCCGGAGCGCATCCTGGCGATCCTGCGCGAGATCGATGCCGATGTCGTCGCGCTGCAGGAAACCGACCGTCGCTTCGGCCTGCGCGAGGCGGTGTTGCCGCGCCATGCCATCGCCTCGCACACGCCGTATCAGGTGGTGCCGCTGGCGCTGACCCCGGATGGCATGGGCTGGCACGGCAACGCGCTGCTGGTGCGCAAGGGGTTCGAGGTGGTGGGCGCGACCCGCATCGCCCTGCCGGCGCTGGAGCCGCGCGGGGCGGTTTGTGCGGAGTTGCGCGCGGACGGCCGGCTGCTGCGCGTGGTGGGGATGCATCTCGACCTGTCCGGGCTGCATCGCCGCCGCCAGTTGCGCACGGTTCTTGCGCATCTCGGGCAGGATGACCGCCGCATGCCGTCGGTGCTGATGGGCGATTTCAACGAATGGTCGGCGCGGGGCGGATCGTTGCGTGAATTCGGCCGCGCCTGGCATGTGCTGGCGCCGGGGCGCAGTTTTCCGGCCCGCCGGCCACTGGCGCAACTGGACCGGATCGTGGCGTCGCGCGCCTGGGACTTGCTGGCCACCGGCGTGCATCATAGCGCCCTGTCCGCACGCGGGTCGGATCACCTGCCGGTGTTTGCCCGGCTGAGGCTGCCAAACAGCTAGCCCCCGCGGGCAAAGGCCATTGGGATATGTGCCCAAATTTTGAGCAACTGCGCAAGATTCGGGCGCCGTCGCGGCTCGCGAAAAAGCGAACCGGCGTGGAACCGGCGCAAATGCGAATATTCGGTTAACTGGCACGAAGTTTGCTTCAGCGAGGTCGCCGGCAATTGGCCGGTGGGCTATCAGGGGGGCACGGATGAAATTCATCATCGCCATCATCAGGCCGTTCAAGCTGGACGAGGTTCGCGAGGCCCTTGGCGCCATTGGCGTCGCGGGTATGACCGTTACCGAGGTCAAGGGCTTTGGGCGGCAAAAGGGGCAAACCGAGATTTATCGCGGCGCCGAATATACGACCAACATGTTGCCGAAGGTGAAGATCGAGGTTGCTGTGAGCGATGAGCTGGCAGCGCGTGTCGTCGAGACGATTCAGCACACCGCCAGCACCGAGGCGATCGGCGACGGCAAGGTCTTCGTGCTCGATCTCGCATCCGCGACCCGCATCCGTACCGGAGAAACCGGGGACACTGCGCTGTGAGCGGCGCTTCCCAAGGAAGGGATTCCACCATGATCCGCAAAATGATTTGCGGCGCGGGCGCGTTGGGCACGTCGCTCTTTGCCGCCACCGCCGCCTTTGCCCAGGATGCCGCCTCTGCGGCTTCGTCGGCCGCCACCATGGCCGCGACCTCGGTGGCAACCGCTGCCGCCGCGACTCCAACCCCGCCGGCCGCCGCGCCGCTGGTCGATCTGGCCAAGCTGTCAGCAACCGCGCAGACCGCCTTCGAGGCGACCATGACCAACAAGGGCGATAACGCCTGGATGCTCGTGTCCACCCTGCTGGTGCTGATGATGTCGATTCCGGGCCTGGCGCTGTTCTATGGCGGCCTGGTGCGCACCAAGAACATGCTCAGCGTGCTGATGCAGGTGTTCATGATCATCTCGATCTGTACTCTCACCTGGGCCTGCTGGGGCTATTCGGAGGCATTTACCGCCGGTTCCGGCTGGTCCGCGCCATTCTGGGGCGGCTTCAGCAAGGCGTTCCTGCACGGGGTCGACGCCACGACGGTCGTGGCCACCTTCTCCAACAACGTCTACCTCCCGGAATATACCTATGTATGCTTCCAGGCGACCTTCGCGATCATCACCGCCGCGCTGATCATCGGCAGCCTTGCCGACCGGGTGAAATTCTGGCCGCTGATGCTGTTCATGGTGCTGTGGTCGACTTTTGCCTATTATCCGATCGCGCACATGGTCTGGTACTGGGCGGGCCCCGACTTCTATTACGCGTCGATCGGTCAGCCGGCGACGCCCAATGGTGACGGCGGCTTCATGTTCAACAAGGGCGCGCTCGACTTCGCCGGCGGCACCGTGGTGCACATCAATGCCGGTATCGCCGGGCTGGTGGGCTGCCTGTTCCTGGGCAAGCGCCTGGGCTATGGCAAGGAAGTCATGGCGCCGCACTCGCTGACCATGACCATGATCGGCGCCTCGCTGCTGTGGGTGGGCTGGTTCGGCT
>CAXTOS010000108.1:0-7902 GCA_964245935.1 uncultured Novosphingobium sp.
TATACAATGACTTGGGTGGCCGGGCGGGGGAGCGGGCTGGCACCGTCTTAACCGGGAAGACTCTAGCCTTCTTCCCCGGCAAGGATAGAAAGAAAAGCAGCCTTTCGACAAGCGCAGGACGGACGGGGCAAGAGCGTCCGATCAACGCCCATGGGCATCAGCCCTGTCCCGCATCTGCCAGAATGTCGGCAGCCAGCTTTTCGGCGGCAAAATATATCGCGGCCACAATGAACAGCCCCGGGATGAGCGGAAAGATCGAGGCATCCACGACCCGCAGCCCCGCTATCCCGCGCACGCGCCCTTGCGGGTCCAGCACTTCGCCCATCGCGGCGGTGCCGCAGGCGTGATGGCCCCAGGCATTGTCGTGCGCCCATTGCCGCAGCGCCAAACCCGATAACAAGCGTCCGGATAACGCCGCTCCGGGGGTTTCTTCCTCCTTGGCCGTGCCATCGTCGATCATCACCTGCGCCAGTTGGCGCGCCATGGCGATGCCTTCGACCAATGCGTCGAGATCGGTGTCGCCAGCTTGCGCGAAATTGCGAAAGGCGATGACCGGCGGATCGCGCGGGTCGGAGGAGGCCAGCCTTACCGTGCCCGCGCGGTTGCCGGTCCGCCCCTTCAGCACCACCCAGCTGAAGCCGTCCAGCCCTTCCCAGGTGTCCTGCGCATAACCCGGATAATAGCCCTTGAACCGGCCCATCAGCCCCATCAGCACCAGATCGGCGCTGGCGCCGGTTGCGGAGGATGACCGGCGCAGCGCCGCGATGGCGGTGCCGTTGGAGGTGTACATGCCGCGCCGCCGCCGTTGCCACTGGCGAAACAGCGGATCACCCGCCGCGAATTGCGCGCCGCGCAGCGATACCCACGGCTGCGCCATTTTCAGTACCACGCTGATCTCGTAGCGGTCCTGCAGGTTGCGCCCGACCGCCGGCAGGGCCTGGCGCAGCGCGATGCCGTGCCGCGCCAGTTCGGCAGGGTCGCCGATCCCCGACAGCATCAGCAATTGCGGCGTGGCAAAGGCGCCTCCGGCCAGGATTACCTCGCCCCGCGCCCGCGCATGGTGCAGCGTGCCGGGATGGGCCGAAGGCGTGGGCGATGCGCGATACAGATGCCGCCCTTCGCGCCACTCCACCCCGCAGGCGCGGCCATCGTCATCGAACAGGATACGCGTTGCCAGGCTGTCGGTGCGAATCTCCAGACGGCCGGGGTGGCTATCGGCAACCCGGCGCAGCCGTTCGCGCGTGCCAAAGCGGGCGTGCCGGTCGGTGGCCAGGGGCAGATAGCAAATCTGCTCTGGCGCTCCGGTCGCATCGTTGGGATCGCCCCAGTCGTGGAAAAAGCCCCGCAGCCGGCGCAGCCAGCCGGACCCGCGCTCCAGATCGACCAGCGCGCTGAAGAAGACCGAGCGAATCACGGCGCCGTCCGACAACACCTTGAGCGGCACCGCCCGTTCCACCGGCAGCCAGCCCCGCCAGCCATGCCCGGTACGGTCGAAGCCGAACCGCGCCAGCAGCCGCCGCAGCGGGCGATGCCGGCATTGCTCCACCGCATGGCGATGACGCCGCATCGCGTGGGCCGACCAGCCGGCATCGCCCGTTTCGCGCGCCAGTTCGTCCCAGGTCTCGTCCGCAGGCGCCAGAAAGATCATCGCGTTATGCGCGGTGCAACCGCCCAGCACTCCGGCGCGGGGATAAAACAGCTTGCCATCGCCGGCCTTGGGATCGGCGCGGGCCTGCGCCGGATCGTCGAAATGGCTGACCTGGTGATGCCACGACATGTCCGGATTTTCGGAGGATTGCGCGTGGAATACCGGCACCGCATAATCCGCCGGGGTGGTCGTTCCGGGTTCTGCCAGCGGGTCGGGGCCGGCTTCCAGCACCAGCACGTGCATTCCCGCCTCCGCCAGCCGCGCCGCCACCGTGCCTCCGGCCGCACCGGACCCAACGACGATATAGTCGTAGTCGGGTCCGGTGCCGGTCACAGTGTCTTCAGATATTCGACCAACGCGTGCTTGTCAGCATCGTTCAGCACCGGCTCGGTGCCAAAGCTGCGCTCATCCGGGCTGAGCCCCGCCTGCTGGTTGAACCATTGCGTGCCGAAATAATGCCCGCGATTGACCATGAAATCGCGGCATTTCGACAAGTTCATCAGCGGGCCACGCAAGGGTGCGAAATGCGCGAGCAACGCGGCATCGTCCGCCCCCGGCGGAACGGTCAGCAACGTCAGCTTGAGCTGGGCCAGCAATTTCAGCACGTTGGAATAATGCTGGATGACGACTGCCGGGGTCGCGCTTTCGGCCAGCGGTTGCAGCGAGGCGAGCAGATCGACCGGCATCCCCTTGGGGATCGGGCCCAGCCGGATATCGCCATGCGCGTCTTCCAGCGAGCGCAAGGCCTTTTGCCCTTCGGCATCGAGCGGACCGGGCAGCTTGGGCAGGAAACTGGCGGGAATGATGATGTAGCTGCGCTGCGTGGTACGGTCGATCACCCCCCAGGAACCGGGAACCAGCCAGTCATGGTCACGCTTTTCCGGCCACAGCATCATCGCGATCGCCGCGTCGAACGCCTTCATCCGCCCGGCCACCGAGGGATCGCCAGTGAACGGCCCGACGCTGTTGTTCAGCAGGAACGGGGCGGTGGACCATAGCGAGATCAGCGACGGTGGCCGGGTATAGCCGCGCCCACCGGCCGGCAGTCGCAACGCGGTCAACTGGCCCGAAAACGGATCCTGATAGGTCGCGACCCCGGCCGAGGGCAGGTTCTTGTAACTCTCGGACGAGAAATTATCCCAGATATTGCCCCGCAGCGCGTTCGTGGCGAGCGGACTGCACAGATTGGTGCGCAGCAGCGTCACCGGGATACGGGCATCGGTGCTGAAGTAGTTGCCGGTAGCGAAATCGGGCTTCGCCGCGATGGCGCGCATCTGCGATTGAAACGCCGGGCTCTGCGTCCAGTGCCACCAGGCGCGGAACCGGGTCAGGTAATTCGGCCCGGCGCTGTCGGCCAGACCGGCACCGGCCGGCGCGTCGGGCTGCTTGCTGGAATGGCAGCGCGCGCAGGTAGTGGCAAATACATCGCGCCCATGGGCCAGCAGCGTGGTGTCCTTGCTCAGATAAGCCGCCCCGCCCGGCGCCTGGGCGAGATAATCGGGCTTTGCCGCTTTCAGGAAAAACAGCGCGGTGTTCACCGTGCCCGCCTCGGTCGCGCGCCAATAAGCGGAGTTCCTGCGCGCCACGGCGATGCGGATCGGGGTGATCGGCTTGCCGCCGACCACCGGGTTGAAATGGTCCAGCCATTCCTCGCTATACAGCCCGATGTTGAGATAGACGCGGTTGAGCGCACCCAGCGCGCCGACCGAATCAGACCCGTCTTTCAGTACATGCGGGGTCAGCACGGAATCGGGCGCCTTGAAGAACTGGCTCAACGGGCCATTCGGGAAAAACCGGTTGAACTGGACGTTGTCGGCGCTGCCGTTGGCCAGCGATTCATGCCCGATCGCCTTGGCGATCGCCAGCCGGTCGCCCAGATTGTAGATCGCGTTCATCGTGCGCGGATTATTGATGTTGTCGGTCGACACCAGCGAGGTATCCATCGACCCCGGCCGGAAGGTCCTGACCAGCTGGTACATGAAATTGGTGTCGTCCGGCTTCCAGAAGAACAGCCGGTCGACCCACATGTATTGCGCCCCCACGGTCGAATTGAGTTCGGTGAAGCTGGGGTTTTCGGGGTCTTTGGGCGGATGGATCGGACTGGGGCCAACATGGCAGAAGCCGCAGCTCATGCCCACGCGGTAAGGCCGCACCAGGTTCTTGTCCTGGTAATAGACCGGGTCGCTGTAATAGCGCCTGGCGTTCCATGCCTGTTTTGCCGCCGCGTCGAAGTCGGGGTTAGGGAACAACCGCAGCCCGATGATCCCCGAGGGTTCGCCATAATATGACCCCACCGGCACCGTCTGGCCGCGTGCGCCGATCTTCACCCCCGGATAGCGCGTTTCATCGGCGAACGGATCGGGTGCGCAGGCTGCACTGCGCTGGTCGCGCCACAGCCCGTACTGGTCGGGGTGCGCGGGCGGCGTGAAACACGGCTCGTTGACCAGCCCCAGCTGACGCCAGCGGTTCTGCCGCCGGTTCGGGCCGGCAGGATCGGGCGCGATGATTTTCAGCAGGTCGAAGGCGCCAAACGTCGGTCGCGACATCGTGTCCCAGAACCGGTCGTTGCCGCCGGTCCACACCAGCCACATGTTGCGCCCCTGCACTTCGGCCGTGGTCAGCGCGACGCGATTGTCCATGTCGCGGAAGTAATTGTCGGCGGCGTGCCTGAAGTGATCGTCGGACAGGCCGGCACGAACCGCCTCGTCCCGGGCGCCCTCATCCGTGGTATCCTGGTGACGATGGCAACCGGCCGTTGCCAATAGCAATGCAGGCAGGACCAAGCCAAAAATCTGTTTTCCGAATTTCCGTCGCATGGTGCTTTGCACTCCCCCCGGATATCATCTCAATCCGGTTCGCCGCCGTCAACAATAATAAGTCGATCGGCAATTGGAGCAGCTCGCCCTGATTAGTACAAAGCCTGCCCGTGCCGAGCTTGTGAAGCATTGTCCTGTTCTTCGTGTTGCCAACCCGGATATTGTTCCGGGCGCAGGTCATGGGTCGATTTTCTCGCCATCCCAGGCAAAGATGCCACCGCTATCGGCCGGACCCAATCCGTTCAGCACCGCCAGCAGCTGCTGCGCAGCCAGCGCCGGCGTGAACAGGGTTGGCGCCGGTACATTGGCCTGAAACGGCAGGCTGAGCGGCGTGTCGACCGTTCCGGGATGCAGCGCGACACACATCGCCTGCGGCCTGGTCCGGGCAATTTCGATCGCGGCACATTTGACGATCATGTTGAGCGCGGCTTTCGACGCCCGATAGCCATACCAGCCGCCGCTGCGATTGTCCGATATGCTGCCGACGCGCGCGGACAGCACGCCGATCACGCTGCGCCGGTCCCGGGCCAGCAACGGCGCAAAATGCTTGAGGACCAGCGCTGGCCCAATCGTGTTGACTTGGTATATTCGGGCCAGCGCGACCGTATCCAGCGACCGCAGCGATTTCTCGGGCATGCGGCCTGCTTCATGTAATACCCCGGTGGCGACAATGACCATGTCGATCGGCTGACCGATGTTCGCTGCCGCTACGGCTATGCTGTCCTCGCTGGTCACATCGATGACGCCGCTTCGCACAGCGTCGTCCGGCGGGCCGGGGGCGCGCGACAAGGCATGGACAACGCCGAACTTGCCCGACATGGCCAGCGCCGCCACCAGCGCCGCGCCGATCCCTCCGCTGGCACCGATCACCACCGCCGTCGCCGGGCCTACCATCCGTAGCTGCCCGGCACCCCCTTGAATGGCCCGGCCACCGCGCTGGTGATCCACCCGCCATAGAACCCGCCCGGCTGCGGGATGACCCGCTCGCCATCGACGCTGCACCGGTCGAACGGGCTTGCGTAAAATGCGACATGATCGCGCAATATCGCAAATGCCGGGGTCGGTGCGGGATAGCTCCAGCCGACGCGCGGCAGCACCCGATCGCCGACCACTAAGTCGTAATAGCTGGCGGTCCCTTTCCACTCGCACCACGATTCCCCGGCCGCAGGGCGCAACGCGCCGGGGAGGATGTCCGTCTGCGGAATATAATAGCTCGGGGGATGACTGGTCTCGAGGGTGCGAACGCTGGCCCGCGTATCGACGATCGTCTGGCCGCAATGGACGATGACGATATGAGCGGGACTGGCCTCGGCTATCGCCGGGCGTGGATAGGCCCAGACGCTTTCCTGGCCCGGCGCAACGGGGACGGAGCGAGGATTCAAAACTGCGCCTCGTCCAGCGCCATCAGCGATGCCTTGCCCGACTTGATCGTCAGGTAACAGGCAGCCGTCTGGGGCAGGATGCGATCGAAGAAAAAGCGCGCGGTATGGATTTTGGCCTGGTAGAATTCCACCTCGGCGTCTCCGGCCGCCAGATGCCTTGCGGCGATCTCGGCGCTCTTGGCAAAGCAATAGGCAATCGCCGTCAGGCCGAGCTGGCGCAGGTAATCGGTGGCCGCCGCGCCCGCCTCCTCGGGATCCTTCAAGCCGCGCTGGGCGATCAGCGCGGTGCTGCCCTGCAGCGCCTCGAACGCGCGCTTGAGGCCGGTGATGAACGGCGCGATGGCCTCGTCGGTTTCGTGCGTCTCGATAAAGTTGGCGATGGGATGGAACAGGCTGCGCAGATAGCGGCCCATATGCGCGGGCAGTTTACGCCCGACCAGATCGAGCGCCTGGATGCCGTTAGTGCCTTCGTAAATCATCGCGATCCGGGCATCGCGCATATATTGTTCTACCCCGCTGTCGCGAATGAAGCCGTGGCCGCCATAGACCTGCACCGCCAGGCTGGCGCTTTCCAGCCCCAGATCGGTGAACAGCGCCTTCACCACCGGGGTCATCAGCGCCACGAAATCACCGGCCCGGGCACGTGTCTCCGGGTCGGCGGCGTGCCGCTCGGCATCCAGCGCGCGGCTGACCCAGCCCGACAGCGCCCGGCAGCCTTCGTTATATGCGCGCATGGTCATCAGCATGCGACGCACATCGGGGTGGACGATGATCGGGTCCGCCGCCAACTCCGGATGCTTGGCGCCGGACAGCGAGCGGCCCTGCACCCGGTCCTTGGCATACCACACTGCCGACTGATACGCCGCCTCGCCGATCCCCAGCCCCTGGATGCCGACGCCCACGCGTTCGGCGTTCATCATCGTGAACATCGCTTCCAGGCCGCGGTTGGGTTCGCCGACCAGCCAGCCAACCGATGCGTCGTAGGTTATCTGGCACGTCGCCGACGCCTTGATCCCCATCTTGTGTTCGATGGCCGGGCATGACAGGCCATTGGCCACGACCGGATTGCCCTGCGCGTCGGGCAGCCGCTTGGGCACCAGAAACAGGCTGATTCCCTTGACGCCCCGGGGCGCATCGGGCAGCCGGGCCAGCACGAGGTGAATGATGTTTTCCGACAGGTCGTGTTCGCCCGCCGAAATGAAAATCTTCTCGCCCGAAACCTTGTAGCGAGCGCCGAATTCATCGTCGCCCAGGGGTTCGGCCTTGGTGCGCAGCAGCCCCAGGTCGGTACCGCAATGCGCCTCGGTCAGGGCCATGGCGCCGGTCCATTGGCCGCTCACCATCTTCGGCAGATACGCCTCTTTCAGCGCGGCATTGGCATAGCTGTCCAGTGCGACGATGGCCCCGCCGGTCAGGCCGGGATAAAGGCTGAACGAGACGTTGGCGGCGCAGACCATTTCCTCGACCTGCTTGCCGACCGCTTCTGGCAGGCCCTGCCCGCCCCAGCGCGTCGGGGCGACCAGCGCATTCCAGCAGCCCTCGGTGAACTGGCGATAGGCGTCGATGAACCCGGCGGGCGTGCGCACCACGCCATTTTCGAGATGGCAGCCTTCCTCGTCGCCCGAACGGTTGAGCGGCAGCAGTACCTCCTGGCAGAGCTGGGCTGCCCCTTCCAGAACGGCGTCGGTCAGGTCGGGGGTAATCTCTTCATGCCCCGGCAAATCGCCGAAGCCGTCATCCGCGTGCAGTTCGTTGAGGACGAAGCGCATATCGCGCAGCGGGGCGGTGTAGATTTGCATGGGATGTTCTCCTGCATTACGGTCTGTTTCTTTCCCCGGACGGGGCGGGTTGGCGTCAATTTCAGTTACGCAGCGGTTTGCCGGTTTCCAGCATGTGTTCGATCCGGGCGATGCTGCGCGGATCGCGGACGGAGGTCATGAATTGTTCGTCCTCCAGCGCCAGCAGCTGCTCTTCGGTCAGCGTGTCGACCACATCGGCATCGCCACCGGTCAGCACCCACGCCAGCCGCGCCGACACCACCTCGTCATAAGGAGTT
>CAXTOS010000109.1:0-7869 GCA_964245935.1 uncultured Novosphingobium sp.
ATCCGCTTGATCTGCGCTTCCTGCTCCGGCTTGGTGTCGCGGGTGACGGGCAGATGGTGATAGGGGATGTCACCGATCATCGATGTTTGCAGGGCGCTGCGCGGATGATTGGAAATGATCCCGACGACATCCATCGACAGTTCGCCGATGCGACGGCGATACAACAGGTCGCCGAGACAATGGTCGAACTTCGACACCATCAGCAGCACGCGCTGGCGTTCATGCGCGGCGCGGATTTTCCAGTCCATGCCGTGCGTCCCGGCAATGTCGGTGAAGTCGCGCCTGACCGTCTCGACCGCAATTTCGGGGTTCCCCAACTCGAAAGCCACGCGCATGAAGAAGCGATGAGTCTCGCGGTCGTTGAACTGCTGTGCGTCGACGATGTTGCCACCCTTGGCGGCGAGAAATCCGGCCACGGTGGCCACCAGTCCGGGCCGGTCTTCGCATGATAAGGTTAGCGTACAAACGTCGTTCACGCCTTCGGTCCTCCTGTTGGAATCATCAAGTTCGATTATTTCGCTGTACGGGCGCCATAATCCGCGATCCACTCGACGGTTCGACCCAGGCCGCCAAACGGATAGAAATGCAGCCGTACCGGGCCATGCGCGGGGCCCAGGCCCCGGGCCAGCGCATCGACGAGTTTATCCGGCCCGGCGGTGCCCAGCAGCCGGCCCAGCGATACGCCGTACTTCGCCATCACCTTGGCAGACGTGCCCACGCCGCAATGCGCGGCATAGCGCAGCAATGTCTTGATCCCGGCCGGCCCGGGCACGCCGATCCGTACCGGAACGTCGATGCCGCGAGCCCGCAGATCGGCCAGCCAGGCGAGGAACGGGGCGGCGTCGAAACCGAACTGGGTGACGATCAGCGATGCCATGCCGCGCGCGGCGATTTCCTCGCGCTTTTCGGCCAGCACCCGCCACAGCCCGTCGGCATCCAGCGCGGGATGGCCGTCGGGATGCCCGGCGATGCCGACCGCGGTGATGCCATGGCGTTCGAGCAGGCCGGTCCGCAATACCGACATCGTATCGGCGAACGGTCCGGCGGGGACGGGCGGATCGCCGGCGACGATGAACATGCGTTTCACCCCCGCCTCGCGGGTGCAGCGCTCGACCATGGTTGCCAGTTCATCGAGCGAGCCGATGCGGCGGGCGGACAGGTGGGGCATGGGCTCGAAGCCCAAATTGCGGATCTGCACCGCCGCGGCGATCCGCGCATCCATGGTTTCACCCGGCAGGAACGTCACCGCGATCGGGGTTGCCGGGGCGATACCCGCGGAAGCCTCGGTAAGCGAATCGATGTCGCGCGCCGTCATCTCCAGCGAGTAGCCGTCGATCATCGTCGCCGGTGCGCTGGCCCACGCGGGGTGGATCACGGGCGTGGTCTGCGCGGTCTGCATCGTCCCGTCTTTGTTCATGCCGAAAATGCTCTTTTTGCCTGGCTATGCTCTAGCCTTATCACTTAAGTTCGTATAGATGAAAAATTCATAAGCGCGAAATTGGAGAGCGCGAGGATGGTATCAAATTTGGCTGCACCGCTGGTTTGTCTGCCGGGCCTGATCTGCGACGCGCGGATTTTTGCCGGCCAGCGGACGCGTTTCGGCGATCTGCTGGCGATCGACGGGTTCGGCGCCTGCCGCAGCCTGCCCGAGATGGCGGCCTACGCGCTGGCGCGGGCGCCATCCCGCATGTCGCTGCTCGGACATTCGATGGGCGCCCGCGTCGCGCTGGAAATGTTTCGCGCCGCGCCCGAGCGCATCGAACGGCTGGCGCTGGTCAGCACCGGCACGCATCTGCCCCGCCCCGGCGAAGCGGAGCAGCGTTTCAAACTGCGCGACCTGGGGATTAGCGAGGGCGCGTCGGCGCTGGTCGACGCCTGGTTGCCACCGATGATCGCCGTAGCCAACCGCCGTCCCGCCATCATCGATCCGCTCAGGCAGATGTGCATCGATGCGGGCACCGAGGTTTTCGCCGCGCAGATCGCGGCGTTGCTCGATCGTCCGTCGGTCGAAACGCTGCTGCCGACGATCGCCTGCCCGACCCTGGTTGCGGTCGGCGCCGAAGATATCTGGAGCCCGCCGGATCAGCACCGCGCCATCGCCGACGTGGTGCCCGACGCCCGGCTGGAAATCATCGCCGGTGCAGGCCACATGCTGCCGGCCGAGGCGCCCGACGCGCTCAACGCCGCGATCGCCGCCTGGCTGGCGCGGCCTGCCCGGCATCGATCATGAGCATATCAACCACAGCCTCTAGCGGAGAAGCCTGATGACCGGAGAATCCCTGAATACCCTGCTCGATCAAAGCGGGAATATCGTCGAATTGCTGCGCAACCAGCAGACCGGCCCCAATGCCTACCCCGGCGTTCCGGCCGAATATTCCAACTGGCGCGACGAGCAGCGCGGCTGGGCGCAGAGCTGCGTGCTGTTCAACCAGTCGTACCACATGGTCGATCTGGCGGTGGAAGGGCCGGATGCGTTCGCGATGCTGAACTATCTCGGCGTCAACAGCTTCAAGGGCTTCGTTCCCGATCGCGCCAAGCAATTCGTGCCGGTGACCCCGGATGGCCATGTCATCGGCGATGTCATCCTGTTTTATCTGGAAGAGAACAAGTTCAACCTGGTGGGCCGCGCGCCGACGATCGAATGGGTGGAATATCACGCGCAGAGCGGAAAATGGAACGTCACGGCCCAGCGCGACGAGCGCACCGTCGCGCGCCCCGACCCGGAGAACCGTAAATCCTATCGCTTCCAGCTCCAGGGCCCGAACGCGATGAAGACGCTGGAAGCGGCGATGGGCGAAACGCCGCCCGACCTGAAGTTCTTTCATGTGGCCCGCATCAAGATCGCCGGCGTGGAAGTGCGGGCGCTGCGGCACGGCATGGCCGGGCAGCCCGGCTACGAGCTGTTCGGGCCGTGGGCAGAAGGCGAAACCGTGCGCCAGGCGCTGATCGCTGCGGGCAAGGATTTCGGCCTGCGGCTGGTGGGGGGGCGGACCTATGCCTCCAACACGCTGGAGTCCGGCTGGATCCCGTCGCCCCTGCCGGCGGTCTATACCGGCGAAGCGCTGAAGCCCTATCGCGAATGGCTCGGCGTCAATTCCTACGAAGCCAAGGCTTCGATCGGCGGCAGCTATGTGCCGGACAGCGTCGAAGGCTATTACCTGACGCCGTGGGATCTGGGTTACGGTCCGTTCGTAAAGTTCGACCATGATTTCATTGGCCGCGAGGCGCTGGAAAAGCTGGCCGGCCAGCCGCATCGCAAGAAGGTGACGCTGGCGCTCGATACCGAAGACGTGCTGCGGGTGATGAGTTCGGCGCTGCAGAAAGGCGATCGCGCCAAATATCTGGAGTTCCCGTCGGCGGTCTATGCAATGCACCCGTTCGACGCCGTGCTGGCCGGGGGTCAGCTCGTCGGGCTGTCGACATGGATCGGCTACAGCTCGAACGAAGGCAAGATGCTGACGCTGGCAATGGTCGACGAAGCGCATGCGGCGCCGGGCACCCAGGTGACGCTGCTCTGGGGCGAACCCGATGGCGGCACGAGCAAGCCTACGGTCGAGCCCCATGTCCAGACCGAAATCCGCGCCACCGTGAGCCCGGCGCCCTATTCGGAAGTGGCGCGCGACAGCTATGCCGATAGCTGGCGCACGCATCAGACCGCCTGACGCGAGAGCTTTGCATAGGTGTAATCTAAGAAATATCTATATTCCAAGTACTTCGTAACCGTGACCGAAGTCAGGGTCCATTTCCGCAACGTCGCAAGTCAATGCGCGCATTGGGAGAATGGATCCTGACCTTCGTCAGGATGACGAGCTCGTGGCCGCCGCCTCAATCCGTGGCGAGCAGTTCGGTGGTGCGCGTCAGCAGGTGGGACGCGCGTTGCTGGACGGCGTCGTCGAAGCGGACCACGGGAATGGCCACGCTGAACGCGCCCACCACATCGCCGTTGATCCGGGCCACACGGCCCAGCCCGACGATGCCCGGGGTGTGCTCTTCGAAGGTGCGGGCGATGCCCGACGCGCGGATGGCGGCAATCTCCCGGCGCAGGCCGGCCTCGTCGACGATCGTGGCCGGGGTGAATGATTTGCGTTCCGCCGTGGCGAAATAGCGGCGCAGTTCAGGTTCCGCCATCGACGCCATCAGCGCCTTGCCCGAAGAAAATGCGTGGAGCGGTGCAGCGGTGCCGG
The DNA here is from genome assembly GCA_964245935.1 of uncultured Novosphingobium sp. Taxonomy (GTDB): domain Bacteria; phylum Pseudomonadota; class Alphaproteobacteria; order Sphingomonadales; family Sphingomonadaceae; genus Novosphingobium. The sequence goes on from CAXTOS010000109.1 coordinate 4,185, forward strand.
TCGGAACCGCGTAGCGCAGCGCCTGTTCGCTCGTTTCGGTCGCAATGGCTTCCACCGTCCACTCGCGTCGCACGAAAAAAGACGCCGTTTCGTTCAGCTGGATGCGCAGCGCCTTGACCAGCGGGGCGACGCGGTCGGCCAGCGTGAAGATCGGCGCCGGTGCCTGCAGCCGTTCCAGACCGGGTCCGGGCGTATAGCGCCGCCCGGTGCGTGCCAGATAACCGCGCTCGACCAGCGTGCCCAGCAGGTAGGACAGGCTGCTGACCGGGATCAGCAGGGCGGCGGCTATTTCGCGCGCGACCACCGGCTGATCGCGTGACACGACATATTCGATGATGTCGAGCGTGCGGAGCGACGATTTGACCGTGGACGACGGCGGCGGTGTTATCACGCGCCGAAATCGAGCGCGCCCCGCCGCTCGGAAAAACGCCATCCCTCGTCGGTCAGCGCAAAGCGATCCGCAAAGCTGCCGACCAGCGGTGCGGGCCCGCCGGTGAACAACAGCATCGCGCTGGTGCCCCGGGCGGTGGTCGCGTCCTCGGCGTCGATCACGATATTGGCACAGATATGGCGCGTCGCCCGGGCCGGGCGCCCCGTAAACGCCGCCAGGATCGCCGCACGACCGACGATGGCGATGTCGGGAGCGCTGGGCCGGGTCATCAGGCCGTCGCGGGTGTACAGCTGCGCCACCTCCGGCCAGCGCGCAGCGTCGTTCAGGGTCGCGTACAGGTTGATCAGCCGGCTGCATTCCCATTCGATGGCGCGCCTGGCATCGGGCGGCAACGCCGTCACGCCGCCTCCAGCACGATGTGCCCCACCGCGGTATTGGACGCCGGCACATGATAGAAGCGATGGCGCTCGGTCACGTCGGCGCCCAGCGCGCCCCGCATGATCAGCCACATGATCAGCTCGATCCCCTCCGATCCCGCCTCGCGCAGATAGTCCAGGTGGGTGATGCGTCGCAGTGCCTGGGGATCGGCGGTGAGCTTTTCCAGAAAGTCGCGGTCGAAGGCGCTGTTGATCAGCCCCGCGCGCGGACCCTGCAACTGGTGGCTCATCCCGCCGGTCCCCCAGACCTGGACGTTCAGATCCTCGGGAAAGCTGACCACCGCACGGGCCAATGCTTCGCCCAGCCGCCAGCAGCGGTCGCCGGACGGCGGCGGGAATTGGGTCACGTTGACCATCAGTGGCACCACCCGCACCGGCCAGGCATCAACCTCGCCGAACAGCAGCGACAGCGGGACGGTAAGCCCGTGATCGACATCCATCTCGTTCAGGATGGTCATGTCGAATTCCTCGATGATGAGGCTTTGCGCGATGTGGGCCGCCAGTTCCGCATGACCCTCCACCACCGGGACGGGCCGCGCGCCCCACCCTTCGTCCGCCGGCTGGTAGCGGTCAGCGCAGCCGATCGCGAAGGTCGGTACGACCTCCAGCATCAGGCTGGTCGCGTGATCGTTGAACACCAGCACGACGACATCGGGCCGTGCCGTGCGCTCCCAGTCGCGGCTTGCCGCATAGCCCGCGAACATCGGCGCCCAGTAGGGTTCCTGCGTCTTGCCCAGATCGATCGCCGCGCCGATCGCGGGCACATGGCTGGTACCGACCCCGGCGGTGATCCTGGCCATCTCAATACCCTCCCTTGATCGAGCGATTGCCCGCGGGCTGCCGGCCGCCGGCGGCCATCATGGCGCCATAGTCGTCGGCCGTCATGCCGGACATGCTGCCAACCGCCTTCTGCACGCTCCAGCCGTCGGTGTTCGAAATCTTGACCAGAAAATAGATGTTGCCGCCCTGGGCGATCAGCGCGTTGAAATCGCGATCCAGCACGCCCTGGCGCTGCGCCGGGGTGATCGCGAACTGATCGAGATAGGCCGCTTCGTCGGCCTTGAACGCGGCGCGATTATCCGCCTTCATCAACGACATGCAGAACCGATGCAGGTGGTATGCCTGGCGCGACCGCGCGATCGTGAAGATCGTCGTCCCGGGAATGTCGTCCAGGTCGGCGGGATCGTAGCCCAGCAAGTCGATATGCATCGCAGTTCCTGTATGCGAAAAGTTCAGCCGGTGGAATAATAGGCTGGTTGCGGGTGATCCACAAGCTTTGATGCATACTCATCCTCCCCCGTCATGCTGACGAAAGTCAGCATCCATTCGGCGCAACGCCAGTAAACAATGCAAGGTCGGCCTGTTGGAGAAGCGAGCGCCGACTATTTAAAGGCGACACCCGCGCGAGTGGCCTCCGAACCAACGCTGCGCTGAATGGGTCCTGACTTTCGTCAGGATGACGGTTTGGTTGGTGCGATCACGCCGCTAGAGTCTTTCCGACTTACGTCGAGTCGGTGCCGGCCCGCTCCCCCGCCCGGCCGCCCATATTATACAATGACCTGGGTGGCCGGGCGGGGGGAGCGGGCTGGCACCGTCTTAACCGGAAAGACTCTAGCGGTCGAGGCTCGGCGACAGCCCATAATGATCGAGATAGGTTCGCGAAAAATGGCTGCTGCTTCTGAAGCCGCAGGCGATCCCGATGTTGGTGATCGACAGCCGCGTGGTCCGCACCAGATGTCTCGCGCTTTCCAGCCGAATCCGGATATAATGCCGGCCCAGGGGTTCGCCGATCACCTGGGTGAACAGCCGTTCGAGCTGGCGCAGCGACAGGCCGGCGACCTCCGCCAGCACCGCTGCCGGCGCAGGCTCCTCGATGGCGGCTTCCATCCTGGCCAGAACCCGGAGCAGGCGATCGTCGCTGGTCGCGTAGCGCGCGCGCAGCGTCAGTCGCTGCGGCCGGTCGGCCCCGCGCGGCTCGCTCTGGATGAACCAGTCGCTGATCCGCGACGCCAATTCATGGCCTTGCTCCCGTTCGATCAGCTCCACCGCCAGATCCATGCCCGCCATGCCCCCGGCGCAGGTCACCCGGCGCCGGTCGATGACATAGAGACCGGGCTCGGTCATGACCCTGGGGAATGTTTCGACGAACGCCGGCCAATGCTCCCAATGAACGGTGGCGCGATAGCCGTCGAGCAGCCCGGCGCGGGCCAGCAGCCACGGTCCGGCCGATACCCCGACCAGTACCGCCCCCGCCAGCGCGGCATTGCGGAGCCAGGCAAAGGTCGCCGCATCGGCGGCCCGGTGCGGGTCGCCGCCGGCAAAGACGAACAGCGTGTCCCAGCGCACCGGATCGCCCACCCGCTGATCGGCGATGATCGTCGCCCCGTTGGAAGCCCTGGCCGACTGCCCGTCGACCGAGATATGCGTCCAGTCATAAAGTTTTTGCCCGGCCAGCACGTTGGCGGCCCGGTACGGTTCGATGACCGAGGCATAGGATAGCAGCGCAAAACCGTCGATCAGCAGCAGGCCCAGCGTGCGCGGGACGGTTGAATCGCCACGGGTGTCGTTTATCGGCATCGATCTGTCCTTGATGGACAAGCACGCCGCCGAATAGCGCGTAATCCTCAAATCGCAAAGGGCCCTTGTCGATGAAGCCTTATTCGATCTTCAGTTTGGCGCGCAACGCATTGTCGGGCCACAAGGGCTGGACAACGACCTGGCGCGACGCGAGCCCGCGCGCAGCCTATGACATCGTGATCATCGGCGGGGGTGGCCATGGCCTGGCCACCGCCTTCTACCTGGCCAAGGTCCACGGCATCACCAACGTCGCGGTGATCGAGAAGGGCTGGATCGGCGG
>CAXTOS010000110.1:0-7838 GCA_964245935.1 uncultured Novosphingobium sp.
CCATGATCGAGGGGCCGCCGCCCGAGCAGACCACGAACTGCCGCTGGCCCTTTTCGACGATGGCCTTCTCGCCGGCAATGTGACCGAGCAGCCTCGCCTCCTGGTAATATTTCGACTTGGCGGCCATGCGCTCGGCAATCGCCCTGTCTTCGGGGGTGACCGCCTTGTCGATCAGCGCCTGCGCGGTTTCTGGCGAGGGGATGCGGGCGGAGCCATAGACCACCAGCGTCGAGCCGATCCCGGCCTCGTCGAGCAGCATCTCGGGCTTGAGCAATTCGAGCTGGAACCGCACCGGGCGCAACTCCTCGCGCAGCAGGAAGTCGGTATCGCGAAAGGCCAGCTGGTATGATGGGCTGCGAGTCTGCGGCGTGTTCTTGTCGTGCGCATCGACGAAATCGGCTTCCTGTTCGGCTTTGTAAAACCGGCGATGCGCGATTTGCGCCTGTTCTTCTTCTGTCATGGTGGGCGCTATAAAAGGCGCTTGCTCAATAGCTACGGAAAATCTTGCGGACCAGTTGCCCGCGCCACGGCCGCCCGTGGTAATTGAAGAAGAACCAGCCGAACAGGCTGACCGCCCCCAGCACCAGCGGCGCCAGCGGATCGCGCTGTTCGCGCATGTGGCGATAGAACCGCAGGTCCGCTGCCCGCCGGTCTGCCTCGCTGCCCCCGCCGGCAATGCCATAGGCATTGTCGTGACGCTTGCAGCCGATGTTGCGCTGGTATTTCCGGCCATCCATGAACAGGCAATATTGTCGTTCCGTTTCGGGCATCGGGCCGCTAGACAGCCGGCGATGCGCCCTTTCAAGCGGAAAGTTTTGCACCTGGGTGGTTTCGATCCGCGCGGTGCGCGATTCAATCACCAGTTGCTGGGTGAACAGGTCGAGCACGCCAATCGCCTGGCCGAGGCGCAAGGCGACGGCTTGCGGCTGGCGGTCAGTTCGCGCCAGCGTTCGGTCGGGCGCGATTCGACCTGGGAGGTAACGCGCAGCGATGGCGCCGGCACCACGCAATTCCGGTTCCTGGCATGGGACGATGTGGTGCGGATGCACTGGCCCAAAGGCGCGCTGACGCTGGTCAGCCGGATGATCGCGGCCTATTGGCGATATTTGAGGCAGGGCCGCTGGCGCGAAACCGGCAGCGTACCGCGCGGCAGCAAGATCGCGTTGATCTTTCCGGGCATGGTGCTGGGGCGCACGGCGCTGGCGATCACGCTGCTGGCGTGGCTTGTCCTCCTGCCGATTTTCCTCTGGCTGCACTGGCCGGGGCTGTTGGCGCTGCTGCCGGCGGCAGCGATCGGGGTCGGGGTGGGCCTGGCCCAGGTCGAACGCTCGAACGGGCTGTGGTTGCTGCGCTTCATCCTGTTCAACGACCTGCTGGCGCGCGACCGCACCGACCCGCTGCTGGCAGCGCGGCTGGATGAGTTCGCCGCGACGATTTCGGCCAGTCTCGACGAAGACTGGGACGAAGTGCAACTCGTGACCCATTCCAACGGTTCGATCCTGGCGATTCCGGTCCTGGCGCGCTTGCTGACGTTGCGCGGGGGCGACTTGCCCGGTCATTTCAGCCTGGTGACGCTGGGCGGCAGCATCCCGCTGGTGGGCTTTCGGCGCGACGCCACTGCCTTTCACGCGTTGCTCGACCGGGTGGCTGCGGCGCAGTTTCGCTGGCTCGACATCGGCTCGATCACCGATGGCGCCAGCATTCCGCTGGTCAATCCCTGCCTAACCCGCCCGGTCGGGCCGCCGCCCGGCCTGATCCAGTTCAGCCCGCGCTGGCACCGCTATTGCGACCCGGCGACGTATCAGGCGCGCCGGGCCGACAAATATATGACGCATTTCGATTATCTGCGCCGTTTGGACAAGCCGTCGGCGCTGGATTACATCGGCCTGACCTGCGCTCCCCGGCCGCTCGCCCAATCGATCGCCGCGTTCGAGGCCGAAAATGCCTGAGATCGATCCGGGCGCGCCGAAGTGCCCTTTTATCCCGCCCTATCCGGAGCCGCTGAAAACCAAGGCCGGGCTGTTGCGGCGCTTCGTGATCGGCTGGGATAGCTGGATCCACACGCTGTTCGAACGCAGCTACACCATGAAGATGGGGCAGGTCAGCCTGCCCGGGATGAAGCTGTTCATCGTCAATGATCTGGATATCGTCGGCCGGGTGCTCGACGACCCGCGCCGGGAATATCCCAAGCATCCGGTGCTGATGGACATGCTGGGGCCGCTGATCGGCAACAGCGTGTTTTCCGCCAATGGCCAGGATTGGGCCGACCAGCGTGAAATGGTCAATCCGGCCTTTCAGCATACCAATTTGAAGCGCGCCTATGCGATGATGCATGGCGCCGCGCAGGATGTAGTCGCCACCATGCGCGGCCAGGACTTGTCCCGCCCGGTCGATGTCGACCCGATGATGACCCATGTCACGGCCGACATCATTTTCCGCACGATCTTTTCAGTGCAATTGAGCTTCGCCGAATCCTCGCGCATCTACCGCCTGTTCCAGCGCTATCAGACCATGGCCCAGCGCAGCACCTCGCTGAACATGAACGGACTGCCCCGGCTGGGCTATGCGCGGCGCACCCGCCGGGCAGCGCGCGAAATCCACGATATCGTCGCCGCGGTCATGCGCCCCCGCTATGACGCGCGCGCAGCCGGACGCCGCCCCGCGCAGGCGGATATTCTGGAGGCGCTGATGGACGCGCGCCACCCCCGTACCGGCGCGGCTTTTACATTCGAGGAACTGGTTCACCAGACCTTGCTGATCTTCCTGGCCGGGCACGAGACCTCGGCGAGCGCGCTGGCCTGGGCGTTGTACCTGCTGTCCGAGCAACCCGCATTGCAGGAGGAACTGTACGCCCGGATCGAGGCGGAAACCGGCGGCGGCCCGCTGGAGTTCGAGCATGTCCGGCGGCTGGAAGGGGTGCGCAACCTGTTCAGGGAAACGCTGCGGCTCTATCCGCCGGTCGGGTTCCTGCCGCGTTCGGTCATCACCCCGGAAACGATGCGTGGCAAGGATGTAAAGCCCGAGGATTTGGTAGTGGTCGCGCCCTGGCTGATCCAGCGCAACAGCGCCAACTGGGATTGCCCGCACAGCTTCGACCCCGACCGCTTCGCCAGACCTGAAAACGCCGAGGCGGTGCGCAAGGCCTGGCTGCCGTTTGGCGGCGGCGCGCGGTTGTGCATCGGCGCCGGTTTCGCCCAGCAGGAGGCGGTGATCATCCTGGCCGGCATCATCCGCGCCTTTCGCCTGACCCACCCTGCCGGGCGCCGGCCCGAACTGGTCAGCCGCCTGACCCTGCGCCCGCGCCGTGGCGTACCGTTGATCCTGACGCCGCGCGGGTGAGGGCGCGCCGAATTACCCGGCTCTGCGATCAACAGCCCGACTCCTGTTGCATGATCGAGATTTCGTGCCAGAGGCTAAAGTGTTTCCGACTTACGTCGAGTCGGCGCCAGCCCGCTCCCCCGCCCGGCCACCCATATAATACAATGACCTGGGTGGCCGGGCGGGGGGAGCGGGCTGGTGCCGTTTGAAACGGAAAGACTCTAGGGCTATCATCAGCGCATCGTCGATCCGCGCGAAAAGGACATGTGACATGTGGAAATTGACGGCCTGCCTGCTCGCATTGCTGCTGACCACCAGCCCGGCGCTGGCCCAGATGGGCGGCGGCGGTGGCATGGGCGGTGGCGGCGGTGGTGGTGGCATGGGCGGCGGCGGTCCGGGCGAGGTCGAAAACGATGCCTCGCCCGACACCGGCATCGGTACTCACGATCGCCCGCACGAATTGAAGCCGATCAGCCGCGAACAATTCGACAAGGTCGTGACCGCGATGTTCGGCCAGGCCGACCTCAACCGCGACGGCGTGGTGACGCTGGCCGAGCTCCAGTCGGTGATCGATGCCCGTCGCGCCGTCGTCATTCGCACGCGTTTCAGGGACATCGATGCCAATCACGACGGCCATATCGATGTCGACGAGTTCGTTGCCTGGCAGCAGAAGATGGGCTCGGCGGCAGCGTCCGACTGCTCGGTCTACGCGCGGCATATCGAGGTCGTGCCCGAAACGCTGGGGCCCGCGCTGGGCGACGGCGACCGGGACCGGGTGCTGGCTTCGACGATCGAGCCGCTCAGCGCCACCCTGATCACCAGGGCCAACGTCCATTACAACCGCGGGGCCACGCTGGATGATATCCTGGCTTACGAAAATGCGCGCTTCGATGCCGCCGACACCAACCATGACGGCTTTCTGGTCCAGCAGGAAATAGCATCCCTGCGGCATGGCGGCGACCGGCGCCCGGCGGGTTCGCGGTAAGCGCAGCCAGGGGGCTGCGCACGCCCGGACACGGCAGGCCGCATCCTTTGCTCGACAATCCGCCCCGGCGCGGTGCACAACCGCCGGTGATGACCGACCGCGCCGATCCCGATGCCCTGCTCCGCGTGACTGCCAAGGAAGGGCTGGGCCGGCTGAAGGTTTACCTCGGCGCCGCGCCGGGGGTGGGCAAGACCTATGAAATGCTGGGCGATGCGGCGGCGCGGCGCGCGACCGGGCTCGATGTCGTGGTGGGCGTGGTCGAAACCCATGGCCGCGCCGAAACCGAGCAGAAGACCCAGGGCTTCACGGTCATCCCGCGCCAGCAGATCGCCTATCAGGGGCGCGTCCTGCAGGAAATGGATATCGACGCCATTCTCGCCCGCCGCCCGGCGCTGGTGCTGGTGGACGAGCTGGCGCATACCAATGCCCCGGGCAGCCGCCATGACAAACGCTATCAGGATGTCGAGGAATTGCTGGCGGCCGGGATCGATGTCTGGTCGACATGCAACATCCAGCATCTGGAAAGCCTGAACGACGTCGTCGCCTCGTTCACCAAGGTGCGCGTGCGCGAGACGCTGCCCGACCGCGTACTTGAAAATGCCGAGATCGAAATCGTCGATATCCCGCCCGACGATTTGATCGAGCGGCTGAAGGAAGGCAAGGTCTACATCCCCCAGGAAGCGACGCGGGCGCTGGGGCATTTCTTTTCCAAATCAAACTTGTCGGCGCTGCGCGAACTGACCTTGCGGCGGGCGGCGCAGGCGGTCGATGCACAGATGCTCGATTACGTGCGGGCGCATGCGCTGGCGGGCAGCTGGGGGGCGGGCGACCGGCTGGTGGTCGCCGTCAGCGAGCATCCCGGAGCCGCCGGGCTGGTGCGCGCGGCCAAGCGCATCGCCGACGCCTTGCGCGCGCCGTGGACTGCGGTGCATATCGAAACCCCGCGCAGCGCCGGTTTTACCGCCACCGAAAGCGGGCAACTGGCCGCGACCATGCATCTGGCCGCGCAACTGGGCGCACAGGTCGCCTCGGTGCCGGGCCAATCGGCGGTCGACGGGCTGATGCGCTTTGCGGCCGAAGCGCGGGCAACGCAGCTGATCATCGGCAAATCGCCGCGCTCGCGCTGGTTTGAATTCCGGCACGGCTCGGTGGTGGACCGGATGGTGCGCGAAACCCCCGGCATGGCGGTGCATGTCCTGCCGTTGGAGCAGGCGCCAACCGCGCCGACCGCGCCGGAGCGCGCGACAGCTCCGCCATGGCGCCGGCAATGGGGCAAGCCGGCGGGTTACGCGCTATCGTTTTCGCTGACCGCGCTGGTCACGGTGTTCGGGGTCAGCGTGTCGGCATTCGGCAATATCACCAACGTCGCCCTGCTCTATCTGCTGCCGGTGCTGTTCGCCGCGACCCGCTATGGCTTGCCCACCGGGCTGGCGACCGGGCTGATCTGTTCGCTGGCCTACAATTACTTCTTCGTCCCGCCCACGTACACCTTCACCATTCAGGATCCACAGAACATCATCACCGTGCTGGTGCTGATGGGGGTGGCGTTCGTCAGCAGCAGCCTGGCGGCGCGGATGCGCGAACAGGCGATGCTGGCGCAGCACAGCGCCGGGCAGAACGCCTCGCTCGCCGGTTTTGCCCGGCTGCTGACTGCGGTGAGCAAGGCCGAGGAACTGGGCCAGGTGCTGTGCGCCGAAGTGGCACGGCTGCTGGATGCGCGCGCGGTGCTGCTGATGATGAGCGGCGCAGATGGCCTGCAACTGGTCGCGGCCAATCCGCCCGAAGACCGGCTGGAAGCGCTGGAACACGCAGCGGCGCGCTGGAGCTTCGATCATAACCGGCCGGCGGGGCGCGGCTCGGATACGCTGACCGCGTCGGAATGGCTGTTCCATCCGATCGCCGCCGGGGGCAAGGTGCTGGCGGTGTTCGGCCTGGCCCGGCCCGAAGCGCATGTGCCGCTGCGCCCGGACCAGCTGCCGATGCTGCTCAGCCTGCTCGACCAGGCCGGCATGGCGCTGGAACGGATCGCGCTGGAAACCGACATCGCCCGCGTCACCCGGCTGGAGGAACGCGACCGGCTGCGCGGCGCGCTGCTGTCGTCGGTCAGCCATGATTTGCGCACCCCGCTGACCACGATCCTGGGCACGCTGGGCGCGATGCATCCCGCCGACGCCGAACAGGCCGACCAGATCGCCGAAGCGCAAGCCGAAACCCAGCGCCTGCAGCGCTTTTTCACCAATCTGCTGGATATCGCGCGGGTCGAAGCGGGCGCGCTGCACTTGTCGATCGAGCCGGTGGACATTACCGATGCTGTGGCCAGCGCGGTTCATGACCTGCGCCGGGCACTGAGCGACCGGCCGATCCGGATGGATGTCTCGCCCGAATTGCCGTTCGTGCTGGTCGATCCGCAACTGCTCCACCACTGCCTGATCAACCTGCTCGAAAACGCGGCCAAATATGGCGACGCCAACAGCCCGATCGTGATTTCCGCCAAACGCGGCTGGCAGGGGCTGGAACTGCACGTCATCGATGAGGGACCGGGGCTGCCGGTGGGCGCCGAAAAGGGGATTTTCGACACCTTTACCCGGATCGAGGGCAGCGACCGCACCGGCGGCACCGGGCTGGGGCTGGGCATCGTGCGGGGCTTTGCCGAGGCGATGGGCCTGCGGGTCGGCGCCAGCAACCGCACCGACCGCGCCGGGGCAGATTTCGTCATTTCGTTCGACGAGACCCATCTGAAACGCGGTGTAGCCGAAGCATGACGGATTCCAGCGTATGAGACATTCCAGGGCATGACTCGGGCGCTGCCGCCGCTGACCCTGCTGGTCGTCGATGACGAAGCCGCGATCCGCCGGTTGCTGTGCGCGATCGCAACCCGCGGCGGCTATCGCCCGGTGGAGGCGGCGACGGCGCGCGCGGCGATGGCGGCGTTGCAGATCGACAAGCCCGCCGCGATCCTGCTCGACCTGGGCCTGCCCGACCGCGACGGGCTGGAACTGATCCCGCTGATGAAGGCGGCGGGCGCCGCGGTGCTGGTGATCTCGGCCCGCGACGATACCGACCAGAAGGTGGCCGCGCTCGACCTGGGCGCGGACGATTACGTCACCAAGCCGTTCGCCGGCGAGGAAGTGCTCGCCCGCATCCGCACCGCGCTGCGCCGCCAGCTCTCGACGGGCGCGGAGGCGCCGCAAGTGCATGTCGGCGACCTGGAAATCGACCTGTCGGCGCGGCTGGTGCGCAAGGCTGGCGCGCAAGTGCATCTGGCGCCGAAGGAATATGCGGTGCTGGCCGAACTGGCCCGCCACCCGGGCAAGGTCATCACCCACAGCCAGCTGCTGCGCTGCGTCTGGGGCGCAGGCCACGAGCACGACATCGAATATCTGCGCGCCGCGGCGCGGGGCATTCGCAGGAAAGTGGAAGACGACCCCTCGCGGCCCCTGGTGTTGTGCAATGAGCCGGGGATCGGGTATCGGCTGGTGGTTTAGAGTCTTTCCGGTTAAGACGGTGCCAGCCCGCTCCCCCGCCCGGCCACCCA
>CAXTOS010000111.1:0-7820 GCA_964245935.1 uncultured Novosphingobium sp.
CGAGCTTGCGAAACATACCCATGAACGCTCCTGCCTTGTTGCAAGCAATGAGGAGCGATACGTTGCCAATACTGGCGAACCCAATCGCCTGCGACCCTCAAGCCGAATGTGTATGAAAGCTGACACATCGGTCAAAACCCGCAATCAAATTGCGACGTTTGTTTCACATCGATTGCATGCTGTTGCTGCGCTGCAACAGTTTGGCAGGCTGAAATGGCAGAATCCCACTTTCAAAGCCTTCCTGGACAATTTGGCTGCTCGCTAAACATTTGTTCGGCATCAGCATCCAAGGGAACAAAGCGCAATGCGCTCCCCCCACGGATCAGCGACCCCACCCTACTTTCAAGCAACCACTGCCCCCAGTAAGCTCGCTCAAGCCCCCTGCGGCGTCGGCGTCGCATCACCCACAAACCGCTTGCCCGAACGCGGCACCGTCGCCCCACGCACTGCCGCAGGCCGCGCGCCGGTATTGCGGTCGTCGGGGCGGTTGAGGGTGCCGGTTTCCATTACTTCGCGGATATCTTCGCCGCTCAGTGTTTCGAATTCCAGCATCGCCTTGGCCAGCAGATGCAGCTTGTCCTCGTTCACGCTGAGAATATCGGTGGCGCGGACATGGGCCGTTTCGATCAGGGCGCGGATTTCGCTGTCGATCAGCTTGTTGGTTTCGTCCGACATCATCAGCCGCTGCGATCCGCCCATGCCGAGGTAGCCGTCCTGCTGGTCTTCGTATTGCAGCGGGCCCAGCTTGTCCGACATGCCCCATTTGGTGACCATGTTGCGCGCCAGGCTGGTGGCGTACTGGATATCGCCCGACGCGCCCGACGACACCTTGTCATAGCCGAACACCAGTTCCTCAGCCACGCGACCGCCCATGCTGACCGAAAGATTGGCCAGCATCTTGTCGCGATGGTAGGAATAGGAATCGCGCTCGGGCAGGCGCATGACCATGCCCAGGGCGCGGCCGCGGGGGATGATCGTCGCCTTGTGGATCGGATCGGACGCGGTTTCGTTGATCGAGACGATGGCGTGGCCGGCCTCGTGATAGGCGGTCATCTTCTTCTCGTCCTCGGTCATGACCATCGAGCGGCGTTCGGCGCCCATCATGACCTTGTCCTTGGCGTCTTCGAATTCCTGCATCGCCACCAGCCGCTTGTTGCGCCGGGCCGCGAGCAAGGCCGCTTCGTTCACCAGATTGGCCAGATCGGCGCCCGAGAAGCCGGGCGTGCCACGCGCGATGACTCGCGGCAGCACGTCGGGCGCCAGCGGCACCTTCTTCATATGCACCGCCAGGATTTTCTCGCGCCCTTCGATATCGGGGATCGGCACCACCACCTGGCGGTCGAACCGGCCCGGGCGCAGCAATGCGGGATCGAGCACATCGGGGCGGTTGGTCGCGGCGATGATGATGATGCCTTCGTTGGCTTCGAAACCGTCCATTTCGACCAGCAACTGGTTGAGCGTCTGTTCGCGCTCGTCGTTGGAGTTGCCCAGGCCATGACCACGATGGCGGCCCACGGCGTCGATTTCATCGATGAACACGATGCAAGGCGCGTTTTTCTTGGCCTGTTCGAACATGTCGCGCACCCGGCTGGCGCCGACGCCGACGAACATTTCGACGAAGTCCGAGCCTGAAATGGTGAAGAACGGCACGCCCGCCTCGCCCGCGATCGCGCGGGCCAGCAGGGTCTTGCCGGTGCCGGGACTGCCGACCAGCAGCGCGCCCTTCGGAATCTGGCCGCCCAGCTTTGAAAAGCGGCCCGGATCGCGGAGGAACTCGACGATTTCCTCCAATTCCTCGCGCGCTTCGTCGATACCGGCGACATCGGCAAAGGTCACCCGGCCCTGCTTTTCGGTCAGCAGCTTGGCCTTGCTCTTGCCAAAGCCCATCGCGCCGGAGCCGCCGCCCTTCTGCACCTGCTTCAGCGCAAAGAACGCAACGCCCAGGATCAGCAGGAACGGCAGCGCCTGAAGCACGATGTACATCAGCACATTGGGTTCTTCAGCCGCCTTGCCGGCGTATTTCACGCCATTGTTCTGCAGCAATTGCGCGAGGCTGGTGTCGTTGGGGATCGGAATCGTCGTAAAGGCATCGCCATCCTTGAAATGGCCGGTAATCTTGGCTTCGCCCACTTGCGCGTCGGCGACGCTGCCCTCGGCCACCTTGGCGCGGAAATCCGAATACTGGATCTGGCCGGTGGTGGTATCGGTACGCGCGCTGAACAGCGAGACCGCGAAAAACAGCGCCAGGAAGATGCCACCCCAGATCAGCAGGCTGCGCATCCACGGGTTCCCGGTGGGGGGCTCGTCATTCATGGGACAAAAGATCCTTTCGCCGCCAATGTAAGAGAGCAGCACCGAATAGCAAGTTAGCGCAAGTGTCGAATCGCCGATATGCACCAAGAGGCAGTCAAATGAGGTGAATCGGGGGGGCAGACTCCAGCCGCGCCTTCACCGCCCCTACTCGAATAACATCGCGACCTTCGCCAAAACCTCGGCAAGCAATTCGTCGGGAAGCGTATCCACCTTGCGCCCGCCTCGCTCCGCCAGATCCAGCACGCGGGGTTGATCGCACCGGACAACGCCTGTGGTCTTGATTCCCGAAATCTCTACAGCAAAACCGATGCGCCGGGCAAAATTGCCGAGGCTGGTGATTGGCAGCACGACCGGCAGACTGGACGCGGCGTTGAATGCGGTGGGTGAGACGATCAGCACCGGTCGATGACCTTGTTGCTCGCGACCCTGGGTGGGGTTGAGCGATACCATGCAGATATCGCCCCGCTTCACAAGATTTCCTTGCCGACCGGAGGCGCATCAACCCACTCGCGCTCTTCCAGCCGGAGGGCTTGCGAATAATCGGAGGCCGCCAGCAATTCGGTCAGCGTGTAACGAGGACGCGGCGCTGCTTCTATGATCAGGCGTCCGCCCTCCACGGCCACGCCGACAGCTTCGCCAGCTTTCAATTGGAGGAGGTCGAGAAAGGCAGGCGGTACTGCCAGCATCACCGAGCCGCCGACCTTTCGAAGATTCGTAATGTGCATGGTGCGTTGCCTTCTAGATTATATGAATGTATAACTTTTGAGGTTTGGCTTGTCAATCAGATTGAGGATTGTGGTACCTGCTTGGCCGAAAGGAGAGAAGCGTTTGCCGGGATGTCGGCTTGGGCAGCGATTGTGACCGGAACTCGTACGGCAATCGAATATTTGTGGTCGCCGATCACCGATCGCTGGGTGAAGCGGGGACAGAGCAATGATTGGCAATTTAAAAATAATGCGCTCTGCCGCACTGCTGCTGTCTTTGAGCGCCTTTGTCACAGCGGCATGTGCAATTGGCAATCAAAGCTCAGCAGTCGCAAATGAGGACAAAACCTACAAAGGGGACAAGCTTCAATCTCCAGCTCAAATTCTATCTGGATTCGTTCACGATCTTGCAGCAAGCCCGCACATTCCTGACACAAATGTTCTGAATAAGAAATATAAATTCCGACTTAGGCCGATGACTGACGGATCACATGCTACTCAAGACATATCGCATTTGAAGATTTTTCTTGGCAATTTTATATCAGATGCCACGAGTAGCAACACCAGACGTCTAGAATTTGAATTTGATGTGATGCAACAGAATGGGCAAAATGGTCCCCCGTTTGCGTTGCCAGTCGGATGGCTCCCTGCCGGCGGTTATAGCCCGAATAGCACAAGGGATAAACCAGAGCCCAACCTTTGTCTATTATATGCCAATAGTTTTGGCTTACATATGTTGGTATGCCCATCTCTTTTCAATTCAATTACCAGAATTGTTTTTTCTGACGAAGATACTGCGCTTATCTCCCCCTCTCCCAACCCGCTCCCCTGAAGGGGAGAAGGCTAAGCCACATGCCTTATCCCCCGCGCAGCAATTGGACGCCGTAATCGCGTTCGAACAGGTACAACAACAGGCGCGCCGCATCACCGCGTTCGCCGGTCAACCCGCCGTCCCGCTCGATCAGCAAATGCGCATCGTCGTGAGCGATGGGCAGCAGTCGCGCAATCTGCTCCAGGCTCGCCACGCGAAACGGGGTGTCGCCCGACTGGCGGGTGCCGAGCAATTCGCCGCCACCGCGCAGGCGCAAATCTTCCTCGGCCAGCAGGAACCCGTCCTGTGTCTCGCGCATCAGGGCCAGCCGTTCACGCGCAACCTCGGACAAGGTGCCGCCGCGTAGCAGCAGGCACACCGATTTGTCCGCGCCGCGCCCGACGCGGCCGCGCAGCTGGTGCAATTGCGCCAGGCCAAAACGCTCAGCCTGTTCGATCACCATCAGCGTGGCATTGGGCACATCGACGCCGACTTCGATCACCGTGGTCGCCACCAGCAATCTGGCCTGGCCGCCGGCAAAGCGCGCCATTGCCGCGTCCTTGGCCTCGGGGCGCAACTGGCCATGGACCAGCATGACATCCGCGCCGAACCGCAGCTGCAATTCGGCAAAGCGCGCTTCGGCGGCAGCGATATCGGCGACCTCGCTATCGCGCACCATCGGGCACACCCAATAGGCCTGCCCGCCCCCCTCGACATGGCGCGACAGCGCACCGATTACATCGCCGATCCGGTCCAGCGCGACCACTCGCGTGTCGATCGCCTGGCGCCCCGGCGGCAGTTCATCCAGCCGCGACACATCCATTTCGCCATATTGCGCCAAGGTCAGCGTGCGCGGGATCGGCGTGGCGGTCATCGCCAGGCAATGCGGCGTACGGCGGCCCTTCTGCGTGAGCAGCAGTCGCTGCGACACGCCGAAACGGTGCTGTTCATCGATCACCGCCAGCGCCAGATTGCGATAATTCACGCTGTCCTGAAAGATCGCATGGGTGCCGATCACGATGTCGATGCTGCCGTCCAGCAGCCCCATCAGGATCGCTTCCCGCGCGTGGCCCTTGTCTCGCCCGGTCAGCAAGGCGAGGCTGACGCCGGTGCCCGACAGCAGCCGGGTCAGCGTGTCGAAATGCTGGCGGGCCAGGATTTCGGTGGGCGCCAACAGGGCCGCCTGCGCCCCCGCCTCCACCGCGATCAGCATCGCCGACAACGCCACCACCGTCTTACCCGAACCGACATCGCCTTGCAGCAACCGCAGCATCGGCGCGGCCTGTGCCAGATCGCCCTCGATCTCGCCGATCGAACGATGCTGCGCCCCGGTCAGCGCGAACGGCAGCTGCATTCTGGCGCGCAGCCGCCCGTCGCCCTGCAACGGCGTGCCGCGTCGCGCCTTGCCCGCGGCGCGCACCAGCATCAGCGCCAGCGCATTGGCGAGCAATTCGTCATAGGCCAGCCGATCGCGCGCCTGGGCGTGCTCGGCGCGGTGGGCGAGCTTCATCGCATCGTGCCAATCGGGCCACTGCATCCTGGCCAGCAGACCGGGCTCGATCCATTCGGGCAGCACCGGCAGCGCCGCCAGTGCCTGCGCGATCAGCGCCGCCAGGCGGCCTTGGGTCAGCCCGATCGACAGCGGATAGACCGGCTCGATCAGCTGGCCGAGCGCCGCGCCGCTGTCCTGGGCGACATGGTCGGGATGGACGATCTGGAGCATCTGGCCATATTGGTCGAGCCGACCCGCGATCCACCGCGTCTCGCCCAGCGGCAATTGCTTCTTCGCCCCGCCGCCGATCCGCCCGAACCAGGTCAGCGCACAGATATTGCCCACAGCGTCGCTGGCCAGAATGCGGAGCGGCGCGCGTCCGGTGCTGTTGCGGTATTCGATCGGGGTCAGCGCGATCACCACATGTTCGCCGACGCTGGCCTCGTCGAGATCGGCCACGGCGCGGCGGCTGACGAAACGATCGGGGAGATGATAGGCCAGGTCGCGCAGCCGCGTCAGCCCCAGCCGTTCCAGCGGGCGCGCAAGGCCAGGGCCGACGCCTTTCAGCCCGGCGGTCTCGGCGAACAGCGGGTTGAGAGTTTCCGGGCGCATCGGCGGTTCATAGCCTGCCCCGGCAAATGCGCCAGAGCCGCCCTTGTATCCACTCTTGCTTCTTGGCCTCTTTCCGATTAAATTATAATCACTCTGATTGGAGCTAGGTATGGCGGCTGATACGAAGGTTATCACGGCACATGTTCCGCTCGGGCTTGCCGACAAGGTGGAGGCGATGGCTGCACGGCTCGAACGCTCGCGCGGCTGGGTGATGAAGCAGGCGCTTGCCGCCTGGGTCGATCAGGAAGAAGAGCGTCACCGCATGACGCTTCAAGCTTTGGACGACGTGGATGCGGGCCGCCTGATCGAACATCAGGCGCTTCAGGCATGGGCCGACAGCCTCGCCACCGACAAGCCGCTGCCGCCGCCGGTGACGTGAAGATCCAGTGGACGAGCAAGTCGTCGTCGGACCTGGTGAGGCTGCATGAGCATCTGCGGCCAGTTGCACCCGATGCGGCGGCGCGCGTGGTCCAGCAGCTCGCCCGCGCGCCGGATCGGCTGCTCGACTATCCCCGGATTGGCGAGAAACTGGAAGCCTATGATCCGCGCGAAGTCCGCCGGATCACCGTCGGCAATTACGAGATGCGCTACGAGATCATGGGGGGCACGATTTTCATCCTGCGACTTTGGCATAGCCGCGAGGATCGCACGTTGGATGCAACGGATTATACCAAGCAGCGTTGATCGGAACCCTATACGACGTGAGATTTGTATGGAACGCAGCACTATGTGATGCCCAAGGTAAATCCCGGGCCCCCCGTCGGGGACCCGGAAACCGGTAAACTGTTGAAAATATTGGTGCGCCCGGAACGATTCGAACGTCCGACCCTCAGATTCGTAGTCTGATGCTCTATCCAGCTGAGCTACGGGCGCTGGGGAGAGGCGCCTTTAGGGCTGGCGGTGCGCATTGGCAAGCGCCTAAATGGGCTTTTGCATCGCCGCGACGAGTGCGCGGGCCAGGGGATAGTCCAGCGGCGGCATGTCCAGGTTTTCCAGCAGTTCGGGCGCGAACCAGCCGATTTCTTCGGCATCGAGGCAGCGCGGCTGGCCCTGCCAATGCCGACAGGCATACAGCAGGATGACATGCGGCGGGGCGGGTGACTGGGCCGCCGGGCTGGATGCAAAGCTCACCGGGTGCAATTCGGAGATGTCCAGTACCACGCCCAGTTCTTCGCCGATTTCGCGCGCGGCGGCGGCTTCGGGCGATTCGCCCGCTTCCAGCTTGCCCCCCGGGAACTCCCATAGTCCGCCATGCGCGCGGTCGCGCCTGCGCCTTTGCATCAATACCCGCCCGTCGGCCGCGACCAGCGCCACCGCTACGACCCAGATCACGGTCTGCCGCTCACATCCGACAATCCTGAAATCCCTCTCAAGCTGCGATTAACCGTTCGATGACATAAGGCATTGCTGCAAAAAGTGGATGCTCACTTTGGCCAGCACAAGGGACAGCACAACCGCCATGCTTCAGTTGCTGAAAAATCTGCATCGCGATGTCTCCGGCGCTACCGCCCTGGAATATGGCCTGATCCTGGGCCTGATCGTGATGGTGATGGTGGTGGGCATGAGCGCCCTGGGTCACCAGACCGTTGGCCAGTGGAATTACGTTTCCAGCCAGGTTTCATCCGGAATTGCCCAGGCGAACAGCTGAAGCCGCGATGCGCGATGCAATGGTTACACCAACTGCGTCGATCGGGACTCTTCCCCCCTCCTCATAGAGGAGGGGTTGGGGGTGGTGTCTCTCCCACGCGCGACGTTAGAGCGTGATGACAAAAAGTGGGTACCAGTTTTTGTCCTTAAATCACGCGAAAAAAAGGACTCTAGTGTCCTGATTCTGAAGTTCGCACCATTATATTTTGACGTCATCCCGGCGAAGGCCGGGACCCAGAAC
>CAXTOS010000112.1:0-7775 GCA_964245935.1 uncultured Novosphingobium sp.
CTTCGTCAGTCTCGCATCAGCATTGCTCTGGATACCCTTTGTCCACGAAACCTAAAGCGCTAGAATCGACAGACTTCTGGAACCTCGCTGGTCGCGCCGGTAGGCTCAAGCGGGAGTTTCAGGGCAACATCTTCCTCATCGACTATGACAAGTGGAAAAAGAAACCACTCGACGGCCCAAAAGATTCCGTCGTGACCCCGGCGATTGAGAGCAGCCTCAACGAACGTCATGACCAGTTAATGACTGTGATTGCTGGCGCGCCGACAGCAGGCCGCAGCGATGAGACCGATCTCGAGACAATTTTCGTTCGCCTCTATACCGATTTCAAAGGCGGCGATCTAAACCAGACATTTGAACGGGCTGGCCTTGCGGTGGGGGATATCCAGTCCGGTCTGTTAGAAGGCGCGCTTGCCTCGGCCAGCGAGAAACTGACCCTGCCAGCGGCGGTTCTCCGCCGAACTCCGAACATCTCTGCCCACAAACAGCAGCGCCTTTACGACCGGCTGAGCGCGAAGATAGTGCTAGGTCCCGATGTCGCACGAACCCTCATTCCTTCGCATCCGCGGGAGAGCGAGGCGTTTCAGTCCTACGCAGATATTTTGGAGCTGTGCCACGAGATCATCCTCGGCATCGACACCTCGAAGAACCTTCATCGGTTCCATGCTCTAATTGCGCGACGCTGGATGCTTGGCCTCCCGCTTCCTCAGATCATCGACGAGCAAATTTCTCGAAATGCCTCGAAGTCTGTTCGAACGACGATCAGAAGCACGTTGGATTTAATTGAAGGCGATATTCGTTTCCAAGCCGTGCGTCTGTTTGGTTGTTACAGCGCACTTCTTGTCTACGCGCTCGACAGCGCGGGTTTGGTGGACATGGTATCCAGCATCCCGTCTTTGCCACTCTACCTTGAGATAGGGGCATCCGACAAAACGATGATCAGCTTTATCTCTCTAGGATTATCACGGGTCACCGCAATGAAGCTGAACGAAATGTCTGCCCGTAAAGACCTCGATACCGTCGGCGCGCTGCAGTGGTTGCGGACTCGTCCACTTGAAGCGCTGGGACTTTCGCCTCTTTTGCTTGCTGAAGCACGCGCGATTGCGATTGCCTAAAGAGACTCACAGAACTTCGACAGCGGTTGTGGGAAGACGCGACATCGACAACTACCCGATGGGCGCCCCTCATTTGTTCATTACAAAAGGAATATCACAAGGATCGGATCGACCCGCGCTAAAAGCCGGAGGGGATATGGTTTATGATAATTAAGTTTGTAGAGCTTTCAAAGCTTCGTAAATTGAAATCTACTCACATTGAATTTCGAAAAGAAGGCCACAATCTTCGTAGGGGCCAACAATAGCGAAAAGACTTCCGGCATGGTTGCCCTATGATATTTCCTCCCATCTCCGAACAGGCTCGCGTTGCGAGATATCACAATCGCGAACTGCACCAAATCAATGATCTGGGGGCGAGAGGGATTCGAACTGGACTTACGTCGAAAAGCTAGGCCGCTAGCCTCGGAACGGTCCTCTCTACCAATCGCAAGAACCGGGTGTTGCGTGCCCCCGCAACCAACGATTCTTGCGACACCAGCAAAGGCGATCCGGAAGGGTCGCTTTTTGCGTTGCGCAGCCGTCGGGTGTTGCGCCCTCCCGCAACCAACGATACCGGCGATTCCGAATTTTCGGGATCGCCAGTTCCGTTCCGCAAGGATCGGGTGTTGCGTGTCCCCGCAACCAACTCGACTTGCGACCCCCCAAGTGAAAGCGCCGGGGGGCAATGCGATCCGCAGCATCAAGCATCGGCTTCGGGATCGCATTACAAAGAGAAACAAAAGGTTTAAAATCCTGCGCCTTCCGGCCAGTCCGGTGACGCCAGGCCCATCACCTTGAACAGTGTTCCCATCTGGTCGGCGCCCGTCAGCCGGTCCAGCGCCGCCGCCACTGCGCCCTTTTGCGCCGGCGCCGCACGCCCCAGTGCTGCGGCACGCGCCACAATCCCCAATGCCGACAGAAACACGCCCTGCTCCATGGTGCCCAGCCAGCGTGCGCCGCCGGCCTGCGCCACCTCCGCCATCCCGGCAAAATCGACCAGCGCGGTGATATCCGCTTCGCCTGGATCGACGAAGGGGTCCACCCGGCCATGCGCGCGCACCGCTTGCAGGCTCGATCCGCAGGTGGGCACGTCATAGCCGTAGTCGATGAACAGCGCGGCGCCCCCTTGCGCGGCCAGCCGCTGCGCCACCGCCTGCACCGCCGCCGCCGCTCCGGGGCAGGTTTCGATGATCTCGCCAGGTGAAGCTTCACGGCGTCCCGGCGGCACGGCGGCGTCCATCGGCCGATCACCGGCAATCGGCACGAAGTGCCCATCGACATAGGCGATCATGCGCTCACGCCAGCCGGCCCCGGCCTTCACCAGCTGGCGCACCGGCAGCGCATCGAGAAATTCATTGGCAACCACCAGCAGCGGGCCGTCGTCGGGCAGGCCGGCCAGATCATCATGCCACTTTGCTTGCGGCAACAGCGCGCGTTGTGCATTGCGCAGGGTCGGTGAGCCTTCGACCAGATGCACCGTCGGCTCTAACCCGAACCGCGCCGCCGCGCTCAGCGCATCGCGGGCCAGCGTGCCGCGCCCGGGCCCGGCCTCGACATAATGAACGCGTGACGGACGCCCGGCGCGAATCCAGATGTCGGCGAGCCAGATGCCGATCATCTCGCCGAACATCTGGCTGATCTCCGGCGCGGTGACAAAATCGCCAGCCACGCCCAGTGGATCGCGCGTCGCGTAATAATGCGCAGCGGCCTCACCCATATAGTGCATCACGCTGATCGGCCCGGTGGTGCCGATCAGCCGCGCCAGGCGATCGGCCAGGCTCATATCGGCCAGGCTCATATCGGAGCAGGCGCCATGCTCCCCAGCGGCGGGCGCAGCATCGCGCGGGCAATGAAGAACAGGCCGATCACCATCATCGGCACGGTCAGCCACTGGCCCATCGACATGCCGGTACGCTCGGCGAAATCCTTCAGCTGTTCATCGGGCTCGCGGAAGAATTCCACGTTGAAGCGCGCGAGACCATAGCCCAGCGTGAACACGCCCACCAGCAGCCCCGGCCGCCAGCGCGCACGCGTTTGCCAGAACAGCGCCAGCAGCACGATAGCCAGCACCAGCCCTTCCAGCGCGGCTTCATACAGCTGGCTGGGATGGCGCGGCAGGTCGCCCGCGCCGGGAAACACCATCGCCCAGGGCACGTCCGGCCCGGCGATGCGACCCCATAACTCGCCATTGATGAAGTTGGCCAGCCGCCCGAAGAACAGCCCGAATGGTACCACGACGGAAACGTAATCGCAGGTCCGCAGGAAGGAAATTCCCGTCCGCCAGGTAACCCAGGTGATCGCCAGCACCACCCCGATCAGGCCGCCGTGAAAGCTCATCCCGCCTTCCCATAGTTTCAGCAGATCGAGCGGATGGCTGAGCAATTGCGGGCCATAAAACACCGCATAGCCCAACCGGCCCCCCAGGATGATTCCCAGCGTACACCAGAAGAACAGATCATCGACATGGCGCTGCGCCAGCGGCGCGCCAGGCTGGCGGATCATCCGCGACATGTGCCAGAAACCGGCGATTATCCCCGCAAGATAAGCGAGCGAGTAATAGCGCAGCGTGAAAAACCCCAGGTCGATGCCCCGCTTGAGGCCAAGATCGGCCCAGTAGATCGGCTGGTGAACCGCACTGACGGCGGCCGAGAGAAACAGGAACAGCATAGCCTCCTAAAAATCGCCGACCCTTGCGCAAGCCGGCAAGCTTGCGGCTCTATCGCCTAGTTTTGCCCGATGTAACAGTCCGGTCCGGAAATCGCCGGTGAAACGGTGGGCGAAAGCGCGCTATGCCGCCGCCCGCTTTAGCGATATTGAGCCGCGATGACCGCTCTTCGCATTGCCAATCAGCGCGCCGTGATCGACCGCCGCGCGCTGACCGAAACCATTCAGGAAGCGGTCGCCGAACTGGGCAGCGCACCCGCTCGCCCGCGGATCGTGGAATTGCTGCGCGGCGCGCTGGCCCATGGCCGGGCCCAAATCGCCCACCGGCTGACGGCCCGGCCACGGGCGGGGCATGATTGTGCCGAGGCACAGGCCTTTCTCGTCGATCAACTGCTGCGCATCATTCACGACCATGTCGTCACCAACGTCTATCCGTCCCCCAATCGCTCGACCGGCGAACGGCTGACGATCATGGCGGTCGGCGGCTATGGCCGGGGCGAAATGGCGCCGCATTCCGATGTCGATGTCGCCTTCATCACCCCGATCAAGCAGACCCCGTGGTGCGAGCAGGTGATCGAGGCGATGCTCTATTTCCTGTGGGATCTGGCACTCAAGATCGGTCATTCCAGCCGTTCGCTCGACGAGATGGTGCGCATGAGCCGAGCCGACCTGACCATCCGCACCGCCATGCTGGAAGGCCGCTACGTGTGGGGCGACCAGCCCCTGTACGACGAAGCGCAAAAACGCTTCTGGGCCGAGGTGGTGGCGGGCACCGAGCGCCAGTTCGTCGGCGAAAAACTGGGCGAGCGCGCAGGCCGCCACAAACGGCAGGGCGATAGCCGCTATGTCGTCGAACCCAACGTCAAGGAAGGCAAGGGCGGGCTGCGCGACCTGCACACGCTGTACTGGATCGGCAAATATATCCACAAGGTGCGCACGCCGGCGCAACTGGTCGAGGTCGGACTGCTGACCGCAGAGGAATATCGCGCATTTCGGCGCGCCGAAAACTTTTTCTGGGCGGTGCGCTGCCACCTCCATTTCCTGACCAACCGCGCCGAAGACCGGCTGACCTTCGACTTGCAGCGCGCGGTTGCGGCGCGGATGGAGTTCGCCGACCGGCCGGGCAAAAGTGCGGTCGAGCGGTTCATGCAATTGTTCTTTCTGCAGGCCAAGCAGGTCGGCAGCCTTACCGGGGTATTCCTGGCCCAGCTCGACGAGCAATTCGCCAAGCGGCAGCGCCGGGGTCCGCTGGCAACCTACCGGGCACGGCCGCGCACGCTGAAGGGGTTTCGCATCGCGCGCGGGCGTATTGCTGCTCCGCGCGACGGCTGGTTCGCCGAAGCCCCCATTCGCCTGCTGGAAATCTTCGTGCTGGCCGATAGCGAGCGGCTGGAAATCCACCCCGAAACGATGCGCATGATCACCCGCGATGCGCGGCTGGTAGACGGCGCGCTGCGCCGCGATCCCCGCGCCAACGCGATGTTCCTGGAGCTGCTGACCAGCCGCAACGATCCCGAAACGGTGCTGCGCTGGCTGAACGAGGGCGGGGTGTTCGGGCGGTTCGTGCCCGATTTCGGCCGCGTCAACGCGCAGATGCAGTTCGACATGTACCACCATTACACCGTGGATGAACACACCATCCGCGCCATCGGCCTGCTCGCCCGGATCGAAAAGGGCGAGCTGCAGCTGGATCATCCGCTGGCCACCGACATCATCGGCAAGGTCCAATCGCGGCGCGCGGTATATGTCGCGGTGCTGCTGCACGATATCGCCAAGGGGCGCGGGGGCGACCATTCGGTACTGGGCGCGGACATCGCCCTGAACATATGCCCGCGACTGGGGCTGGACGAACAGGAAACGCAAACCACCAGCTGGCTGGTTCGCTACCATCTGATCATGAGCGATACCGCGATGAAGCGCGATCTGGCCGACTGGAAGACGATTGCGGACTTCATCGCCGTCGTGGAAACGCTTGACCGGTTGCGCGCGCTGACCCTGCTGACGATCGTCGATATCCGCGCGGTCGGACCGGGGGTGTGGAACAGCTGGAAGCGCCAGTTGCTGAACGAGCTTTACAACGCCGCCGAGGAGCGACTGCGGCTCGGCCACGCCCCGCATGGCCGCACGCACCGCATTGCCGCCAAAAAGGAAGCGGTGGCGCGCAGGCTCGGTAACGACGCCGCGCTGATCGAGCGGTTCAGCGGCCAGCTGGGCGATGCCTACTGGATCGCCGAGAGCGAAGACGTGATCGCGATGAACCTGGCGCAGATGGCCAAGGCCGACGGCGCACCGCTGACCATCAATACCGAATACGATGCCGAGCGCGGGGCGACGCTGGTGATGGTGCTGGCCGCGGATCATCCCGGCCTGTTCTACCGCATCGCGGGCGGCATTCACCTGGCCGGGGGCAACATCATCGATGCCCGCATCCACACCGCCCACACCGGTATGGCGGTGGACAATTTCCTGGTACAGGATCCGCTTGGCCGCCCGTTTTCGGAACCCGGCCAGTTGGAGCGGCTGCACATGGCGATCGCCGACGCGCTGTCCAACCGGACCAGAATGCAGCCGCAACTGGCCGCGCGCCCGCTCGCCCGCCCGCGCGCGCACGCCTTCGACGTGCGGCCGCGCTGCGATTTCGACAATCAAGCCTCGCAACGCTTCACCGTGATCGAGATCGCCGCGCGCGATCGTCCGGCCCTGCTCAACCGCCTGGCCCGCGCCTTGTTCGAATCCCGCCTGATCGTGCATTCGGCGCATATCGCCACTTACGGCGAGCGCGCGGTGGATGTTTTCTATGTCACCGATCTGCTGGGCGGAAAAATCGATGCTCCGGCCCGGCTGAAGGCAGTGGAGAAGCGCCTGCTCGACGCGGCGGGGGAAGGGGTGGAGACGGCCGGCCTGGCGACGGCGTAAGACCAGACTGCAAGCCGGTGTATTCCCGGGGCGGTCTTGCGGACGACCAAAGGCGGGGTTACCCTGGGCCCATGAAACTCGGCTATACGATCATCTATGTCGTCGACGTCGCCACGACGGTCGAATTCTACGAGCGCGCTTTCGGGCTGCGGCGCAGATTCGTGCATGAGTCGGGCATGTATGGCGAACTGGATACCGGCGCCACCGTGCTCGCCTTCGCCGCCGAGCCGATGGCGCAAGCCAACGGCCTGTCGATCCGGGTCAATTGTCTGGGCGAGGTGGCCGCAGGTTTCGAGATCGCACTGGTCACCGATGACCCATTGCGCGCTTATGCGCAGGCGGTCGCCGCCGGTGCGGCGGCGGTCAGCGCCCCGGCCGAAAAACCCTGGGGCCAGCTGGTTGGCCATGTGCGGGATTGCAATGGCTGCGTGGTCGAGATCTGCTCCCCCATGGCCGGATGATCTTCCCGGCGAACGGCGCCGCTGCGGGCATTGCATGGCCGGCAATGCCGCGGCGAATCGCCGCCGCCGGTCCCGCCAGGGGGTAGATGTCGTGCCGGTCGATCAGCCGGGCGGCAAATCGCCCGCGTCGAACAGCGCCTCGTAATAGCTTTGGTCGACGTTGGTAATTTCCCACCAGGTGAAATTGAGATCCTGCAGGCGGAAGGCGTGGCGGCCCGCCAGTTCCGCCACGTCCTCGATCCGCTTGATGCCGTATTCGTCGCGGGTCGCCAGTGCCGCCGCATGCGCCGCTTCGACTTCTTCAGCCGTGTCGACGGCAAGCTTGAAATGATTGTCCTGCGGCTGGTCCTTGGCATCGCCGCCATCGACGTGGACGCAGACCACCGACCACGGGCCGCCGCGATAGATGTATTGTGCCTCGCGGACGGGCCTGTGGATATCGAGCCCGAGGAAATGGGTATAGAACCGCCGCGTCGCCACCATGTCCGCGCATTCGACGGTGCCGTGGGAGAGGGTCTCGTTCTGGATCAGCGCTTCGGTGAACGGCATGGAATTCCCTTTCAATCGACGACAAGTCGCCGTTGGCCCTTTTAGAGTCTTTCCGACTTACGTCGAGTCGGTGCCAGCCCGCTCCCCCGCCCGG
>CAXTOS010000113.1:0-7436 GCA_964245935.1 uncultured Novosphingobium sp.
GATTGAGCAAAGCTACGGTGTAAGTGCTGGGCCGGGTAAGCCACTCACATGGTCCGTGACGTTGAAGCGCAACTTTTAAAGCATCGATACAGATGCTGGAACAAAACTTCTAGCGAACTGCGGGACTGCATCAATTTAACAGTGATGCAGTCCCCGGGCAGCGTGTCTGGTATCATACCAAGGCGCTTCAGGAATTACCGACCGTCACTGCGCGGCAAAGATGCTCGTCGTTGGAAACCTGGGCAACCATAAACGCTGCAAGGTCAGCGCGCGTGATCTTATGAGCCTTTTCATCGGTGCTTGCGTCGAAGATTTGAATATGACCTGTGGCCGGACCGTCGGTGAGGAAGGGCGGTCGCACGATAATCCAGTCCAGCCCGCTGGCCTCGACGCTAGACTCCATTGCCGCTTTGTCTTTCCCCTCTCCACGCAAAAATGTCGGGAGCAGGAAACGCTCGTATATCGGTATGTTCGCCGAACTATCGCCCTCTCCAATCATCGATATTACGACGAGACGGCGCACCCCGTTCTTGTTCATGGCCGAGATAATTGCCGCGGCAGCCGTTCTTTCTAGACTGGTCGCTTTCCAGGGCGCCGCATGGCCGCCAATTGTGTCGATGACAGCGTCCTGCCCGGCTATCGCCTTCTCCATATCGCCCGCGTCGGTCGCATCTCCCGCGATCACGGTGACATCCGCGGGTTGATAGTCCCCTGCTGCGTGAACGAACGCCGTGACCTGATGGCCTTTGGACAGCGCCGCTTCGACCACTGCCCGACCGGATTTACCGGCCGCTCCGATGACAATGACTTTCATGATGTCTCTCCGGCCATGTTGATGGGCTGCATCCGTTGGATGCGAACCTGAAGTAGAGTCTTTCCGGTAAGACGGTGCCAGCCCGCTCCCCCGCCCGGCCACCCAAGTCATTGTATAATATGGGTGGCCGGGCGGGGGAGCGGGCTGGCACCGACTCGACGTAAGTCGGAAAGACTCTAGGCGTAGCGGCTCGCAAAGATGATTGCCAGGAACTGCAATAATGAGGCCTTCCGGCTTGTATTGAGTGGTATTAACTGCCGACCCGTCACGCCCTGAAAAATGTTCAAGCGCGCACCGCCCTAACCAAAAGAGGATGAGTAAAGCTCATCGCCTTTGGTATTACCCGCAACAAACCGATTTCTCCGAATACCCTTCTCAGCCGTCGATCCAGTCAACCGTCAGGACGACCTTGCCGACATGACTGCCGCCTTCCAGCCGCCGATGCGCCGCTGCGGCCTGCTCAAGCGGAAATGTCATGTCGATCGAGGGCTTGATCGCGCCCGAGACAATCCAGGGCCACACGATCCGCTCCACTTCGGACGCGATCCGCGCCTTTTCGTCGGCGTCGCGCCCCCGCATCGTCGATCCGGTGATCGTAGCCTGTTTCAGCATCACCGCCAAAATCGGCAAAGGCACTTCGGCGGAGCCTTGATTGGCGATGAATACGATCCGGCCGTGGCGCTTGAGCGCATCGAGTTCCTTTGCGAAATAATCACCACCAACCATGTCGAGCACAACGTCGACCCCGCCCTCGCGCTTGGCGACCGCTCCGAAATCCTCGGCGGTCGTATCGACCGCGATGTCGGCACCCGTCGCCAGCGCCCGCCGCGCTTTTTCGGAACCACGGGCGGTGGCGATCACCTTGGCGCCCGCCGCCTTCGCCATCTGGATGGCAGTGACGCCGATGCCTGAAGTCGCACCATGCACCAGGAAGGTTTCACCCGGTTTAAGGCCACCATGTTCGAAGACATTGGCATAAACGGTGAACATCGTCTCGGGCAGTGATGCCGCGTCGCTGAAATCCAGCCCATCCGGAATTGGCAATGCATGACGTGGATCGCAGACCGCAAATTGCGCGTAGCCGCCACCGCCCAATAACGCACAGACGCGGTCGCCGACCTGCCAGCGCCCTGCCGCGATGACGACCTCGCCCGCAACCTCCAGGCCCAGCGTGTCGCATGCGCCGGGCGGCGGCGGATATTTACCCATCCGCTGCATGATATCGGGCCGATTGACCCCGGCAGCATGCACCTTGATCAGCAGTTCGCCGGCCTTTGGCTGCGGAATCGCGATACGAAAGGGCTTGAGGGCGGACGCCTCGCCGCTCTCGCCCTCGACAGCGATGGCTATCATGGAATCCGCCAGGGGTTCTTTGGGTAGGATGTCGTTCAAAAGAGACTCTTTTTCTCGCGCCCGATCCTGCGCCCGTTATCCGATTATCCGGCCGGGCACGAACAAATTTTTCGAAGTCGCAACGCCACCTCACCGATCCTCGCGGCTCACTACCTAATTCCTCAAAACGGAATGTCGTCGTCCAGATCGTCGCCGAACGGTGCTTTGGAACCACCGCCGCCGAAGCCACCGTCACTGGCTCCGCCCGCGCCCGCGCCCGCGCCGCGCGGCGCGTCGTCGCTCCAGCCGGAGCCGCTGCCGGCGCGGGCACCGCCGGCACCGGGCGCGGGGTCCAGCATGGTCAATACGCCGCCACCGACGCCGACGGCGATTTCCGTGGTATAGCGGTCATTGCCGCTTTGATCCTGCCACTTGCGGGTGCGCAACTGGCCTTCGATGTAGATTTTGCTGCCCTTGCGCAGATAGCGTTCGGCAATGCCGATCAGGCCCTCGGAATTGATCACCACCGTATGCCATTCGGTGCGCTCCTTGCGTTCGCCGGTGTTCTTGTCCTTCCAGTTTTCCGAGGTGGCGATCCGCAGATTGGCGATGCGGCCGCCGTTCTGGAAGCTTTTCACTTCCGGATCGGCGCCGAGATTGCCGACCAGAATGACCTTGTTGACGCTGCCTGCCATGACCGAAATTCCCTGCTACAAACCCGGCGCGCCGTTTATAAGCCCAAGGCCAGCGCGCTCCAGTAGGTGATGCCTGCCGCGATGTAGGCCAGGACAAACAGGTAAAGCAACATGAACGCCGGCCATTTCCACCCGTTTGTTTCGCGACGGGTGACGGCGATGGTCGACATGCACTGCGGCGCGAAGACGAACCACGCCAGAAAGGCCAGCGCGGTGGGCAGGGTCCAATGCGTTTTCAACTGATCGGCAAGGCGGTGGCTGGTCTGTGCTTCGTCGCCGGCGGAGGCCACGGCATAGGTCGTCGCCAGGGTGCTGACCGCGACCTCGCGCGCCGCCATCGCCGGAATCAGCGACAATGCGATATCGCGGTTGAAGCCGATCGGCTTGATGACCACCGCCAGTCCGTTCGCCAGATGGCCCGCGACCGAGGCATTGATCTGATCCTGGCCCGGCTGCGCGCGCGGGAAATTGAGCAGCAGCCACAAAACCACCGTCACCGTGAGGATGATCGTGCCGGCGCGGTGCAGGAATATCCAGGCGCGCTGCATCAATCCGATCGCCATGTCCTTGACCCGCGGCAGTTGGTATTTCGGCAGTTCCATGATGAAGCCGCTGGCCGTCCCCTTGGTCAGCGAGGCGCGCAGGATCATCGCCACCACCATCGCGCCGACAATTCCCGCAACATACAGCACGAACAGCACTAGCCCTTGCAAGCCGACGTGCCAGCCGACAACGCGGTTGGGAATGAAGGCGGCGATGATCACGGCATAGACCGGCAGCCGGGCCGAGCAGGTCATCAGCGGGGCGATCAGGATCGTGGTCAACCGGTCCTTGGGATCGGCGATCGAGCGGGTTGCCATGATGCCGGGCACGGCGCAGGCAAAGCTGGACAGCAGCGGGATGAAGCTGCGCCCGGACAGACCGACATAGGCCATCATCCGGTCCATCAGGAAGGCAGCGCGCGCCATGTAGCCCGACGCTTCCAGCGCGAGGATGAAAAAGAACAATATGATGATCTGCGGCAGGAACACGATCACCGAGCCGACCCCGCCCAGGATGCCGTCGGTCAGCAGGTTGCGCGGCAGCCCGGCGGGCAGATGCGCCCGCACCAGATCGGTGATCACCCCGACCCCGCCCTGCAGCGCATCGGCAAACGGCTGGGCGCCGGCGAATACCGCCTGGAACACCACGAACAACAGCGCGAACAGGATCAGCGGGCCCAGCCACGGGTGCAGCAGCACCTCATCCATGCGCGAATGCAGCCGGTGGCGCGACGATTCGGAAACGATCGCGGATTCAGCGATGACATGCGCCGTCAGCCGGCGCTCGGCCATGTCGGTGCGCGGGCGCGGATGGATCGGCTGATGCGCGGCGTAGGCGCGCTCGCTCGCGCTTTCGGCCTCGGCGATGGCCTCGATCAATTCGGTCAGCCCGCGACGGCGCACCGCCACGGTGGGCACCACTTTCACCCCCAGCGCCTGTTCGAGCGCCAGCGGATCGATCGTCAACCCGTCGCGCTCGGCCAGATCGACCATGTTGAGCGCGACCACGCAGGGCCGCCCCAATGCGATCACCTCCTGCGCAAAGACCAGGTGCTGCGCCAGGTTCGAGGCGTCGAGCACCAGCACCAACACTTGCGGCGCGGCCTCGCCGGGCAGCTCGCCCAGGATCACCCGCCGGGTCACTTCCTCGTCCGGGCTGGTGGGATGGAGGCTGTAGCTGCCCGGAAGGTCGGTCAATTCCACCGGCTCGCCATTGGGCAGCAGCAGCCGACCGCCTTTGCGTTCGACGGTGATGCCGGGATAATTGGCGATCTTTTGCCGCGCACCGGTCAGCGCGTTGAACAGCGCGCTTTTGCCGGCATTGGGATTACCGACCAGCGCGGCACTGCGGCGCATGGTCATGAGCCGTTCCGGGTCACGCGGGTTCGATCTGCATGGCCCGCGCGTGGACCCGGCGCAAGGCCACGGTCATCCGGCCGACCGCAATTGCCAGCGGATCGCGCCCGGCAAAGACGCCGCGATACGAGACGCTGACTTTGGCGCCCACGTCCAGCCCCAGAGCGCGCAGCCGCTGTGCTTCTTCATCAGCCAGACGCGCCCAATCGACGGCGGTGATGCGCGCGGAACGGCCAACGGGGAGGCTGTCGAGGGTCATGCCGACGGGCTGCCAGACTTGCCCGCTAATTGCAAGCAATTCTCAATAGCGTACAGATTCAGCTAAACCTCAGCGCGGCGGATACCGCAACCGGCCCAGAAAGCGCACCGGGCTGATCGTATCGGAGTCGGTGCGCCGCCACCCGGCCTTGGCCTTTTCAAAGCGCATCACTTCATCGATCCGGCGGTCGAGGAACGCATGGCTGTCCACCTTGCCATCGCTGCGATCGTTTACAAAGGCCAGCACCGTCGCGGCATAGATCGCCGCCAGCGTCGCGCGCTTGGAATAATAGTTCAGATCCGTGGATGTATCGCCCGCCAGCCGCCACATCGCATCGGCGCTGTGCCAGCCCAGCTTCAGGGCTGACGCCACATTCTGCGGCATCGCCATGATCGCGAGCGCCCGGCGCAACGCTTCCTCGGCGGGGCCGACCGCATCCAGCCGAAAGCTTATCAGCCGCCGGATCCGCTGGCGGATCGACAGCGCGGCCAGCGTCCCGGCCGGCAGTGCCCGCGCCATTTCGACATCGATCTGCGCGATCCACGCCGCGATCATCGCCATCGCCGGATTGCGGCCGGGAAAGGCCAGGCGGGCGACATCGCCGGAGACGCCCAGACCGGCCGCCGCCGCCTCCACCGCCGCCGGGGTCCAGCCGTCGAATGCCGCTGCCTCGGCCATGGCGGGCGCCAGCGCCAGGCGCAGCTCATCGAGGGGAAGGTCGGAAATGGCCATGGCAGCTACAGCTTCGGCCCGTAAGTGCCCTGGCCGTGCGCGCCCGCACCGCCGGTCCGGGCATCCGCCTTGATCTCGGCGACCAGGGGGCTGTCCTTGCCGTCGAAACCGGCATAATCGCGCGCCGAGCGACCGGAACTATCAGCGCGATCGGGATCCGCGCCCGCTTTCAGCAAGGAGCGCATGATCACCACATCGTGCCGGTGCACCGCGGTGATCAGCGGCGTCTCACCCGTGGCATCGGCATCGTTGAGATTCGCGCCGCGTTCGACCAGCAATGTCACGCCTTCGCCAAATCCCAGATTGGCGGCGAGCATCAGCGGGGTGATGCCGTGATTGTTGCCGATATTGGGGTTCGCCCCCTTGGCCAGCAGAAACCCGAGCCAGGTCGCATCGCGCCGCGCGGTGACGATCAGCAGCGCGGTTTCCCCGGTCGAGGAATCCTGCGTGTTGATGATGGTCGAGCCCGGCTGGCTGACCGCGTCGGTCACCTCCTGGGATTCCTGCTTGCGCACCGATTCCAGGAATTTATAGCTGGGCGAGAATTGTGCCAGCGCCGGGCTGGCCAAGCCGAAGCTCGAGATCGTCAGCAACCCGAAAAACCATGAAAAACGCCGGATTTGCACCGTAAAACACTCCTTCGACACGATCCACACCGGCGGCTTCACCCCATTCGCGTCTTGCCAGCACCGACTTAGCAGAGCATGAACCGCGACGCCATGTCCAAGCTTGTCTCGATACGTCGCGGTTCCCCGACAGCCGCCGGACTCGCCTGCGCGCTGGCCGGCCTGCTGGCCCTGACCGGGTGCAGCGGCAGCAGCCAGCCCGCCGAACGCCCGCCGCTGGAGGGCAGCGCGATCGGGGGGCCGTTCACGCTGATGGACAAGGATGGCCACACCGTGCGCTGGTCGGATTTCGCCGGCAAATACCGCATCGTCTATTTCGGCTATAGCTTTTGCCCGGACGCCTGCCCCACCGATATGCAGGCGACGATGCGCGGGCTGGATCTGTTCGCCAGGGCGCATCCCGAACTGGCCGCCGATATCCGCCCGATGTTCATCTCGATCGATCCCCGGCGCGACAGCGCCAAAGTGGTGGGCGAGTTCGCCGCCGCGTTCTCGCCGCGCCTGATCGGGCTGACCGGCACGCCCGCACAAGTCGATCAGGCGGCCAAGGCGTTCGCGGTCTATTATGCGCGCGGCGCCACTACGCCCGGTGGCTATCTCATGGATCACAGCCGCATCGTCTATCTGATGGGCCGCAACGGCCAGCCGCTGGCGATGCTGGCCGCCGACAAGGGCGCGCCGGCGGTGGCTGCCGATCTGTCGGAATGGGTCAGGTAATTGGCAAAGTTCTGGGAGCGCCCGATCGAGGAATTGAGCCGCGAGGAATGGGAGGCGCTGTGCGACGGCTGCGGCAAATGCTGCCTCAACAAGGTCGAGGACGAAGACACCGGCCGCATCTACAAGACTAACGTCGCGTGCCGCCTGCTCGATCTGCAAACCGCGCGTTGCAGCAATTATCGCCATCGCCGCAACCATGTACCCGACTGCATCCGGCTGACGCCGCGGCTGGCCGGCGAAATCGGCTGGCTGCCCGACAGCTGTGCGTATCGCCTGCGCGCCCGCGATGAGCCGCTGCCCGAATGGCATTATCTGATCAGCGGCGACCGCAACACGGTGCACGAGGCGGGCATCTCGGTGGTC
>CAXTOS010000114.1:0-7389 GCA_964245935.1 uncultured Novosphingobium sp.
TGGCCGGGCTTGAAAGCGATCTCGCCAGCGCCTTGATCGCCGAGGCCAAGGGGCAGCGGATCGCCGGCGCGAGCGAGGACTGCACCGAGGCCATCGCCGCCTTCATGGCCAGGCGGGCACCGATTTTTTCCGGAAAATAATCGTTCCGGCCAGCGCGGCCGAGGCACTTTCAGGGCTGGCTATATGACCGAGGTTTCAAAAAATGTGATGGGTCAGACGATCGAGCAGTGGCAGGCAGCCGCGGCGAAGGAGGTCAAGGGCAAGGACCTGACCTGACACACGCCCGAGGGCATCGCGGTCAAGCCGCTGTACACCGCCGAGGATGTGACGGTCGAACCCGGCCTGCCCGGCTTTGCACCGTTCACGCGCGGCGTGCGCGCCAGCATGTATGCCGGGCGGCCGTGGACGGTCCGGCAATATGCGGGCTTTTCGACCGCCGAGGAATCGAACGCGTTTTACCGCCGTAACCTCGCCGCCGGGCAGAAAGGCCTGTCGGTGGCTTTCGATCTCGCCACCCATCGCGGCTATGATTCGGATCATCCGCGCGTCGTCGGCGATGTCGGCAAGGCGGGGGTGGCGATCGATTCGGTCGAGGACATGAAGATCCTGTTCGACGGCATTCCACTGGACCAGATGTCGGTGTCGATGACCATGAACGGCGCGGTGATTCCGATCCTGGCGTTCTTCATCGTTGCCGGGGAAGAACAGGGCGTGCCGCGCAAATTGCTCGACGGGACCATCCAGAACGATATCCTCAAGGAGTTCATGGTCCGCAACACCTATATCTACCCGCCCGAGCCATCGATGCGGATCATTTCGGACATCTTCGGCTATACCAG
Organism: uncultured Novosphingobium sp.; assembly: GCA_964245935.1. GTDB lineage: Bacteria > Pseudomonadota > Alphaproteobacteria > Sphingomonadales > Sphingomonadaceae > Novosphingobium. The sequence continues at coordinate 840 of CAXTOS010000114.1, forward strand.
CCGGGAAATGCCCAAGTTCAATTCGATCTCGATCTCCGGCTATCACATGCAGGAAGCCGGCGCGACGCAGGTGCAGGAGCTGGCATTCACCATCGCCGACGGCATGGAATATGTGAAATACGGCGTCGCCTCGGGGCTGGACATCGACAAGTTCGCCGGGCGGCTGAGCTTCTTTTTCGCCATCGGCATGAACTTTTTCATGGAGGTGGCCAAGCTGCGCGCGGCCCGCGTGCTGTGGCACCGGGTGATGACGAAGCTTGGCTCCAACGACGAGCGCAGCAAGATGCTGCGAACCCATTGCCAGACCAGCGGCGTGTCGTTGCAGGAACAGGACCCCTACAATAACGTCATCCGAACCACGATCGAGGCGATGGCGGCGATGCTGGGCGGCACGCAGAGCCTGCATACCAATGCGCTGGACGAGGCGATCGCGCTGCCCACCGATTTCTCGGCGCGGATCGCCCGCAACACCCAGATCGTGATCCAGGAAGAGACCGGCATGTGCAATGTCGTCGATCCGCTGGGCGGCTCCTATTACATCGAATCGCTGACCCGGCAGCTGGTCGACCAGGCCTGGGCGATCATCGAACGGGTGGAGGGCGAAGGCGGCATGGCCAAGGCGGTCGCGGCCGGCTGGCCCAAGGCGATGATCGAGGAAGCCGCCGCCGGACGGCAGGCACGGGTGGACAAGGGCGATGACGTCATCGTCGGCGTCAACAAATACCGGCTGGTCACCGAAGATCACTTGGATACGCTGGATATCGACAATGCCAAGGTGCGCGAAGGGCAGGTCGCCCGGCTGAAACAGACCCGCGCCGACCGCGACGAGGCCAAATGCCGCGCCGCGCTGGCCGCGATCACCGCGGGCGCGCGCGGGGACGGCAATCTGCTCGAACTGGCAGTGGAAGCCGCGCGCCACCGGGCCACGCTGGGTGAAATTTCCGACGCAATGGAAGCGGTGTTCGGGCGCTATGGCACGCAGCCGGTACCGGTGACCGGCATTTATGGCGCCGCTTACGCGGGCGACAGCCGCTATCAGCAAGTGCTCGACGGGGTATCTTCGGTGGCGCGCCGGCTGGGGCGCCAGCCGCGCCTGCTGGTGGCCAAGATGGGTCAGGACGGCCATGATCGCGGCGCCAACGTGATCGCCAGCGCCTTTTCCGACATGGGCTTCGATGTGACCAGCAGCCCGTTGTTCCAGACGCCGGACGAAACCGTCGTGCTGGCGCTGGGCGCGGATGTCGATGCGATTGGCGCCTCGTCGCTGGCGGCCGGCCACAAGACGCTGATCCCCGAACTGATCCGCCTGCTGAAAGAGGCCGGTCGCGGTGACATCAAGGTGGTCGCAGGCGGCGTCATCCCGCCGCAGGATTACGAATTCCTCCGCGAAGCGGGGGTGCAGGGCATCTACGGCCCCGGCTCCAATGTGGTGGAATGCGCCGCCGACATGCTCCGGCTGCTGGGCCATAACATGCCGCCCCCGGGCAGCGCGCTGGAAGCCGCCGAATGACCCCACATCTCAGCCCGGCCGCTTTCGCGACGCTCTCGCTGCTGATGCTGGTATCGGGCTTCGGCATACCGGTCATGGCCGCCTTGAATGCCGGACTGGGGCGACATCTGGCCAGCCCGACTGCGGCGACGGCGACGCTGTTCGTCGTCGGGGCCGGCATGGCGGCGCTGATCGCGGTTTTTGCCGGGCTTCCGGCACCGGGCGATTTTCGCGCCGCGCCGCCGCAGCTGTATCTGGGCGCGATATTTCAGGTCGTTTACGTGCTGGCCATCACCTTTGCTGCGCCGCGCATGGGGCTGGCCAATGCGATATTCTTCGTGCTGCTGGGCCAATTGATCGCTGCCGCCACGATCGATCATTTCGGCTTGATGGGCGCGATCCGCACCACGTTGACGCTGCGGCGCGGTTTCGGCCTGGGGCTGATGATGGTTGGCCTGTATTTCGCGCGGCGTCCGTTGTGAGGACAGCAACCCAATCCGCACCGCTTTATATCGCAGCGCCGACCGGCTATGCGGCACGCCGGGTGATTGAAGTGGAGAATGCCGCGTGAGTGAAGTCGAGACGCGCACCGACTGGACCCGCGCCGAAATAGCGGCGCTGTTCGAGCTGCCGTTCACCGAACTGGTCTATCGCGCCGCCGAGACGCATCGCGCCAGCTTCGATCCGGCCGAGGTGCAATTGTCCACGCTGCTGTCGATCAAGACCGGCGGTTGCGTGGAGGATTGCGGCTATTGCGCGCAATCGGTGAAGGCCGATGCCGGGGTGCCGGCGACCAAGCTGATGGCGGTGCAGGCGGTGCTGCAATCCGCCGCCCAGGCAAAGGATCGCGGATCGAGCCGGTTTTGCATGGGTGCGGCGTGGCGTAATCCCAAGGATCGCGACTTGCCCGCCATCGCCGAGATGGTGCGCGGCGTGCGCGCGATGGGCCTGGAAACCTGCATGACGCTGGGGATGCTGGCGCCGCATCAGGCGGACATGCTGGCCGAGGCGGGGCTGGATTACTACAACCACAACATCGATACCTCGCCCGAGCATTACGCCGAGGTGATCACCACGCGCACGATGGAAGACCGGCTGGATACGCTGGCACAGGTGCGCCGGGCGGGCATCAACGTGTGCAGCGGCGGCATCGTCGGCATGGGCGAAACCCGCGCCGACCGCGTCGGTTTCATCCACACGCTGGCCACGCTGCCCGCCCATCCCGAAAGCGTGCCGATCAACGCGCTGGTGCCGGTGAAGGGCACGGTGCTGGGCAATATGCTGGCCGATACGCCCTTGGCGCAGATTGATGGTGTCGAATTCGTCCGGACGGTGGCGGTGGCGCGCATTTGTATGCCCACCAGCATGGTGCGGCTGTCGGCGGGGCGCGAGAGCATGTCCGAGATGACGCAGGCGATGTGCTTCCTGGCGGGCGCGAACTCGATCTTCACCGGCGACAAACTGCTGACCGCGCCGAATGCGGGGGATGACAGCGATGCGGCGATGTTTGCGCGGCTGGGGTTACGGGCGATGGGGGCAGAGCCAGCGCGTGAGTGTGCGGTGCGGGAATTGGCGGAGTGAATTGGCGAAAGCTGGTCGCGTTGGTTGCTGGCCTATTAGGATCGGTCACACAATCTTCTGCTTCGACGGGAACTACGATGTGGCCTGACCTTCCTCGGACAGGATTTATTTCGGGCAGAGCTGCGTCGGTCGATGATGTAAAAATCGGGAACGCGGTCTTTTCGATGAACGGACAAGCGCAATACGTGTTTGGACTGATGATAAGGGTAATAAAGCACCCAATAACACTCGTTCAAGCCGAGAAGGCTCCCGATAATTCAGGCATCGTTGGGCTTTACGATCTTAACGGAAAAGAAACGGCCGCGACCTTGCCGGAAGTAGCACTACTTGGGATAAAGAAACAGATCTGATGTTTCAAATAATCTCTATTGCCAATCGCGGCCTCTTAAGCCCCTCCCCTTCAGGGGAGGGGTTGGGGTGGGGCCTCGCATCCAGGTCCAACGCTGCGCGCGGACGAGAGGCCCCACCCCCAGCCCCTCCCCTGAAGGGGAGGGGGCAAGAAGCATCGTCCGGATGGTGCACCTGTTGTAATCAAATATTTTCCGCATTAACGGCACGACGCGCCAAGGGCGTTATCGAGACAGGGCAGTTACCTAAATGTTCAAGAAAATACTCATTGCCAATCGTGGCGAAATCGCCTGCCGCGTCATCAAGACCGCCCGCCGCATGGGCATCGCCACCGTTGCCGTCTATTCCGATGCCGATGCGCGGGCGCCATTCGTGGCGATGGCCGACGAGGCGGTGCATATCGGGCCTTCGCCTGCTGCGCAGTCGTATTTGATCGCTGACAAGATCATCGCCGCCGCCAAACAGACCGGCGCCGATGCGGTGCATCCCGGCTATGGCTTTTTGTCGGAACGTACGAGCTTTGCCGAGGCACTGGCCGCCGAAGGCATCGCCTTCGTCGGCCCGCCGGTGAACGCCATCGCCGCCATGGGCGACAAGATCGAGAGCAAGAAGCTGGCCATGAAGGCCGGGGTCAATGTCGTGCCCGGCTTCGTCGGCGAGATCGACGACACCGAACATGCCGTGCACATTTCCGCCGAAATCGGCTATCCGGTGATGATGAAGGCCTCGGCCGGCGGCGGCGGCAAGGGCATGCGGCTGGCCTATGATGAAAAGGACGTGCGCGAAGGTTTCGAGGCGACCAAGCGCGAGGGGCTGAACAGCTTTGGCGACGACCGGGTGTTCATCGAGAAATTCATCCTCAACCCGCGCCACATCGAAATCCAGATCCTGGGCGACCAGCACGGCAATATCCTCTACCTCAACGAGCGCGAATGCAGCATCCAGCGCCGCCACCAGAAAGTGGTCGAGGAAGCGCCGTCGCCCTTCGTCACCGCCAAAATGCGCAAGGCGATGGGTGAGCAATGCGTCGCGCTGGCCCGTGCGGTGGGCTATTACAGCGCCGGCACGGTCGAACTGATCGTCAGCGGCGCCGATCCGACCGGCGAGAGCTTCTACTTCCTTGAAATGAACACCCGCCTGCAGGTCGAGCATCCGGTGACCGAAGCGATCACCGGCATCGATCTGGTCGAACAGATGATCCGCGTCGCGGCCGGCGAAAAGCTAGGCCTGACGCAGGCGCAAGTGAAGATCGACGGCTGGGCGATCGAAAACCGGGTCTATGCCGAAGACCCCTATCGCGGATTTCTGCCCAGCACCGGGCGGCTGGTGCGCTATCGCCCGCCGGTGCCGGGCTGGGCCGATGATGACACCTCCGTCTACACCGGGCGCGGTGTCGGCGGTGTGCGTGTCGATGACGGGGTGAAGGAAGGCGGCGAAGTCTCGATGTTCTACGACCCGATGATTGCCAAGCTGGTGACCTGGGGCGCCACTCGCGACGAAGCGGCAGACAAGCAGATCGCCGCGCTGGATGCGTTCGAGATCGACGGGCTGGGCCATAACATCGATTTCGTCTCGGCGATCATGCAGCACCCCCGCTTTCGCAGCGGCAATATCACCACCGGCTTCATCGCCGAGGAATATCCCGATGGCTTCCATGGCGCGGCGACATCGCCCGAGCTGGTGGTCAAGCTGGCCGCGGTTGCGGGCTTTATCGCCACCGCGCGCAGCGATCGCGCGCGGCGGGTCGATGGCCAGCTGGCCCATGAATTGCCGCCCTGCGGCGAATGGAGCGTGAAGATCGGCGATGCCCGTCACGAAGTCGCGCTGGACGAGGACGACATCGCCGTCGACGGGGTGCCGGTCGAGCTAGCCATGGAATATACGCCGGGAGACCGGCTGGTGGCTGCCGAGGTCGACGGCGAGGCGCTCAGCGTGCGAATTGAACCGACGCGAAAGGGGCTGAAGATGACCACGCGCGGGCATATCCATCAGGTGGAACTGCTGCCGGCGCGGGTCGGTGGGCTGACCGCGCATATGCTTGAAAAGATGGCGCCCGATCTGTCGCGGTTCCTGATCTGTCCGATGCCCGGCCTGCTGGTGGCGCTGCATGTCCAGGTTGGCGACAAGGTAGAAGCCGGGCAACCGCTCGCGGTTGTCGAGGCGATGAAGATGGAAAACATCCTGCGCGCGGAAAAGAGCGCGACAGTGAAAATGGTCAACGCCGTCGCTGGTGAAAGCCTGGCTGTCGATGCCGTGATCCTCGAACTGGAATAAATCCCTGTCCGCCCCGAGCAGGCTTTATCGGTCGGAAGTCATTTTATCCAGTATCTTCCCCAAGTTGCGAGCTGCCGTTTCGTCGGATAAATTCGCCTCGGCATAAACCAGCGCATTGCGTGAAAGCGTATCGCGCAAAGCACGATCATCCCAGATGCGGGTGATCGCCTGTCGCAACGCCGCGACATTTCCTGCGTCGACCAGCAGCGCATTCTCGCCATCGACGATGTAATCGACCGATCCCACGCCGCGCGTCGCCACCAGCGGCCGGCCCATGCGCAAGGCCTCGACGATGGTTACTTGTCCCGAGGCGGTGTCCACATCCGCCAGCGGTACGACATTGACCCTGGCGCGCTGGGCCAGTTCGCGACACTGCTGCGTGGTCAGGCCGCCCATGATTTCGACATTGCCGGGAATATCCAGGCCGACCAGACTGCGCGACGAGGCAACCAGCAGCAGCCGCAGCGGCGATCCCCTGATCGCCTCGATCAACGTCGCATAATCGCGATTGGCCGAACCCATCGCCAGGACGAAGGGATCGGCGGTGTCTTCGGTTTGCGTCAGGATGATCGGCGCGCGCTGCAACGGCACGAAGGTGATCTTGTTGCGGGGAATGCCGAACCAGCGATGGAGCGTGTCGATCTCGCCGCGTGAATGGACCACGAACTGGTCGACGTGGCGCAGAAAAATCCGGGCAATAAGCGGGCTCGGCCAGGGCGGCCGCTCACCGATGTTGAAACACCACGCCAGCAGTGGTTTTTTGCGCCGGGTCGGCGAAAAGGCCTTGTGAACGGCGGCCGTCAGGGCAAGCTGGGGGAAGACGGTGATCAGCCCGTCGCAATCCGCATGCAGGCCCCG
>CAXTOS010000115.1:0-7346 GCA_964245935.1 uncultured Novosphingobium sp.
CCTGGCAAATGGGATGCCCGGCTTGTCACGCAAACCTTGTGCCGTTCCGAATTCCGGCGCCCGGTCATACGCCAGGCTGGCGATTGTTTCGTCGCCGCCCGCGTCGGCAACGGGCGCCATGATGACGCGGGCGGTTTTGCCCATCGCCCCGGCCTGGTTGACCAGCGCGTGCGCCCCTGCCCACGCCACGGCCTCCGCCCCCCGCCGATAATGCGCAGTGATCGTCAGCTGTTGCCGGCCGTCGGGCTGCTCGCTGGCCAGCCAATGCCCCAGTGTCTGCGATCCCCCGGCGCGCCACACCGCCAACGGCTCGCCCAATTCCGGATCGCATGGCATTTTCGGCAGGGCGGGCATCGCCCTGGCCTGGCGGGCCGTGCCCTGTGCCATGGCCGCGGCGGTGACCATGAACAGGATCAGCGACAGATCGGCCAGCAGCGTCTGCCAGCCGATCAAGGCTGCTGCGGTGGCGCCATCCTTCATGCCGCGCCGCGCAGGGGTTCGCGCGGGGTGCGCGCCGGGGCCAGGGCATGCGCCAGCCAATCGACCAGGCCCTGGCGTTCCGCTTCTTCACGGCTGGCCCGGCGCTCGACCAGCCGGGCCAGCGGCGCCAGCACCAGATTGGCGGCGATCAGGCCATACAGCGTGGCATGCACCGCCATGGCGATCGCCGCCATATAGGCACCGCGATCGAGGCCATTGGCGGGCAGCTTGCCCAGTGAAATCAGCGTGCCGGCCAGGCCGAACACCGGCGCCAGTTCAGCCGCCTGCGCCAGCGTACCAACCGCGATCGCCGTGCGCGCCTGCCGCCGTGCTCGGTGCATGTCATGCGCGGCCAGCAGGGCATCGAGCGAGCGATGGCCGATCAGCGCATCGGTGGCTTCATCGAATTCCGGGTCGTCGAAGTGCTGCGGATGCGCGCCGATCATCCCGTGTTTGTGGATATCCTGGACCTGTACCGCCAGCCGCGACCGGACCCGCGCGCCATCGAAGCGCGGCGGCCCCGTTACCCCCAGCGCCGCCGCCAGCGCGCGCAAAGCCTGCGCGCAGTCGCCAAAACCGCAGCGCAGCAAGGTCGCAACCAGCGTGCCGCCAAGCACGATGGCGGCACTGGTCGAGTCCGCAAATGACAGCAGGTCCATGACGGGCTTCCTTCTGGTCCAACAGAACGGCGCCATGCGGGCGATTTGAACCCGGCGGCGGCGCAATCTTGCCGCGCTCGGCAGAAATCTGCCGTCGCAAGAGCCGGTCCCACGGCCCAATATGTTGTAAAGTGGATATTTTATCATTTGGCACGAGCATTGCGAAGTTCCCTGCGAACCTGGAGTATGCCGATGAGCGACCCTGCCCTGAACCAAAGCCTGTTCGGCATCCATGGTGCCGCGCTGGAATTGCGTTCGCAGCGCATGGGCCTGCTCGCCTCGAACATCGCCAATGCCTCCACCCCCGGCTACAAGGCGCGCGACATCGATTTCGCCGCCGCGCTGAAGGCGAAGCTGGCGGGCGCCGGCACCGACCAGGCGGTGTCCAATGCGACGCAATACCGCGTGCCGGTAATGCCCTCGCTCGATGGCAATACCGTGGAGATGGGCACCGAACAGGTTGCCTTCGGCCAGAATGCGGTGGGTTATTCGGCGACGCTGGCCTTCATTGCCGGGCGCGTCGATACCATCACGCGCGCGATCAAGGGCGAATAGGCATGGCGGGACCGCTATCCATCTTCGACCTCGCGCAGCAGGCGCTGTCCGCCCAGATGGTGCGGATGAACGCCTCGGCCTCCAACCTGGCCAATGCCGGCGCGGTCGCGGGCAGCGCCGATGCCGCCTATCGCCCGCTGCAGCCGGTGTTTGCCGAGCAGCTGGACCAGGCCAGCGGCATGTCGACGGTGCGCGTCACCGGGGTACGGCGTTCCACCGCCCCGCCCAACCGCGTCCATGATCCGGGGCATCCGCTGGCCGATGCCAATGGCGATATCTGGACCGCGCCGGTCGATGAAAACGCCGAGATGATCGAGATGCTCGACAGCTCACGCGCCTATCAGAACCTGGTCGAAGCCGTTTCCACCGCCAAGCAACTCATTCTCGACACCGTGAGGTTAAAATGACTGTCAGCACATCAGCCGTCAACACCACGTCCGGCGCCACCAGCACGGCGACGCCGGCAACATCGGCCTATTCCGGCCTGGGCGAAGCCGATTTCCTGAAGCTCCTGACCACGCAGTTAAAGGATCAGGACCCGACGCAACCGACCGACAATACCGCCATGGTCGCGCAGCTGGCGACATTCTCGCAGCTGTCGAGCACCAACAGCGGCAATGCCACGCTGTCGACGATTTCGAAAACGCTGAACGCGATCCAGGCCAGCCAGCTTGCCGCGCAGCAGGCCGCTACGGCAGCCGCCGCATCTGCCGCTGCCGCAGCGGCCGCCGCCGGGACGACGCACGTCGCGCCCGCCCCCACCGCCTGACCCGAAAGGACACCAGCCATGTCTTACTATACCTCGCTCGACGGTTTGCAGAACGCCCAGACCAGCCTCGGCGTGATCGCCAACAATATCGCCAACGCCAACACCGACGGCTTCAAGGCGAGCACCATTTCCTTTGCCGATATCATTTCCAATTCGGCGTTGACCGATCCGGCGCTGACGGTGGGACTGGGCTCGCGCGTGCAGGCGATTACCCAGCACTTCTCGCTGGGGTCGATGCAGCAAACCGGCAATGCGCTGGACCTGGCGATCAATGGCGATGGCTTCTTCGTCACCCGCTCGCCGACCGCGAACGTCACGGGATACACCCGGGCGGGGGCGTTCACGGTGAACGGATCGGGCTATGTGGTGGATAGCTCGGGCGACCGGGTGCAGACCTATCCGGTGAATGCCGCGGGCACGCCGACTTCGACCACCCCCGCCGACGGTCAGGTACCATTGACCAATGCCGCCGGATCGCAATTCACCGGGGTATCCGTGTCCGGCAGCGGGGTGATCACCGCGTCCTATGCCGATGGCAGCTCGGCGGCGGTCGGCGGTATCGCGCTGGCCAGCTTTCCGTCGCAGACCGGCCTCAAGCAGATGGGCAACGCCACCTGGAGCGCCACCGGCAACAGTGGCGCTGCCATCCTGGGCCAGCCTGCCACCGGCGATTACGGTGCGCTGCTGTCGGGCACGCTGGAGGGTTCCAACGTCGATCTGTCATCGCAACTGGTCGGTCTGGTCGGCGCGCAGCAGAGTTTCCAGGCCAATGCCAAGGCGATCGATACCAATACCCAGATCACCTCTACCCTCATCAACCTGCACTCGCAGTAAATCCGGATAAGCCCGCATGGACCACCTGATCTACACCGCCATGTCCGGCCTGAGCGAATCGATGACCCAGCAGCAGGTCATCGCCAGCAACATGGCCAATGCCCAGACCACGGGTTTTCGCGCGGAGCTGGTCTATGCGACGCCGGTCACGCTGAAAGGCAATTCGCTCGAAGTGCGGGCGCTGACCGATGGCGAGGTGCATGGCGCCGACATGAAAGCCGGCGGCATCACCCAGACCGGCCGGCCGCTCGACATCGCCTTGTCGGGCGACGGCATGCTGGCCCTGCAGGCCGCCGACGGCAGCGAGGTCTATACGCGGCGCGGCGACCTGTCGGTGTCCAGCAGCGGCGTGCTGCAGAATGGCGATGGCCGGCCAGTGCTCGGCAGCGGCGGGGCCATAACGGTGCCGGTGGGATCGAAACTAAGCATCGGCCCCGATGGCGCGGTGCTGGTCGGCAATCCCGCCACGCCCGAGGCGCCGCCGCAACCGGTCGACCGCCTCAAGATCGTCAGCACCACCGGCAGCCGGCTCGGCAAGACCGTCGCCGGCCAGTTCGCCGTGATCGGCGGCGGCGCGCTGCCCGCCGATGACGATGCCAAGGTCACCACCGGCGCACTGGAGCAATCGAACGTCGATCCCGGCGCAGTGCTGGTCGGCATGGTCGACGCGCAACGCCTGTTCGAGATTCGCACCAAGCTGGTGAGTGCTGCCAAGGATGTGGATGAGAGCGGGGCCAGTTTGATGAAGCTGCCGTCGAGCTGATCCTGCCTGCTCCCCTCCCGCAAGCGGGAGGGGAGAAAAAACAGGCACCACCCCCGACCCCCTCCTGTGAAGAGGAGGGGGCCTAGAGAGCCACCACCCCCTTCTGAAGAGAAGGGGCTTGGAAAGAGAAAGAACCCCGCATGTCGTCTGCCGCTTTGCAAGTCGCCCGTACCGGTCTGGAAGCGCAGGACACGCGGATGCGGGTGATTGCCAACAATCTGGCCAACGTCAACACCACCGCCTTCAAGGGCGAGCGCGCCAATTTCGCGACGCTGGCTTATCAGGACATGCGCGTGGCCGGGCAGCAATCGACTGGCCAGACCGACTATGCCACCGGGCTCAACCTGGGCACCGGCGTAGCGGTCCAGTCGACCTCGCGCACCGACACCCAGGGGACGATGAACAGCACCGGCAATGCCCTGGACCTGGCCGTGCAGGGCGAAGGCTATTTTCAGGTGCTGATGCCCAGTGGCCAAACCGGCTACACGCGAGCCGGCAATTTTTCGCTGTCCGCCAACGGCCAGATCGTCACGTCCGAGGGCTATGTCGTGCAGCCCGCGATCAGCGTTCCGGCCGGCGCCGGCTCGATCACCATCGGCACCGACGGTAGCGTTTCGGCGGTGGTCGCCGGGTCGTCGGCGGCCACCCAGCTCGGCCAGATCACCACCGCGACCTTCGCCAACCCGGCCGGCCTGCAGGCCGCCAGCAACAACTATCTGCTGGAAACCGGCGCCAGCGGCGCACCGCAGGTCGGCAGCCCGGGGCTGACCGGGCATGGCACGGTCGCACAAGGCATGCTGGAAGCGTCGAATGTCGATGTCGTGCAGGAACTGGTCGACATGATCGAGTGCCAGCGCGGCTACGAGATCAATTCCAAGATGATCTCGTCGGTCGATGAGATGCTCAAGAACGCCGACCAGACGCTGTGATTGCGATACATTCGATCCGTCATCCTGACGGAGGTCAGGATCCATTCTGCGCAGGCGTCGATTGGCAGGCGGACGCCTGTGGTGGCGCAACCCATGGACGCCGCAGCACCGCCCTCGCTCCGGGTGGGCAATCACTACGCCACCTTGCGGCAATGGATGCTGACTTTCGTCAGCACGACAAGTTGGCGGCGGAAGTGAAATACTGGCACCTGTTGATGCTGCTGGCGCTGGCCGTTGCCCAACCCGCGCTGGCCAAGAAGCCGCCGTCGGGGTTCGCGGCCACGCTGCCTGTCGCCCCAGTCGGGCTGCCGCGCCCGGCCGACGGCAGCATCTTCAACGTCTTGGCCAATTATGCGCCGCTGGTGACCGGCGCCAAGGCGCATGGCGTGGGCGACACGCTGACGATCCTGCTTGCCGAAAGCACGTCCTCGACCAAGACCGCCGCCACCAAAACCCAGCGCGCCGGCAATTTTGCCGTCGTGCCGCCCACCAAGGGCCCGTTCGCCATCAACCCCAATGCCCTTAACGCATCGGCGCAATCGTCGTTCAATGGTCAAGGCAATGCCACCCAGACCAATGGCTTCAACGGCTCGGTCGCGGTGACCATTGCCGAGGTCAGATCGAACGGCACCGTGCTGGTTCGCGGAGAAAAGCGCATGTTGCTCAGCCAGGGAGACGAATGGATCCAGTTTTCCGGGATCGTGCGCCTCGCCGATGTCGATGAGGACAATAACGTGCGCTCGACCAGGGTCGCCGACGTGCGCATGGAATATGCCGGCAACGGCGCCATCCAGCGCAGCGCACGCGAGGGCTGGCTGATGCATTTCTTCAACTTCCTGAGCCCGTTCTGATGAACCGCCTGCTCCTGACCCTGATCACCTTCGTGCTGGTGGTGCTGCTGCCGGGGCTGGCCCATGCCGAACGCATCCGCGATCTCGGCACGTTCCAGGGAGTACGCTCGAACCAGCTGACCGGTTACGGCATCGTCGTAGGCCTGGCGGGGACAGGCGACGATGACCTCCAATATCTGACCCAGGCCATGCGCGGCGTATCGGGCCGGATGGGCGTGCAATTGCCGCCGGGGGTGTCGCCGGGGCTGAAGAACGCCGCAGCGGTGATGATCACCGCCGACCTGCCCGCCTTTGCCAAGCCCGGCCAGCGGATCGACATCACCGTGTCCACGATCGGCAAGGCCAAGTCGCTGCGTGGCGGCGCGTTGATCCTGACCCCGCTGTATGGCGCGGACGGCCAGATCTACGCGATGGCCCAAGGCAATCTGGCCGTGGGCGGCCTGGGGATTTCCGCCAAGGATGGTTCGCAACTGACGGTCAACGTGCCGACGGTCGGCCGCATCGCCGAAGGTGCTTCGGTGGAGCGCGCGGTCGATACCGGCTTCGAGACTGCGCCGATGCTGCGCTACAATCTCAACGATGCCGATTTCATGACCGCGCAGCGCGTGCGCGACGCGATCAATACGCAATTTTCCGGCATGGCCAGCGTCGAGGACGGCGTGACCATCGATTTGCGCCTGCCACCGGGCGCCGACAGCCGCGCGACCACGCTGGCGGCGATCGAGATGCTGGAAGTGCATCCCGCCGAAACTCCGGCGCGGGTGATCATCAACAGCCGCACCGGCACGGTCGTGATCAACAGCGCCGTGCGATTGCTGCCCGCCGCGATCAGCCATGGCAAGCTGACCGTGCGGATCGACGAAAAAACCTCGGTCAGCCAGCCGGGCGCGTTCAGCCAGGGCCAGACCGTGGCATCGCCGTCCAGCAGGATCAGCACCGAGGAAGAGGCCGGCCACGTCATGCTGTTCAAGGGCGGCGCGTCGCTGTCCAGGATCGTCGATGCGCTCAACCTGCTGGGGGTCAGCCCGTCCGATCTGGTCGCCATTCTGGAAGCCCTGAAGCAGGCCGGCGCGCTGCGTGCCGAAATGGTGGTGATATGAGCGCGGCCGTGGTCGCCGCCGCTGCCGGGCGGCCCCCTCTCCCAACCCTCTGCCCTGGAGGGGAGAGGGCTCAAGTGGCGGCGATCCCGCCTGCGCGCCTGGCGCAGATCAGGAAGACTGCGGAGCAGTTCGAGGCCATTTTCGTGCGCCAGATGCTGAGCGCGGCGCACAAATCGAGCTTCGGGGAAACCATGACGTCGAGCCAGGGAGTGGACACCTTCCGCGACATGCAGGATGCACGCTTTGCCGACATTGCCTCGCAAAAGGGCGCGTTCGGCCTGGCAAAGATGATCGAAAGGCAGCTGATCAATCGAATTGGCCTTAATCCTGCCCCCTTGGGGGAGGTGGCAGCCCGCAGGGTTGACGGAGGGGGCGAGTTGAAGGGCGAACCCCTTCCCGCGTACAT
>CAXTOS010000116.1:0-7288 GCA_964245935.1 uncultured Novosphingobium sp.
CCGCGATGATCACATCCAGCGGCGCTTCCGTCACCTGTCCGCCATCCACCACCAGCATCGCCAGCCGCTCGATCCCCGCCGCCCAGCCGACCGCCGGGGTCGGCGGACCACCCAGCGATGCCATCAGTCCGTCATATCGCCCGCCACCCAGCACCGTCCCCTGCGCGCCCAGCCGGTCGGTCACAAACTCGAACGCGGTGTGGCGATAGTAGTCCAGCCCGCGGACCAGCGCCGGGGCGCGGGTCCACGCGACACCCGCCGCATCCAGCCCCGAGGTCACCCGCCCGAAGAAATCCTGCGCCTCGCCCGACAGATACTCGTCGATCCGGGGCGCCGCCTCGGTAAACACCCGGTCGCGCGGGTCTTTGGAATCGAGAATGCGCAGCGGGTTGCGCTCCAGCCGTTCCTGCGAATCTTCTGACAATTCCGCCCGATGCGCGCGGAAATACTCGACCAGCGCCGCGCGCCACGCATCGCGGCTGGCGGCGTCGCCCAGCGTGTTGAGCTGCAACGTCACCCCATCGGCAACCCCAAGCTCGTGCAGCAACTGATCGGCCATCACCAGCAGTTCGACATCGGCGAGCGGCTCCGCAGCTCCGATGATCTCGGCATCCAGCTGGTGGAACTGGCGATAGCGGCCCTTTTGCGGGCGCTCATAGCGAAACAGCGGGCCATGGGTGGCCAGCTTCAGCGGTGCATGCTGCTGCCAGCCGTTGGTGATGTAGGCGCGGGCAATCCCGGCGGTAAACTCCGGCCGCAGGGTCAGCGATTCGCCGCCGCGATCGTCGAATGTGTACATCTCCTTGGACACGACATCGGTGGTCTCGCCCAGGCTGCGCGAAAACACGGCGGTTTTTTCAAACACCGGCAATTCCGCGCGGCGAAACCGGTATAATTTGCGCACCCGCTCGAAACATTCGACCACGCACGCGAATGCCTCCGCCTCGGCCCCGAAAATATCCTGGGTGCCGCGAATGGCCTGCGGGGTTTCGATCCGCCCCGATTTCGAAGCAACGGCGGGTTTTTTATTCGACATGCGCGTGTCCTGTGTGGCAGCGCGTGGCCCTAGAGCGAAATGCAGCGAATTGGAACATTGCCGGGAAATTGCCGTAGCGAATTGCCCGGCCGCATCCGCCATGCAACCTTGGACACCCCGGATTGTTGCATAAATCGATGCTTCCGGTCAGAGACGCCCCATGAACATCAAAACCGGAGTGCTGCCGCTTTGCCTTGCCCTCGTAATGCCCCTTGCGGCATCGGCCCAGCCGATCGCGCGCTCGGCACCTTCAGCGGTATCGCTGGTGACTGATATCCCGGCGGCGCAGGACACAGCCTATCCCGGCGGCCCGATTAAACTGGATATCGATGCCACGGACACCGCGCGTGCAGTCTATCGCGTTACCGAAACCATTCCGGTCGCGCCCGGCACCTCCGCTCTCGTACTGATGCTGCCGCGCTGGCTGCCGGGCAATCACTCGCCCAGCGGAACGATGGACCAGCTGGTCGATGTGCGCTTCTTCGTCGGCGGCCAGCCGATCGCATGGCGGCGCGATCCGGTCGAAATCTTTGCCTTTCACCTCGCCCTGCCCGCCGGCACCCATGAGGTCGTCGCCAAATTCATCCACACTTCGCCGCTGCAATCGGCCGAGGGGCGGATTTCGATGACCAATGAGATGCTCAACCTGCAATGGGACCGGATGAGCCTTTATCCGGCCGGCTATTACGTGCGGCAGATCAGGGTGCAGCCGCGGGTGACCTTTCCGGCCGGGTGGGGCGTGGCCAGCGCGCTCGATGCGCGGACCCAAAGCGGGGCGACGCTCGCGTGGGCCGAGACCGATTACGCCACGCTGGTCGATTCGCCGGTGTTCGCGGGCATCAACTTCAAGCGGTTCGAGCTTGGCCACGATGTCGCGCTCAATGTGGTAGCCGACAAGCCGGCCAATCTGGCCATCACGCCGCAGCATCTCAAGGTCTATTCGGCGCTGGTCGACGAAGCGCTGCTGACCTTTGGCGGCCGTCATTTCGACCATTATGATTTCCTGCTGGGGCTGACCGACCGATTGGGCGGCATCGGGCTGGAGCATCACCGCTCGAGCGAAAACACCATGGGCCCGGACGCCTTTACCAAATGGGATGAGCGCGATTTCGATCGGAACGTGCTGCCGCATGAACTGACCCATAGCTGGAACGGCAAGTTCCGCCGCCCGGCCGCGCTATGGACCCCCGATTATCGCGAGCCGATGCAGGACGATCTGCTGTGGGTCTATGAAGGCCAGACGCAGTTCTGGGGCTATGTGCTGGCGGCGCGCTCGGGCGTGCAGAGCAAGGACATGGTGCTGGGCCTGTTCGCCAACGCCGCCGGAATGTTCACCCAGTGGCCGGGGCGCGACTGGCGCCCGGTTGCGGATACCACGCACGATCCGATCATCGCCTCGCGCCGGCCCAAGCCCTATCCGTCGATCGACCGCAACGAGGACTATTATACCGAGGGCGCGCTGGTCTGGCTGGAAGCGGACCAGATCATTCGCGCCGGAACCCATGGCCGCAAGGGCCTGGACGATTTCGCCAGGGCGTTCTTCGGCGTGAGCAATGGCGACTGGGGCGAAGTGACCTATGGCGAAAGCGATGTCATTGCCGCGCTGAACGCTGTCTACCCGCATGACTGGGCCGATTTTTTCAAGACCCGGATCGATGCTCCCGGCCGGCCGGCGCCACTGGCCGGGATCGAGCTGGCCGGCTATCGGCTGGTGTTCAGGGCCGAGCCCAATCCCTTTGACAAGGCGCGGATGGATGACGGCAAATTCCTCTCCCTGTTCCATTCGCTGGGCATCGCCATCGACAAGGATAACAAGGTCAGCAGTTGCCGCTGGGACAGCCCCGCGTTCAACGCCGGCATCGTCAGCGGCGCCAGGATCATCGCCGTGAACGGCATTGCCTATGACCAGGATACGATCAAGGACGCCATCACCGCTGCCAGGCACGGCGGACCGGCGGCCGGCAAGCCCATCGAACTGATCGTCCAGCGCGGCGACCGGGTGCAGGCGGTCCAGCTGGATTACCACGATGGCCTGCGCTGGCCGTGGCTGGAACGGGCCACCCCCGGCACGCAGGCGGCACCGTTCGACCTGTTGCTGGCGCCGCGCCGCGCGGGAGCGAAATGACCGGGAAACCGCTCTCTCCCGATCAGCCGGCAAGCGGTCCGTGGCCGGTCCCGGCCCGGTTTGTGCTGTTCCTGGTGGCACTGCCGGTCGCCTTTGCCGCGCTCGCGCCGCTGGTATCGCGCTGGGGCCAGGCGGTGCTGGGTGGCTTCGATCTGGCGGCCGTGCTGTTCATCGTTTCGCTGTGGCCGCTGACCCGCGATCATTCCCCTGCGGAGATGCGTGCAAAAGCGCGGGCGAACGACGCCGGGCGAACCGCCATGCTGCTCATCACCAGCCTGGTCATCATCGTGATCCTGACCGCGGTCACCGTGGAACTGCCCGACGCGCGCCATGAAACCGGGGTCAAACATGTCACGGCGCTGGCGACGGTCCTGCTCAGCCTGGTCATTGCCTGGCTTTTCGGCAATCTCGTGTTCGCCCTCCATTACACCCATCTCTTTTACCGCGACGATGCCGAGGGTGGACTGAATTTTCCCACGCCCGACCCCGATACCGACGCCGACAAGGACGGCGGCAATGCGCACAACCCCGAGTCGGGTCCGGATTATCTCGACTTTGCCTATTACGCGCTGACGATCGGCATGGCCTTTGCCACCTCCGACATTACAGTGCCCGGGCGCACCTTCCGCCGCACCACCATTGTTCACGCCATTATTGCATTCTTCTACAACCTCATCGTCCTGGCGTTCACTATAAATGTCACCGCCGGCAGCTGAATCATACTTATACCAAGCTGCGGTGATTGCGACTCTACCTCCTCCTCTTTAGAGGAGGGGGTTGGGGGTGGTGTCTCTCTCTTTTATGCTGGGCTGCATCTTGCTCGAAGAAAGGCACCACCCCCAACCCCCTCCTCTAAAGAGGAGGGGGCTATTGGTTCCGATCAACGCAGTTTGATATTAGTTTTTGTTGCGCTGCAGCAAGTCGCTCGCTAGGGAACGGCCATGAACATCGACATGATCTCCATCGGCGCAAATCCGCCCCACTCGCTCAACGTCATCATCGAAGTGCCCACCGGCGGCGAACCGGTGAAGTACGAATTCGACAAGGCATCAGGCGCGCTGTTCGTCGATCGCATCCTGCATACCCCGATGCGCTATCCCGCCAACTACGGCTTCATCCCGCACACCCTGTCCCCCGACGGCGATCCGCTCGACGCACTGGTCATCGCCCGCTCCCCCTTCATCCCCGGCTGCGTGGTCCGCGTCCGCCCAATCGCCGTGCTCAACCTCGAAGACGAACACGGCGGCGATGAAAAAGTCGTCTGCGTCCCCGACGACGCCACCTTCCCCTATTACAAGGACGTGCTCGAAGCCGGCGACCTGCCCGGTATCGTGCTCCAGCAAATCGAACACTTCTTCACCCACTACAAGGATCTGGAAGCCGAGAAATGGGTCCGCGTCGGCACCTGGGGCGGCGCCGACGATGCGCGCCGGATCGTGGTGGAAGCGATCGAGCGGGCTAAGGAACACGTTAAGGTTTGATTTTTAAGGCTGAGGGTAGGTGCGAGGGGCAACCCCTCGCGCTCCCCGGCATTTTTCGTTACGCCTCGATCTCATCATAGCGCTTGCCGCACAGCGCGCAATGAGACCTGCGGTGCTTGGGGCGGTATCACACGTGACATTTTTACTCGTTATACCAACGGTAATTCCCAATCCTGAAATCCACTATCCCAGCAAAAAGCGCTAAGCCTAATAAGGCTGATCAAAATCATCCCACGGGAACCATATTTCATTGTCGTATAGTGACAGTTGCAATATTACTATGCATCTCCGCTCTAAACGCCTTAAATTTTTACCTTTTTGGTCGCCCACTCGGTAAAGTTGCGCGCAAACGTCGATCTTAGTGACGAACTTGCAATTTCCATCTTATCGGCCGATTTAGCAGGAAAACCTTTGGGTTTAGATGTCAGATAGTCACCAGCTACTGATGCGTTCTGCCAATCCCGCTCGTCGAACTTACGATAGATATAATTATTGGTTAGGCTTGCATTCCAAATACTGACAGATAGAATAATAATTTCTCTGTAGCATTTTGAGTTCGTAGGAAATAATGGTTTACCGTGATTTAAATTTTCATCAAATGATTTAAAATATTCAGCTATGCTAGGATTATTTTTGATATCGTCACGATCGGGAATAGCTTTCTCGGCGAAAATGATCGTATCCGCAGGCAACTTGAGCAGCGCTAATAGACCCGCCTCTTTTAGCAGACGAACCTGAACTTCCGGGGTAAGAAAACTCCTCATTTGCGTGTCACTGCCGCCTTGAGGCTGCAACACCGCGGCTTCCAAACCGCCAGCTATAGCGGCACCTAAGACGCCCAGTCCGGGTATTACTGGATAATTCGGACCTGAATAAGAAAGATCTGCTGTCGGAAACACGTGCAATTCACACGGTGTCGTCGCCGTAGGCGTTGTTACTGCGGGAGCGGGGTTGGACGCAGCTATGACAGATGAAAGCACTGGGACGGGCGCCTTCACGGGTGTGGTCTGAGCATGCAATGAGCCCGTGCCTAACAAAGCCCCCAAAACTGTCACGCACACGACTGGCTTCATATTCCCCCTAAGATGAAGTACATCACCGATATAAAGTGACGGATGGCTCAATGCAAAATTCTCTCATGGGCGAGAAGATAGCTCGGCTACCATGCCGTTTCTGTAGCTAACAATAGCCCAGCAGGATGCCAACCATTATCGCCAAAACGAAAAAATCTATAACGCCCATTGAGGGCCGGACTAAGCCCACGTTTCACGTTAAGCTAAAAGATATGGGGTCTGGGGCGATGGCCCCAGGACTTTCCCTTGGGCTGAAGCTTAACCTAAACCCTCAATCCCCAGCCACCGTCAGCCCAGCCACCCGCAAAGTCGGCACATTCACCGCGCGGTGCCATTCCAGATCGTTTGCCGGCGTCAGCGCCGCGTAAATGTCGATCAAATTCCCCGCCACGGTGAACTCCGCCACCGGCTCGCCAATTTCACCCCGCACGATGCGATAGCCGGACGCGCCTCGGCTGTAGTCGCCGGTGACGCCGTTGACGCCCATGCCGATCAGTTCGGTGATGTAGATGCCGTCGGCAATATCGGCCATAAGTTCATCGGGGCTGAGCGTGCCGGGTTCCAGATGGAGGTTGGTGGCCGAGACGCCGGGGGCGCCGCTGCCGCCTCGGGCGGCGTGGCCGGTGGGGGCGAGGCCGAGTTGGCGGGCCGAGGCGCTATCCATCAGCCAGCTGGTGATGCGGCCGTTTTCGACGAGGTTGCGGCGGGTGGTGGGCAGGCCTTCGCCATCGAACGGGCGCGAGCGCAGGCCGCGGGGGCGGTGGGGATCGTCGGTCAGGGTGATGGCGCTGTCGAACAATTGCTCGTCTTCGCGGCCGAGCAGAAAGCTGGCGCGGCGGGCGATGGCATTGCCGGACATCGCGCCGACCAGATGGCCGACCAGCGAGCCGCCGACGCGCGGATCGAACACGATCGGCATGGGTCCGCTTTTCACCCTAGCAGGGTTGACGCGGGCGACGGCACGTCTGGCGGCCAGCGCGCCGATTTCTTCCGCGGCGGGCAGGTCGGTGCCGTAGCGCGCGCTGCGCCAGGCATAATCGCGTTGCATGGCGGCGCCTTCGCCGGCGACCACGCTGACGCCGAGGCTGTGGCTGGTGCCACAATAGGCCCCGGCGAAGCCGTGGCTAGTGGCCAGCGCCATGATAGAGCGCCCGGCGCTGGCACCGCCGCCTTCGCTGTTGGTGACCCCCGCGACGGCGCGGGCGGCGTCTTCGGCGGCTTGTGCCTGCGCGCGCAAGGCTTGCGGGCTGGGCTCTGCCGCGTCGAGCAGGTCGAGCCGGGGCACAGCGCCGCGCATCAGCAGTTCTTCGGGCGCCAGACCGGCGTAGCGGTCTTCCGGCGCGGCCCTGGCCATGGCCACCGCGCGTGCCGCCAGTTCGTCGAGCGCGCCGTCGCTGAGATCGGTCGAGCCGATGCTGGCCGAACGTGACCCCACGAACACCCGCAGCCCGATATGTTCGCTTTCCGAGCGCTCGACATCTTCGAGTTTGCCCAGGCGCACCGAGACGCTTTCCGAGCCATTGGCGAGATAGACGGCATCGGCGGCATCCCCGCCCGCGCGGCGCGCCCGCGC
>CAXTOS010000117.1:0-7281 GCA_964245935.1 uncultured Novosphingobium sp.
CG
This sequence comes from uncultured Novosphingobium sp., assembly GCA_964245935.1. Taxonomy (GTDB): domain Bacteria; phylum Pseudomonadota; class Alphaproteobacteria; order Sphingomonadales; family Sphingomonadaceae; genus Novosphingobium. Next base: position 3 of record CAXTOS010000117.1, read on the forward strand.
CGGCGTTGCTGGCGTGGCGCGATGATCCGGCCGTGCAGGTGGTGATCATCGATCATGCCGAAGGGCGCGGATTTTGCTCGGGCGGCGATGTCGGTCTCATTCGCCAATCCGCGCTGACCGATGGCGGCGTCAGCGGGCTGCGGTTCTTCTACGAGGAATACCAGCTCAACCATCTGCTGTTTACCTATGCCAAGCCGATCGTGTCGTTCATGGACGGGATCACCATGGGCGGCGGCGTTGGCATTGCACTGCCGGCGCGGTATCGCGTAGCAACCGGGAATACGCGTCTGGCGATGCCCGAAACCGGGATCGGCCTGTTTCCCGATGTCGGCGGCGGCTGGTACCTGTCGCGCCTGCCGGGACGGATCGGTCAGTTTCTGGCGCTGACCGGTGCGCGCATCGATGGCGCCGACTGCCTGTGGGCGGGGCTCGCCACCCATTATCTGCCGCATGAGCAACTGGCCGAAGCCAAGTCGCGGATCGCCCATGGCCATGACATCGGCGGTGTGCTGGCCGCGCTGTCGGTCGAGCCGCCGCCGGCCAGGATCGCCGGCCATGAGAAAGACATCGCCCGGCACTTTGCCGCCGACCGGGTCGAGGATATCCTGGCCTCCCTGTCTGGCGACGATGGCGAATGGGCCGCCCGGGAACTGGCGACAATGCGGGCCAAGAGCCCGCAAACCCTGAAAGTGGCGCTGCACCAGCTGGCCGAAAGCGCCAAATTGCCCGATTTCGCCGCTAATATGGCCCAGGAATACCGCATCGCGGCGCGCGTGCTGATGCTGCCCGACTTCGTCGAGGGCGTGCGCGCGGTCCTCATCGACAAGGACAACGCGCCCAGATGGAACCCGGCCACCCCCGAGGGTGTCACCGATCAGCTTATCGAGGCGATTTTCGCGCCTCTCCCGCCCGCACAGGAATGGAAACCGCTATGAGCTACGAAACGCTGATCGTCGAACAACGCGGCGCGGTGACGCTGATCACGCTCAATCGCCCGCAGGCGTTGAACGCGCTCAATTCCACAATACTTTCCGAGTTGATTACCGCCTTTGCCGCCTTCGAGGCCGATTCATCGCAGGGCTGCGCCGTGCTCACCGGCGCAGGCGAAAAAGCCTTTGCGGCCGGGGCCGACATCAAGGAGATGGCCGAGAAACCGGGGATTGATTTCTTTCTGCAGGATTTCCTGTCGGGCTGGCAATCGGACCTGGTTCGTCCCACGCGCAAGCCGTGGATCGCAGCCGTAAACGGTTTTGCGCTGGGCGGTGGCTGCGAACTGGCGATGATGGCCGACTTCATTATCGCATCCGACACCGCCAAATTCGGTCAGCCCGAGATCAAGCTCGGCGTGGCCCCCGGCATGGGCGGCTCGCAACGGCTGACCCGCGCCGTGGGCAAGGCTAAGGCAATGGACTTGTGCCTGACCGGGCGCAACATGGACGCCGCCGAAGCGGAGCGGGCGGGACTCGTCAGCCGCGTGGTGCCGCTCGACAAGCTGCTCGACGAAGCAATCGCCGCAGCAGCCACCATCGCGGGCATGGGCCGCGCCGCCGCCCTGATCAACAAGGAGATGGTCAACCTGGCCTTCGAAGCCACGCTGGAGCAATCCTTGCTGAGTGAACGCCGCCTGTTCCAGATCCTCGCCTCCACCGAAGACAAGGCCGAAGGCATGGCCGCCTTCGTCGAAAAGCGCCCCGCCGTGTGGAAAGGGCGTTGATCGCATAGTTCCCCTCCCGCTCGCGGGAGGGGTTAGGGGTGGGCACTACGCTGTAGACTGGGAGAGGCCCACCCCCGGCCCCTCCCGCAAGCGGAAGGGGAGATTACTATGAAAATCGCATTCATCGGCCTGGGCAACATGGGCGGCGGCATGGCCGCCAATCTGGTCAAGGCCGGCCATGCCGTATACGCCTTCGACCTCGCCCCCGCCGCACTGGAACGCGCCCGCCACCACGGCTGCGAGACTTTCGCCACCGTGCAGGAAGCGGTGATCGGCGTCGACGCGGTGGTGTCGATGCTGCCCAACGGCAAGATCGTCGACAGCGTCTATGGCGGCGACGTGATCGGCCATGCGCCGGCCGGCGCGCTGCTGCTCGATTGCTCGACGATCGATGTCGCCACCGCGCGCAACGTGAGTGAGGCGGCGCGGGCCGCCGGCTACGACATGGTCGATGCGCCCGTCTCCGGCGGCATCGCCGCGGCCAACGGCGGCACGCTGACCTTCATGGTCGGTGGCAGCGACGACAGCTTCGCCAAGGCGCAGCCGATCCTGGCGGCGATGGGCAAGGCCGTCATCCATGCCGGCGGCAGCGGCGCCGGTCAGGCCGCCAAAGCCTGCAACAACATGCTGCTGGGCATCCACATGATCGGCACCTGCGAAGCCTTCGCCATGGCCCAGCGCCTCGGCCTCGACCCGCAGACCTTCTACGACATCTCATCGGTCTCCTCCGGCCAATGCTGGTCGATGACCTCCTACTGCCCGCTCCCCGGCGTCGGCCCGCAAAGTCCCGCCGACCATGGCTACCAGGGCGGCTTTGCCACGGCGCTGATGCTCAAGGATTTGAAACTGGCGATGGACGCCGCGAAGACCGCCGGCAGCGCAGTGCCGATGGGCCAGCGCGCTACGGAACTGTACGAGGCGTTTGCGGCGGCTGGGAATGGCGGATTGGATTTTTCGGCGATCATTCAGACGCTTTGAATGCCGAACTACTTGCCCGCCAAAATCCCCGGCGCCAGCAGCAGCAGCAGCTTGACGTCAATCGCATCGCCCAACGCCCGGCGCTCCGCCAGAAACGCCTTGATCCCGGCCAACGCCACCCGGTGTACGGTGATATTCTCCCCATCGGTGCCGCCGCCGGGACCGACCTGCACCAGGTCATGCGCGCGTAGGAGGGTAAAGCTTTCGGTGACCATGCCGGGGGAGGACCAGAATTCACCCAGTGATTCGAGTCGTCCGGCACGATAGCCGGTTTCTTCTTCCAGTTCGCGACCTCCGGCGACCAGGGTGTCTTCGTCGGCGCTGTCGTCTTGATCGCCGATCAGCCCGGCGGGAAGTTCGATACAGGCGCGGCCCAGCGGGGTGCGGTATTGTTCGACGAGCAGCACGTGGTCGTCCGCGTCGATGGCCAGAATAACCGCAGCACGGATGTTGCGCGCGCGGCTGACGTATTCCCAGCGGCCGCGTTTTTTGGCGGTTACAAAGCGGCCCTGCCAGACGATTTCTTCTTTTTCAGGTGGTTCTTCCGGCAATTTGGTATCCTACTTTAACATATAGTGTCCGATCCTCCTCTCTGGGGGAGGTGGCAGCCCGAAGGGCTGACGGAGGGGGCAATTTAGGGGAGGAAACCCCATCAGCGTTCAACCTGTTCAGCCCCCTCCGTCTCGCTGCGCGAGCCACCTCCACCAAGGGGGGAGGATTTTTTTATGGAATATCCGCCAGATATTCTAAACCTCTATCACAGGGTCTGGCAATTCATTGGTGTCGTGGGCGTCGCGGGGAAAGTGGTGGGACAGGATCGCGCCGACCTTGGCAATCGCTTCGACCATGCCATCGGCGGCGCGATTGTCGCGGATGTGGCCGAGCATTGCGGCCATCGCCGCGCCCCATTCCTGCGCGGGAATTTCGGCGGTCACTTGCGGGTCCGTGACGATTTCGGCGCGGCGTTCGGCACGGGAGAGGTAGATCAGCACCCCGGTGCCGCCCGAGGTGCGCGTTTCGGTGCCGACGCGGTAATAGCTGAGCGCGCGGGCGCGGACGCGGGCGTGTTTTATCGGGCCGGGCACCAGCGCAAAGCGCAAGGGGCGCCAGCGCAGGATCAGCCAGGTCGCGGCAAATTTGATGGTGACGACGATAGCGGCCAGCGTGAACAGCGCGCCGGGCTGCCAGCGCATGTCCCACTGCCCCAGCATTCGGTCGACGAGCCCCAGATAGAACTGCGGGGCAAGGCTCAGCGCAGCCAGCGCCAGCAGAGCGATCAGCGCCGACCACAGCAAGGCGATATCTTCGTAGCCATCCGACTGGTCAGCCAGGATCGTCACGATTTCACCGGCGGTATGGGCTTCGGCTGCGGTGACCGCGCCGGCGATCCGGTTGCGGTCAGCCTCGCTCAGCGCAAAATGGTTCGGGCCGAAACCCAGGCCAGGGCCGGAAGTGCCAGGCTTGTCGATCATGGCCCGCTCCTACCAGCCGCCCGAAGCGCCGCCGCCGCCGAAGCCGCCGCCGCCACCCGAAAATCCGCCACCGCCGCCGCCGCCGAATCCGCCGCCTCCCGACCGGCCGCCGCCCATGCCTCCCAATGCGCCCCACAACAGCACCGGCCCCAATCCGCCGCCGCCATAGCTTTGCCCGCCGCGCATCCGCCGGACCATCGGCCAGATGAAAAACAGTCCGATGAACCCCAGCCACAGCAGCGCCGGACCGACCTGGCCCGACGACTTCGCGGGGGCGGGGTGCGCATTGGCGGCGATCTGCTGCGCCTGGTCGGCGGGCAGGGTCAATTGCTGGATCAGCGCGGCAGTTCCGGCCTGAATTCCACCCGGCATGTCGCCAGCCTTGAACCTGGGCAGCATCACATTCTGAATGATCAGTGCGGACAAGCCATCGGTCACCGTCGCTTCCAGCCCGTAACCGACTTCGATGCGGACCTTGCGATCCTTTGGCGCGACGATCAGGACGATGCCGTCATTGCGCTTTTTGTCGCCCAGCCCCCAGGCGCGGCCGAGGCGATAGCCATAATCCTCAATGTCATAGCCTTGCAGGTCGGGGATGGTAGCCACGACCAGCTGGCGCTGCGATTGGCTTTCCAGCGCGGCCAGTTGCTGGTCGAGCTGCGCCGCGACATCGGCGGGCAGGACATGCGCGGCGTCGACCACGCGTCCGGTCAACGGCGGGAAGGTCTGGGCCGAAGCGGTCGCCGCGCCGAGCAACGCCAGCATGAGCGCGGCAAGCCGGGGCAGCCATCGCCATTCCCGCCGTCCGTGCCGAGCTTGTCGAAGCACTGTATTTCCTTTTTACGAGCGCGGAACAAGCGGGAAGAAAATCAGCCCGTCGACCGGCTCAGGACGGACGGGGGAACTGAGCGTGCACGTCAGAGCTTGCCTTCCAGGCTGGGGGCAGCTTCGGCCCCCGCTGTCACCGCCTGATACGGCACCATCGGCTGCGAGCCATAGATGACCCTGGCTGCGACCATCGCCGGGAAGGTACGGATGGTGGTGTTATATTCCTGCACCGCCTGATTGTAATCGCGGATGGCGATGCGCACGCGGTTTTCCTGGCCTTCCAGCTGGCTTTGCAGCATCTGGTAATTACCGATGCTCTTGACCTCGGGATAGGCCTCGGAATTGGCGAGCAGGCGCCCGAACCCGCCGATCGATTGCGACAACTGGTTCTGTGCGTCCTGGAACGCCTTCATCTTGGCCGGATCAGTCAGGTCGCCCGCGTTCAGCTGGATGCTGGTCGCCTTGGCGCGAGCTTCGGTGACGCCGACCAGGATGCCTTTTTCCTGGGTCGCGGCGCCCTTGGCCACGGCAGCCAGATTGGGGATCAGGTTGGCGCGTTCCTGAAAGGCGGCCTGCACATCGGCCCAGCGGGCCTTGGCATTTTCCTGCTCGGTGGGCACGGAATTGACCCCGCAGCCGGACAGGCTCATCGCTGCGACAGCCACGAGGGCATAGCGGCGGAGGCCGCTGAATATGGGCCGGCGGCGGAGGCCGCTGAATATGGGCCGGCGGCGGAGGCCGCTGAATATGGGCCGGCGGCAGAGGCCGCTGGATATGGGCCGGTCGGCGGCAAACGGGATCATCCGCGAATTTCCTCCTGGCGGGCCAGGGCTCCGCCTCCGCGACGCAAGATAGCGACGGCCAGGACTGACGCAAGCCCCCCGGTACCGGTCATGCGCCGCCATTATGTGCAAATGTCGGCGGCCAAGCCTTGGATAACAAGGAATTGCGCCCGCGGGGATGGTGTGCCACCGTCGAATGGCAAGCTATCGCGGAGGAATTGGGGCATGGCGATGATCGGCGATTTCAAGGCGTTTATTGCGCGTGGCAATGTTCTGGACCTTGCCGTCGGGGTGATCATCGGCGCGGCCTTCGGCAAGATCGTGTCTTCGCTGACCGATGACGTGCTGATGCCGATGATCGGGCTGCTGACAGGCGGCGTCGATTTTTCAAGCAAATTCATTACGCTCGGCGCCATTCCTGCCACGTACAAAGGATCGCTGTCCGATTATGCGGCGCTGAAAAAAGCCGGCGTGGCGCTGCTGGGCTATGGCTCATTCCTGAATGCGATCATCAATTTCTTGATCCTGGCCTTCGTCATCTTCCTGATCGTGCGCTGGGCCGCCAGGCTGAGGCCGCCGGCGCCGGTCGCCCTGGCCGGGCCCACGGAAGTGGAACTGCTGACCGAAATCCGCGACTCATTGAGGCTGCGCTGATGCGGCAGAGTCTGGTTCGGCATTGAATGGCAAGGTCTTTTGGTGGGACGGACCGGGCTTTTTGCAAGCTGCGCCCTTTTCATTCCGGCAAAGCGGTCTATATGGATGGTGTCGGTTTCGACCGACTATGGTGATAAATTGTTGCGTGCAATAGGCGCAGCGGACCCGGGGGCGGTACCCGGCGGCTCCACCATTATCACCCGACCCGGTTCTCCGGGCGCCGGGGCCCTGTTGTCGCAGGGATAATGATGGGGCCGAACTAGGATCGACGTGTGTTGAAAAGCGCAATTTTTGCCAGGGCTGAGTAACCCTCTCAAGGCTCAAAACTCACAAGTGCCAACGACAACGAAGCACTCGCAATCGCTGCATAATTCTAGGGGCTAACGCCCCGAAGTTATAAGGCAAGAGCGCGGTTGGGCCCACCGGGCAACAGAAGGGATTCCAGCGGCCCGGGGTGGGCCGGGCAACAGAACCACCCCATTTTTATCGGCTGACGTTTGGTTCGGACCCACCCCCCGCGTCAAACGCGTGGGCCGGGCAACAGAACCACCCCATTTTTACCGGCTGACGTTTGGCCCGGACCCACCCCCCCGCGTCAAACGCGTGGGCCGGGCAACAGAACCACCCCATTTTCAAGCGCGGTTTACCTCCATCCTCCCCCTGTGGGGGAGGTAGCAGCCCCAAGGGCTGACGGAGGGGGATTGTCCGGGATAATCCCCCCATTGGATTTGCGCCCAGTGCCCCCCTCCGTCTCGCCAGGCGAGCTACCTCTCCCAAAAGGGGGAGGATTGGTCGGTTAGAGCAATTTGTGATCACATTGTAGCATACCCAGCATGGCGAAAGTAGTTCAT
>CAXTOS010000118.1:0-7241 GCA_964245935.1 uncultured Novosphingobium sp.
GCTCGAACCCGCGACCTCCGGCGTGACAGGCCGGCACTCTAACCAACTGAGCTACACCCGCTCGCCCCCTTGGGGAGCGCCGCCACTAGGCCAGCCCTACCCGGCTGTCAATAACGACTCTGCCGCCTCACACCGCCACCGGCGCGGCGATATGCGCTTGCGGCTGGTAGCCGCCGACAGTGAAATCCTCGATCCGGTAGCCGAAGATCGAGCCGGGCCGGCGCACGATCTCTAGCCTCGCCTCGCCGTGCGGGGTGCGGCGCAATTGCGCTTCCACCAGATCGGCGTGATTGCGATAGAGGTGAACATCGCCGCCCATCCAGACCAGTTCGCCCGGCTCCAACCCGCATTGCTGCGCCAGCATGCGGATAAACAGCGCCGCGCTCCAGACGTTGAAGGCGAAACCCAGCGCGAGGTCGCAACTGCGCTGGTACAGCAATCCGGACAAGCGGTTTCCCGAGACATGGAACTGATAGGTCTTGTGGCAGGGTGGCAGCGCCATTTCCGGCAATTCCGCGACATTCCAGCCTTCGACGATATGCCGCCGGCTGCCGGGATCGGCTCGCAGGCCGGCGACCAGTTCCGCGATCTGGTTCACGCCTTGCGCTCGCTTGCGATAGAGGCCGTCGTCAGCCGGTTCATACACCGGCCAATCGACCCATTGCTTGCCGTAAACCGGCCCAAGATCGCCCCAGCGGCCGGCGAAATCGGGATCGGCGACGATTTGCGCCGAAAAATCCGCGCGGGAAATCATCGCCCCTGTTTCGCGCCGATAGCGCGCCAGCGGCCAGTCGGTCCAGATTTCCACGCCTTGCGCGCAGAGGGCGCGAATATTGGTGTCGCCGGTCAGGAACCACAGGAATTCGCGCGTTGCCGTTTTCCAGAATACCCGTTTCGTGGTGAGCAACGGCATCCGCCCGTCGGCCAGATCGAACCGCAGTTCGGCGCCGAATAGCGATCGCGTGCCGACCCCGGTGCGATCGACCCGTTCATCGCCGTGTTCCCAGATCCGGCGCATCAATTCGAGATATTGGTATTCCCAATGGGCGGATGGCTCACCGGAAAGCGGCGCGGCGGGATCGGTCTGGAACAACGGCATTCCGCCAATCTAGCGCAAGCCGCGCAGCTTTGCCAAGCCGCGGCCGACCCGGCTCTCCCTCACTCGAAAAAACCGGACAATGGCTTGCCACCCTGCGGATCGCCGCCTATAGGCCCGCTCCTGCCTCGGGCACTTTCGGGTGTCCAGCATCGGTCGGGGAATAGCTCAGCCTGGTAGAGCACTGTCTTCGGGAGGCAGGGGCCGGAGGTTCGAATCCTCTTTCCCCGACCAAATTTTCAGTTACTTACCTGCTTTTCCGCCCGCAAAAATGCAGGGCCGGTGCGCCGACCATTCGTCGTACGTCAGCCAAAGAGCATCGCCCACAGCGTCATTAGCAGTCCCACAATGGACAATAACCAGATAAGCGAGCGGAGTTTGGGCACGCCGGCCGCATAAAGCGGAAGATAGATCAGGCGACCGACGAAATAGAGTGACGCACCCACCTGCGTCTTCCAGCCGAGGTGGGCAAGCACGGTGGCGCCCAGCAGCGCCCCTATGAACAGCGGCAGCGTTTCATATAAGTTGGCCTGGGCGCGCAGCAAGCGCCCGGCGAGCGGGTCAAGCGGCGGCATTTCGCCATCGCGGGCGCCGATGTTCCACTCGACCCCATATTGCCTGGTGCGGGCATTTGCCGCCCACAAAATATTGCCCAAAGCCAGCACGATCGTCGCGCCCAACATGACGAATTCCAGGCTCATGCTTCCCCCCTCACTACGCCGTCTTCGAATACCAGTACCTCGAACGCGAACCAGGCGTCCTGGCGGTAATCAAATAGCTGGATCAGTCGATCCGACACTTCCGCCAGATAATGGCCCCCGGAGCCGCGATCATAGCCACGCGCCGTCGCCGCATCGACCTCCAGCGACACAAATGCCTGATCGCCATTATCATACAATTCCGGCAGAACGCCACCGAAGGTCACGCCCCGTTCGCCATCGGCGCCCTGTACGCTATTGCCGCGGCACTCGACGGCCATGCGCAACTGCTCTTTTGCCGTATGGTCATACAACCCGGCGACTTTATTGCCGCTGACGATCGCATATGCCGAAGCTGCGACCAAGGCGCGTGTATGAGGCTGCATGGCTGTCCCCGGCAGAGTGGCGATGTCCGTGACCGGGCAATACCCGCCATGGCGACTCGTTCCTGCCCTATAGCGTGTTTCCGTTACTCTGTATCGTCAACCAAGCCGGGCGGGGTATGGCGCAGATTTGGCGCATGATGCCGAATAGCCTGTCACTTCATCAAACCGGCCGCGCGCAGCGCATCCTCGATAATTGCGCCTACGCCTTTTTGGGGCTTGCCGACCGGCGCCATCCGCACGGCGCGGGTCGCGACCTGCGGAATGGCCATCGCTGCCAGTGCTGCCATGGTGGCGATTTTTTTCCCCTCCACCCGATCAGCCAGTCCCCAGAATTGCGCGATCTCGCGCGTCGAGGATATGCCCACCTCCAGCATATAGGGGCCAGGCTCGCCGCAGCTATCGGCGCCCTGCGTCCTCAGCGGCGTGCCATGGCCCATGCCGGTAATGATATTCTGTTCGAGCATTACATGCCCCGCGTGGTTGCGCCAGATGCGGCGAATCCGGCCGCCGGCTTGCGCCTGTTCGGAAAACGCGACACCGACCCCTTGCAGCGGGCGCCACTGGGCCATGATGCGGTCGGCGTTGGATGGATGCACCGTGGTGTCGGCGCTGCCGTGCCACACCGAAATCTTCGGCCAGGGGCCGTCATGCGCCGAAGCGTCGAGGACAAGCGATGCCAGTTCGGCTTCGCCAGGATAGCCTTGCCCGGCCATCCGCGCAAAAGCGTCGCCAACCGAAGCCGCCGCGCCGTACGGCAAGCCCGCGATGATGGCGCCACCGGCGAACAGCTCGGGATAGGTGGCCAGCATGATCGAGGTCATGGCGCCGCCCGCCGACAGCCCGGTCACGAACACCCGCCCCGCGTCAATATCATGCGCTTCGGCCATCGAGGCGACCATCTGGCGGATCGACAATGCTTCGCCCGAATCACGCCGGCTGTCGATCGGCGAGAACCAGTTGAAGCAGAGATTGGGGTTGTTGGCGCGCTGCTGCTCGGGAAACAGCACCGCGAATCCCAGCTCATCGGCCAGTTGCGACCAGCCCGCGCCCGTATCGTATTCGGCAGCGCTTTGGGTGCAACCGTGCAGGACCACGACGAGCGGCGACGCCGGCTGCAAATTTTGCGGAACATGGCTCCACGCGCGCAGCGACCCCGGATTCGAGCCGAACGCAGCGATTTCCTGCAATCGACCGGCGCCTTTGGCTCCGCCTCCGTTCAGCGGCGATACGCGCCCTGCGACCAGATTCAAAATGGAGGTATGAAGAGGTTTCATGCGTTGCTCCGGCGCCGGCAAAGGCCCGCGCTATTTGTGGAACGCACCATAGCAGTTTGCGTTGCTGCACTGCACAATAAACTGCCCACACCCATCGTTTGATGTTGCGCATCGGCTCGCTTCGTAGTCAGGGATGGATGATGACCCCGGTTGATTCATCGCCGCTCCTTCGCCTGCTGGCGATCATGGCCCGCTTGCGCGATCCACAGAATGGCTGCGCATGGGATCGCGCGCAGAGCTTTGCCACCATCGCCCCCTACACGATCGAGGAAGCCTATGAAGTGGCCGACGCCGTGGCGCGGGGCGACCTTGCCGCGCTGAAAGACGAATTGGGCGATCTGCTGCTGCAAGTGGTGTTCCACGCGCGCATCGCCGAGGAGGCGGGGCATTTCGCCTTCGCCGATGTCGCCACGGCAATTTCCGCGAAGATGGAGGCGCGCCATCCGCATATCTTTGGTGATGACGCAGGTGCCGAGGGCGGCACCGGGCGCGAAATTCGCTGGGAAAACCTGAAGGCGCAGGAACGCGCCGCGCTGGGCGCCACCAGCGCGCTGGATGGGGTGGCGCTGGCGCTGCCGGCGCTGATGCGGGCGGAGAAATTGCAGAAGCGCGCCGCCCGGGTCGGCTTCGACTGGCCGGACACCGCTGGTCCCGCCGCCAAGCTGGTCGAGGAAGCGGGCGAACTGGCGCAAGCTGCAACGCCGCAGGACAAGGCGGAAGAGGCCGGCGACTTGCTGTTCGCCGCAGTCAACCTGGTGCGGGCGAACGGGATCGCGGCCGAGGATGCGTTGCGCGCCGCCAATGCCAAATTCGAACGGCGGTTTAGGGCGATGGAAACTTTGGCCGATCAAGCCGGGCAGAATTTCGCCCAGCTGTCGCTGGATGCCCAGGAAGTGCTGTGGCAGGCGGTCAAGCGCCTGGAGAAGGCACCGGCAGCCGGGTGAATCGCCCCAGTTCGCGCGGAGTCAGGCGCACCTTGAGTCGTCTTTTGGGCGCGCCGGCTTCGACTTCACCGTCCGGCACCACTTCGCCATCGACCAGCACTTCGCCATGCGCGTGCAGCCAGGCAATGCGCTGGCCATCGCCCGCCGAAAGCACGAACTCCAGTTCCCGCGCGTCTCCGGTCAGCAAGCGGCTGGCGGCGCCGAGCAGATCGTCGCATCCCTGCCCGGTCAGCGCGGACAGCGGCACCACGATCTGGTCACCAAGGCTCGCCTGTTCGCGCAATTCGGCGGCGCGGCCGGGCAACAACAGATCCCATTTGTTCCAGACCTCGATGATCGGAACCGGAACGGCCGGATCGATTCCGCCATCCTCGTCCGCCGCCGCACCGCTCACCCCAAGATCGGCCAGCACCGACAACACCTGCGCCTTTTGCGCCGAGCTGTCGGGGTTGGCGATATCGCGAACGTGGATGATGACATCGGCGGCGGTGACTTCTTCCAGCGTCGCGCGAAACGCGGCGACCAGCTGGGTCGGCAGATCGGAGATGAACCCCACCGTGTCCGACACGATAGCCTTGTCCACGCCGGGCAGGCGGATGCGGCGCATGGTCGGATCCAGCGTGGCAAACAGCAGATCCTCGGCCATGACCTGCGCGCCGGTCAGCGTGTTGAACAGCGTGGATTTGCCGGCATTGGTATAGCCGACCAGCGCCAGGACCGGCCACGGCGCCTTCTCGCGCCGGTCGCGATGCAGCGCGCGGGTGCGCCGCACCTGCTCCAGCTCGCGTCGAATGCGGCCCATGCGGCCGCGAATCAGGCGGCGGTCGGCTTCGATCTGGGTTTCGCCCGGACCGCCCAGAAAGCCGAAGCCCCCGCGCTGCCGCTCCAGGTGGGTCCAGCTGCGCACCAGCCGCCCCGCCTGGTAATCGAGATGCGCCAGTTCGACCTGCAACCGGCCCTCGGCGGTGACCGCACGCTCGCCGAATATCTCCAGGATCAAGCCGGTGCGGTCGATGACCTTGCGCCCGAGCTTTTCCTCCAGATTGCGCTGCTGGATGGCCGAGAGCGCGCCATCGACGATGATCAGTTCGGCATCGTGTTCTTCGCAGGCCGCCTTGATATTGGCGATCTGGCCTTCGCCGAACAACGTGCCGGGGCGCACTTCGCGGATCGGGATGGTGAAGGCATCGCCCACCACCAGCCCGATCGCCAGCGCCAGGCCCCTGCCCTCTTCCAGCCGCGCCTCCACATCGACCGCCGCCTGTCTGCCGCGTAATTCGGGGCACACCACCAGCGCGCGGATACCACGGGTAACCTCGCCCTTCTGCTCATCGAAATTGGTCAGGCGCTGGCGTCCTCATCGTCCCATTCGCCGCTCAGATCGACCGGCGTCAGCGGCTGGATGGTCGACACGGCATGCTTGTACGCCATCTGCACATATCCGTCACGCTCCAGCAACAGGCAGAACAGATCGTAGGCGGCCACGCGACCCTGCAACATCACCCCGTTCACCAGGAACATGGTGACATGCACCCCGGCATTGCGCACGCTGGCCAGGAACACGTCCTGCAACAGGCGCAGCTTCTTGTGCCCGTCGCCGGCGCTCAGGAACTGGCGGGCGTCGACCGGCTGGCTGGGCATGATCGTGGAGATGGCATGCTTGTACACCAGCTGCGACTGGCCGTCGCGGCGCAGCAGGATCGAAAAATTGTCGAACCAGGTAACGATCCCCTGCAGCTTGACGCCCTTGACCAGAAACATGGTGACCGGGGTCTTGTGCTTGCGCAGCAGGTTCAGGAACTGGTCCTGCAGGCTCTGGCCCTTGCCGTTTGCCAAAGGGCTTTGTGCGGGTGCAGCAGGCGGCGTATCGGCATGGACCGCAGCGAGCTTGCCGGCGGGGACGCTGCCGTTTGCCGGTTCTGCCGCCGGGTCCGCCGGCGGCGCAGCCTCGACAGCAGCGGCTTTGGCCTTTGGGCGAGCGGTGAGGGTACGTCCCGTCATGTTATGCTCCGTTTTTTGGCGGCTGTGTGTGGTCCGCAATCTGGCCGCCAATAGCGCGACCGAACTCCAACAGAGTGTAGTTGTTCGCGGTTGCAGCGTAAACGGGAAAAATCATTCGAGGCAAAAACTTTGGCTGAAGTCCCATTTTGCCAATCGCCGGATAGCTCAGAGGCAGGCCTCGAGATAAGCCTGATCAAACCCGAATTGCCGAGCCTTTTCCAGCGTATACGGCCGCAGCCCGGCGGGGCGGAATTCGCCGATGATCCTGCCATCGGCGCTCTCGTCCAGATATTCGAATTTGAACAATTCCTGGGTGATGATCACGTCGCCTTCCATGCCGATCACTTCGGTGATGTGGGTGGTGCGGCGCGAGCCGTCGCGCAGGCGCTTGACCTGGACGATGAGGTCGACCGATTCGGCGATCTGGCGCGAGATAGCTTCCTTGGGAATCTTGATGTCGCCCATCAGGATCATGTTTTCCATCCGGCCCAGGCATTCGCGCGGGGAATTGGCATGGAGCGTGCACATCGAGCCATCGTGGCCGGTGTTCATGGCGGCGAGCAGGTCGAAGCATTCGGCCCCGCGGATTTCGCCCAGGATGATGCGGTCGGGCCGCATGCGCAGGGCGTTCTTGACCAGATCGCCGATGGTGATGGCACCCTGGCCTTCCAGATTGGGCGGCCGGGTTTCCAGCGGCAGCCAATGCGGCTGTTGCAGGCGCAGTTCGGCGGCGTCCTCGATGGTCAGCACACGCTCGCCAGGGTCGATCATCTTGGACAGGGCATTGAGCATCGTCGTCTTGCCCGAGCCGGTGCCGCCGGAAATCACCACGTTCATCCGGC
>CAXTOS010000119.1:0-7226 GCA_964245935.1 uncultured Novosphingobium sp.
GAGGAAGGAAAGAAATGGAAAGTCAGTGATAAAGGCAAGCTGTGGGCTGCCCGTGTCTTTTTGTCATCCCGTCTAATGCACCAGGCGGGCACTTTGCAGGGCAGTGGAGAACAACTGCTGCAACGCGGCGGTGAAATCGCCGTCCGTCGTCACGGTCTGGACCAGCGGCACGCCGGCGGCGCCGGGTGACGAGCAGTTTTGCAACGCGGTGAAAACCTGGTCGCTGCTTCCGGCGCTGCCTGCGGGGTATGGATACGGCGGCGCGGGCAGATAGGGCGCGACGTTGCCTTGCGACCAGGAGTCGCCCACCAATGCCTGCGGCAGGTACTGGGTGTAGAGAATGGCGATCTTGATGCCCTTGGCCTTGATTGCGGTACACTGGGCAAGATCGGCCGTGGTAAACGGTCCGGTCACGCGACCGCTTTCATTCTGGTCGCCCATGCCATCGGTTATGATGAACAATATCTCTTGCGGCGTGGAGCTTGACGAGCCGTTGCCGGGCGTGGGCATGACCGCTGTCATCTGGGTCAGCATATTGCCTATTTCGGTGCCCTGATCGTTGATATTGGTCGAACTGGTCGGCGCGGAGTTCTGCCACCAGTAATCATTGGCGGGGATCAGGCTGGCGATATTGACGCTGCCCATGGAATTCACGTTGGTCATCGCGGTCAACTGGTTGACCGGGCCCATCGTGGCACCGGGATGCGTCCAGTCGAACGAGAACATCTGCATCTGATAGGTCACGTTGAAAGCGGCGGCCTGGTTTGCCGCGTAAGGCATCAGCTGTTGCGCGGCTGCAATCTCGTCGTCGCGGCGCAGGGTGAGCGTGGCGGGGGTTCCGTAGATCAGCCCATAATTATGGGTAAGCCAGTAACCGTCGGCCCAATAACCGGTGTCGTAAGTGGTCGTAGTCGTGGTCGTGCTGCCGGGTACCTTTGCGACCTTCGTCTTGAGGGTGATCGTCACCGGCCCGCTGGTGCTGTCGGTGATCGAATAGGTGTTGGTCGTCGTGGTGGTCGTGCCGCCCGAGATGCTGACCGAACTGGTGTTCATCGGGTTGCCGCTGCTGTTGTACAGCGTAGCGGTGCCCGGGTTGTACAGATAATAGGTGTTGGCCGTGGCGCCACCGCCGTAATAGCCCGCGGACAGCAGCACCTGCCTGCCGGTGGTGTCGTTGATGTAGATGTTATCACTGTGGGGGATCATCTCGTGGCAGGCAAAGTCACAGCCGCTGGGCGAATTTGCATGCGCCGCCGTCGCGCTGGCTTCGCTGGTCAGGCCGGACGCCGTCGCCGGCAGGAGCATCGAAGGCGATACGTCCATGGCGAGATAGAAATTGACGTTGGGTGGCTGTTGCGCGTTCGCCGTCGCGGAGCCGCCGATCGACAACGCCGCCACATGCAGGATGCCGCTGAACATGTTGATCGAGGATGCGGTGTAAGCCACGGTGACCTTGCGCAGCGTGCCGAGCGAGGCGTTGGAAATTTTCGCGATGGTGACCGAGGATTGCAAGTTGGTCAGGCCTGGCAGGCCCGCAGTCTGGGCGTTGAACATCGCCTGGGCCGCTGCCTGCGCGGCGGCGTCGCTCTGGAAAATCATCGAGGGGACGACCGCAGCCAGAGTGGCGGCGTCGGCGGCGGCGTTGAGCCGGGTCTGCAACTTTTCCGCGCGGCTGTAATCCACCCCGAACCCGATCGCGAAGGTCAGCGGGATGATCGCCAGACCCATCATCATCATGATATTGCCGTGCTCGTCGGCGCCCAATCGGCGGATCGCCCGGTCGATCGAGCTGCGGATAGACGTGCGGTTGCGGGTCATGGTGGCACCTAGTAAAGCCGGGGACTCATATAAATGGCATCGCTCATCAGCGTCGTGGTCGCGGGGCCCAGCCCGATGACCGGGGTATACAGATAGCTGACCTGGCCCTCGAACAGGTAGCCGCCGGCCTGACCGAGCTGGGTCTGCGTGGCGTTGCTGGCGGCGTAATTGCCGCAGATACCCACGACGCCATTCGGATTCACCGGGATCAGGGTTGAGGTTACCATGGCGGTGGGGATCGCCACGACACTGGTGGCAGCGGACACGCCCACGGTGATCGGCGACGTCAGCACGGTGCCATTGCTGCTCTGGGTCATCGTCTGGCGCCACACCACATAGGCGTGCGTGGCGTCGCAAACTCGCAGCAGCGCGACCGTTTCGGTGGCTTTGGCCATGTTGTAGGGGGTGACCACCAGCGCGCCGGCGCTGAGATACGCGACTGCCGAGCTGCCGGACGGGTTTTGCTGCACCGCCGTCGGCGAGAGGTTGTGGCTGGCCAGATCGGCCAGTGCACGCGTGGCAATGGTCACTTTCCGATTGCAGCTGACCATGTCGGTGACGACGAAGCTGCCCATGTACATGGTGAGCAGCACCGGCAGGCAGACGGCAAATTCCACCGCCACGGCCCCCCCGGCATCACGGATGATTTTTCTCAGCATGAATTTTGCGATGCCGCGCAGTTATAGGCCTCGGTGGTGAACACCGAGGTTGCCACCAGGCGACGATTGCCGTTGTGCTCGTTGGCAAGATTGAGCCCGAACAAGCCGTTGAAAGTCGGCCAGTCATAGATGAGTTGCACCATCATGACCTGGTTCTGGCCGCCGCCGGCCGGGCTGGGCGTGTACCCGGCGTTCTGGCCGGTGTTCACCGTGCCGTTGGCGTTATATTGCAGCGCCAGTGCCGACTGGCTGTAGGCCGCCGGGGCAACGATGATCGTCAAGCGATTGCAGAGCAGAAACGGCGGGAGCATTTTGGCGACGGTGACGACCGAGCCGCTTTGTTCGGTGATGGTGGTGCCGTTGCAGATGGCATTCTTGAAATCGAGCGCGGTCATGCCGACGTCGATGCCGTTGGCGGTGTTTGTGACCGAGCCCGATTGCGCTTCTCCGGTCATGACCAGACGCCCTGCGGTTTCGGCGGCGGTCTCCAGCCCCGCCTGGCCGATATCGGCGAGCGCGATGTACAGGATGCCGGTCAGCAAGGCCATGAAGAGCGGCCCGACAAAGGCATATTCCAATGCCACGCTGCCGCCGCTATCACGGCGCAAGTGCAGTATCATGCGCCCGAACAGCATCGCGGTTAGCCTCCACCGCGCAGTATGGGAGCCAAAACTCAATGTTTGATGTAATCGACCCAGGTAGAAACCGAGAAGCCACCCCTCCCTTCAGGGGGGGGCTGGGGGTGGGGCCTCCCCTCAAGGCAGGGCTATCGCATATGAAACACATCGGGTCCGTCAGCATGACGAGGCAAATGCGATAGCCCTCCCCAGAGGGGGGGAAGGATGGGCTTACCGGTTGCAGACCTTGCGCACCGCCGCGAGAATGCGCGCAGAGTTGATCAGCGCCGCCTTTTCCAGATTGGCCGCATAAGGCATCGGCACATCCTCGTTGCATACGCGCAGCACCGGGGCGTCGAGGTCGTCGAAACCATCCTCCATGCAGATGGCAACGATTTCAGAGGCGATCGAGCAGGTCGGCCAGCCTTCTTCGGCGACGATCAGCCGGTTGGTCTTGGCCAGGCTGGCCAGCACCGCGCCCCGGTCGAGCGGACGCAGGGTGCGCAGGTCGATGATCTCGGCCTCGATCCCTTCGGCTGCGGCCAGCTCCGCTGCTTCCAGCGCCAGCCCGACGGTGATCGAATAGCACACGATCGTGACATCGCGGCCCTCGCGCACGATCCGCGCCTTGCCGATCGGGACAAGATGATCGTCATCCTCGGCAAGGTCGAAGCTGCGCCCGTAGATCAGTTCGTTTTCCAGGAAGATCACCGGGTCTTCGCTGCGGATCGCGGATTTCAGCAGGCCCTTGGCATCGCTGGCGTCGTAAGGCGCGATCACCACCAGCCCCGGGACCGAGGCATACCACGGCGCATAATTCTGGCTGTGCTGCGCCCCGACGCGGGCCGCCGCGCCGTTGGGCCCACGGAACACGATCGGGCACCGCATCTGGCCGCCCGACATGTAATTGGTCTTGGCCGCCGAATTGACCAGGTGATCGATCGCCTGCATCGCGAAATTGAAGGTCATGAATTCCACGATCGGCCGCAAGCCACCCATCGCCGCACCGGTGCCGATACCGGCAAAGCCATATTCGGTGATTGGCGTATCGATCACGCGTCTGGCGCCGAATTCCTCGAGCAGCCCCTGCGTGACCTTGTAGGCGCCCTGATATTCCGCGACCTCCTCGCCGATCACGAAGACGCGGTCGTCGCGGCGCATTTCCTCGGCCATGGCATCGCGCAATGCCTCGCGCAGGGTAACGGTGGCGACGTTCCGGCCGGCGCCGTCACTGCCGGGTGGCGATTTTTCCGATGGCGCCTGCTTCTGCCCGGCGGCTGTGGCTTCTGCCGAAGTTTCCGGCGCTTTCACTTCGGTGGCCGGCGCGACGGGCGTTGCGGGTTTGCCGGATTCGGCGGCTTGCGGGCTGTCGGCGGCCGAGTCCGCAGGCGCTTGCCCTGCTTTTGCGGCCGGTGCGTTCGCGGCCGGCGCTGCCGCGGGTTCTTCACCCTCGCCGGCGATCATCGCGATGACCGTGCCGACCTTCACGCCTTCGGTTCCTTCGGCGACCATGAGCTTGCCCATCGTGCCTTCATCGACCGCCTCGAACTCCATCGTCGCCTTGTCGGTTTCGATCTCCGCCAGGATGTCGCCCGACCTGACCTCGTCACCTTCCTTGACCAGCCATTTGGCCAGCTTGCCTTCTTCCATCGTCGGCGACAGCGCCGGCATTTTCAGCTCGACGGCCATCAGTAGTTCTCCACCAGAATGTCGGTCGCCAGTTCGGACAGATCGGGTTCCGGCGAATTTTCGGCAAAATCGGCCGCCTCGGTCACTACCGCGCGCAGCCGCTTGTCGATCGCCTTGATCTGGTCGTCCGCCATCCCGCGCTTGAGCAGTTCTTCGCGCGCATGATCGATCGGATCGTGTTTTTCGCGCATCTCCTGCACTTCCTCGCGCGTGCGATACTTTGCCGGGTCGGACATCGAATGGCCGCGATAGCGATAGGTGTTCAGTTCCAGCAGCACCGGGCCATTGCCGGCGCGCACATATTCGACGGCGATATTGGCCGCCTGGCGCACTTCCAGCACATCCATGCCGTTGACGGGCAGTCCGGGAATGCGGAACGCGGTGCCGCGCCGGTAGAAATGCGTCTCGGCCGACCCCCGCTTGACGGCCGTACCCATGGCGTAGCCGTTGTTTTCGATCACGAAAATCATCGGCAGCTTCCACAGGCTGGCCATGTTGAAGCTCTCGTAAACCTGGCCCTGATTGGCCGCGCCGTCCCCGAAATACGCAACACAGACGCCGCCATCGCCGCGATATTGATGGGCAAAGGCCAGCCCGGTGCCCAGCGACACCTGCGCGCCGACGATGCCGTGCCCGCCGTAGAAACGATGCTCGGTGCTGAACATGTGCATCGATCCACCCTTGCCGCGCGAAATGCCGGCGGCGCGCCCGGTCAGTTCGGCCATGATCGCCTTGGGATCGATGCCATAGGCCAGCATATGGCCGTGGTCGCGATAGCCGGTGATGACGCTGTCCAGCTCGGGATCGAGCGCGGACTGGATGCCCACAGCGACCGCTTCCTGGCCGATATAGAGGTGGCAGAACCCGCCGATCAGACCCAGGCCATACAACTGCCCGGCCTTTTCCTCGAAGCGGCGGATCAGCACCATCTGCTCGTAAAGTTGCAGCAGTTCCTGATCGGTGGCCGCATATTGACGCTCTGCGTCATGCGCCATTTGCAGGCTGCGCAGCTGCACCGCGTCCGCCGCATCGGATTCGGCGGTGGTGGCGGTCGGGCTGCTATCAGGAGTGGCTGCTTGCGGTTCTTTGATGATTTTGGCCAAGTCGACTACCCCTGGGGAAATGGGAGACATGAGCATATAAGCCCAAGGCGCCAAACGGGAAGCCGGCAGCTGCAATATTTATAGGCGGGGTCAAGCGAAGAAGAACAGCCCTTCGGCAGGCCCGGAACGGATGGGAAAGATGATCGGTTGCGATCACCGCCGCCGGGATCAATGGATCAGCAGCACCATCTCATCGGGATGGACCACGTTCAGCTTGGCGCGCAACAGTTCCCCGGCGAGATC
Organism: uncultured Novosphingobium sp.; assembly: GCA_964245935.1. Classification (GTDB taxonomy): domain Bacteria; phylum Pseudomonadota; class Alphaproteobacteria; order Sphingomonadales; family Sphingomonadaceae; genus Novosphingobium. The sequence continues at coordinate 6,130 of CAXTOS010000119.1, forward strand.
GGGATCGACATGGTGCGGATCGAGCAGGCGCACGCGATTGCGCAGATGCTCCCGCGCCAGCGTCAATTGCGCGATTTCCTGGCTGTGCGCCTCCAGCATGCGGCGATTTTCGCCCCAGGCCAGCACGCCGCTGGGCCCGACGATGGCCATGCCGCTCAGCGCCAGCAGGCAACACAGCGCAGTCGCCTGCACCATGCTTTCCTTCGCCAGTCGTGGATCACGCCCCCGCTTTGCCATGACTTTATTCATCATAATTAGGCCGTGGTCGCAAGAGAAAATGCGATCGATTACTTGAATTGCGCAATCACCGCCAGAAATGCCGGGCCATAGGTCTCGCGCTTGCGCGTGCCTACCCCGCTGACATGCGCCAGATCGGCGTCGCTGCGCGGTCGCAGCTGGGCCATCTCGCGCAGAGTGCTGTCGTGAAAGACGACATAGGGCGGCACATTGGCCTCGCGGGCCAGATCGCGGCGGCAAGCCCGCAGCGCCTCGAACAGCGGATCATCGACCGGATTGACCAAGGCGGCGCGCCCGCCATCGCGCCTGGCTTCGCGCTTCGTGCTGCGAGGCGGGGGCATCACCAGCGACATATCCTCCTGGCCACGCAGGAATTCGCGTGCCGCCGCGCCCAGCATCAGCCCGCCATGCTCATTGGTGTCGAGCGCACCGCGCACCGTCAGCGCGCGCGCGACCGGCTTGATCAGCGCCGCCTCGTCGCCCTGGACGATGCCATAGACCGACAATTGATCGTGCCCGCGCTGGACGATGCGCTCGTTGCTCTTGCCGGTCAGCACCGCCTCGACGTGGCCCAGGCCAAAGCTTTGTCCGGTGCGATAGACCGCGGAGAGCAGTTTCTGGGCGATCTGGCGCACGTCGAAGCGCGCCGGGGGGTTGAGGCAATTGTCGCAATTGCCGCAAGCCTCGGGGGGGCTTTCGCCGAAATGGCGCAGCAGGATCGCCCGGCGACATTGCCCGGTCTCGACCAGCGCACCCAGCGCCTCGATGCGAATGCGTTCGCCCCGCTGGCGCGCGGGATCGACTTCGGCGATGCGCTGGCGCGCACGGATGAAATCGTCCGCGCCCCACAGCAGGGTCGC
>CAXTOS010000120.1:0-7064 GCA_964245935.1 uncultured Novosphingobium sp.
CTGGGGTATTATCCGGCGTGACTTCCAATTCCTTCACGCGTGCGAACTGGATTTCAGGATGGTGGTGTCGAGGCTGATGAAATAGTCGGGTTCTCCCGCGCGAACCAGGAAAATGCCTAGGGCATAGCTGTAGGTTCGGCCTGGCCTTGGCTCGTTGTGGTGAACATTTTTGTTATACAGCAGCAGTTGGACCGCGTTGATCGCCTTGGCATGCATATTTTCTTTTTTCGGCGTTTTGCCCTTGGGATCGAGCAGGACAAGACCAAGTTTATCGGTCGGGGTTGCGAAGATGGCCTGAACCGGGTTGCCCGATCGATCAAAGATGAACGGTTTCAGCGTGAAAACCGTGTTGATCGACAGATCATATTTATGTTTTTCCCGGCTGCCGAACGTAATCAGGTCAAGGTCGATGTTCCCTGCCAGGACATCGACCAGTCCCGGCATTGGCGGAGTGGAACCGGTCTCGACATAAGTGGTCGTCACCAGGAAATCATCATCCAGCGTATTTTGTTGGCCAACGACATAGACATCGATCGCCAATGATCTGCATTTTTCCACAGCCCGTTCCAGTCTGGTCAAAGCCCCCGCCCGTTGCAAACATCGCAATTGCCGCGAGGACGCCCGGCAATGGCAATTCATTCATTCCACAAGACCCGCTAATCCGTGCAGACAGCATAGGGCGGATATCTCCAGGTTCAATCCTGCCTGATTGGCCTCTGCGGCGCCGCGTCAGCCAGAGTAAAAACGGCGGGCATCTGGCGCTTTGCACGACCGCGCCCTATAGGCCCGCCTCACGCCCCGGCATTCCCCCAATCTCGCGAGGACTTCTTGACCCATAATACCCCATTATCGCTGAAGACCAAGGCCTTGATGGCCCTCGGCACGGCCTTTCTGGGCAGCGAATACGCCATTCTGTGCGGGGCGATGAGCTGGGTTTCCGAGCGCCATCTGGTGTCCGCGATCAGCAACGCCGGGGGCTTCGGGGTGATCGCCTGCGGGGCGATGACGCCGGATTTGCTCGATGCGGAGATTGCCGCGACGCAGGCGCTGACCGACCAGCCATTTGGCGTCAATCTGATCACCATGCATCCGCAGCTGTTCGAGCTGATCGCAGTGTGTGCGGCGCATCGGGTCAGCCATGTCGTGCTGGCGGGGGGCATTCCGCCCAAGGGCAGCATCGAGGCGCTGAAAGCGGCGGGCGCCAAGGTGATCTGCATTCCCCCGACGCTGGCGCTGGCCAGGAAATATCTGCGTTCAGGCGCCGATGCGCTGGTGATCGAGGGGTCCGAGGCGGGCGGGCATATCGGCCCGGTTTCGACCAGCGTACTGGCGCAGGAAATCTTGCCGACGCTGGGCAGCGAGGCCCTGGTGTTCGTGGCGGGCGGGATCGGCCGAGGAGAGGCGATTGCCGCCTACCTTGAAATGGGCGCTGCCGGGGTGCAATTGGGCACGCGCTTTGCCTGCGCCAGCGAAAGCATCGCGCACCCTGCATTCAAGAAAGCCTTTTTCCGCGCCTCGGCCCGCGAAGCGATCGCCAGCGTGCAGGTCGATCCACGCCTGCCGGTGATCCCGGTGCGCGCGTTGAAAAACAAGGGCACCGAGGAATTCACCGCCAAGCAGATCGAAGTGGCCAGGCTGCTCGACGCCGGCGAGGTCGACATGGGCGAGGCGCAATTGCTGATCGAACGGTTCTGGGCCGGCGCGTTGCGCCGCGCGGTAATCGATGGCGATGTAGAAACGGGATCGGTGATGGCCGGCCAGTCGGTAGGCATGGTCACGAGGGAGGAGCCCGTCGCCGACATCGTCGCCGAACTGGTGCGCGAGTGCGAGGCGGCGCTGACAAGGGGCTGGTTCCGGCCTGACCATCTTCCCGCTAGACGGGGAACGGGGGATCAGGCGCCATCGACACCAGGGATGTGAGGCGCTGGATTAATCCGCCAGGGCGAGTTCGCTGCGGCTGAGTCTGTCGATCACTTCTTCCAGCGGTTCGATCACGGTCACGCTGCGGCCCTCGCCAAAGCGGATGCGGGTACCTTCGGTAACCGGCGAGATGAAGGTGACCTGCGCGGCGTTGATGGCGGTGATCACGCGATCGACGCTGGTTAGCTTCACATACATGGCAGGCTCTCCTCGTTATGGCTGGCCAGCGTAACCCTTTCGACACAAGACGCCAGCCCCGTTGTTTGGCGAAGGCCCCTCGTCCAGCGAGGACTTCAGGCAATCGGAGCGCTGCCATCGCGCTCGGCCAGTCCGCCTGACAGAACGCCTTGCCGGATTCCCGACACGCGGGCGGCCTGTATTCTTGCGCAATTTAACGTCTTAAAACAATGCCTTGAATAACTCGCGGCGATCCACCGAGACCAACTCGCGATATCGCATGCACTTGTCTGCCGCCGGAACAATCTTACCTGCCGGTGGTTAGCACTGCCAGTCGCGTTTAGTCATCATGGAGACCGCACATGCAAGCCAAGTCACTGCTACTGGCAGCCGCCCTGATCGCCCTCCCCGCCGGGAGCGCCTTCGCCCAATCTTCGGCGAGCCAGCCGGCTCCCACCCAGGATGGGTCGCCGGCGACGGCCCCGGCCCCCGACACTACGGCTTCTCCCAGCCCGTCCAATGGTGCCCATGTGCCCACCGCGACGCCGGCCGTCGTGCCTGCCACGCTGGGAGACTTGCAGGCCGGTACCGTGGTCAATGATACCACCGGAGCCAAGGTGGGAACGGTCGAATCCGCTTCAAGCGCAGGTGCAGTCGTTTCGACCGGTACGGCGCGGGCCCAGATCCCGGTGGCGTCCTTTTCCAAAAATGCTCAAGGCCTGGTCATCAGCGTGACCAAGTTGCAACTCGAAGCGGCGGTGGCCAAGGCAGCGGCGCCGAAGTCGTAATCACCGGGCCAAAGGCCGGGCAATATTGGGTGCGCTGCGGGTAACCGGCGGGAAACCGTCGAGCGTCGCGCAGGCACCCTCTCGGCCTTCGGGGAGTCGTCACGCCGCAATCTTGCGGCGTTGCCATCGGCCCCCGTGCAGTCAGCGGTGAGCCCTTGCGCAAGGGCCGGTGTTACAGCTAGGCGGGAATGACGGGGCGGGGCCACTTGCGGTCACCGGCCCCCTTGATTTCCGGGGTTTACCATGCCTGTCAAGCACGAACCGATCAGCGCGCGATCCTGGCTGTTCGTGCCCGGCGACAACGACAAGAAGATGGCCAAGGCGCTGGCATCGCCCGCCGATATAGTTTTGATCGATCTGGAAGACGCCGTCGCGCCGGAGAACAAGCAGCTGGCGCGCGGCATGGTGCATGATTTCATCGCCGCCAATGCGGATGGTCGGGCTCGCGCGTGGGTGCGGATAAATCCGTTCGACGGCCCCCATGCGCTGGGCGACCTGGCTGCGGTCATGCCGGCCCGGCCCGGCGGAATCATGCTGCCCAAGGTCTATGGCCGCGCCGATGTCGAAAAGCTCGACCATTGCCTGTCCGCGCTGGAAGTAGCGAACGGCATCGAGGAGGGTGCAACGTCGGTGATCGTGCTGATTACCGAGACCGCCGAGGCGATGTTCCACACCGGCGATTACAAGGGCGCGCCGCGGGTCGTGGCGCTGACCTGGGGCGCAGAGGATCTGGCCGATTCGATCGGCGCCAGTTCCAACCGCAACGCCGAGGGCAGCTACAGCTTTACTTACGAACTGGCGCGCAGCCTCACGGTGCTGGGCGCCGCCGCCGCCGGGGTCACCGCGATCGAGACGATTTCCGCCGATTTCAAGGATCTGGACGCATTGCGCCGCCGTGCCGAAGGGGTGCGCCGCGATGGTTTCGGCGGCATGCTGGCGATCCACCCGGCGCAGATCGAGGTGATCAACCAGGCCTTCACCCCGACCGAGGCGGAAATTGCCGATGCCCGCGAAATCGTCGGCATCTTTGCCGCCAACCCCGGCGTCGGCGCGATCGGTTACCGGGGCGCGATGCTTGACCGCCCCTATCTCAGCCGGGCACAGCGGTTGCTCAAGCTGGTCGGCGCGGCGTGACGCAGCACATTCGCGCCGATGAACTCGATCTTGGACAATGGCTGAACGCGGGCGACCGCATCGTCCTGGGCCAGGCGTGCGGCGAACCGACCACGCTGGTCGAGGCACTGATCGCGCAAGGGGCCGCGATCGGCGACCTTTCCGCCTTCATCGCCACCAGCTTTTCGGGCCTGTTCACGCCTGACACCAGCGCGGCCTTCGCGCTGTCCAGCATGGGTGCGATCGGCGCGCTGCGCAGCATGACGCGTCTTGATGCTGCCGGCGCCGGCAAGCTTTCCGTCATTCCCGCGCATGTCAGCCAGATCGGCCCGATGATCGCCGCCGGAATCATCGGCTGCGATGTCGCGATGATCCAGGTCAGTCCCGCCGACGCGGACGGCAACCACAGCTGCGGCCTGATCAGCGATCATGTCCGCGCCGCGGTCGACAAGGCCCGGCTGGTGATCGCCGAAGTCAGCGCGGCGGTGCCCTTCAGCCCCGGCGAGATGATCCCGGGCGGCGCGATCCACCTGGCCGTGCACACCGACCGCGCGCCGGTCGAAGTGCCCGCCGCCACCATCGGCGCCACCGACGAAGCCATCGCTCGAAACTGCGCCACCTTCATCGGCGATCGCAGCGTCATCCAGACCGGCGTCGGCGCGGTGCCCGATGCAATCCTGCGGCTGCTGCATGACCGCCGGGACCTGGGCGTGCATTCGGGCATGCTGGGCGACGGGATGGTCGATCTGGTCGAGGCCGGCGTGGTCACCAACTCGGCCAAGGAAATAGACCGCGGCGTCTCGATCAACGGTGCATTGGTCGGCACGCGGCGGCTGTATGATTTCGTGCACCGCAACCCGGCAATCCGCATGACCGCGACCGGCTATACCCACGACGCCGCAGTGCTGGGCCGGCTCTCGCGGCTCGTCACGATCAACTCGGCGCTCGAGGTCGATCTCACTGGCCAGGTCAATGCCGAGCAATCGGGCAGCGCGTATCTGGGCGGTACCGGCGGCCAGGTCGATTTCGTCCGTGCCGGCGCGCGGTCGACGGGCGGCCACGCAATCATCGCGCTGGGCGCGACGGCGAAGGGCGGCACGATCAGCAAGATCACCGCTGCGCTGTCGGGCCCGGTCACCACCGCGCGTACCGAGGTCGATGTGATCGTCACCGAATTCGGCGCGGCGGAACTGAAAGGCCAGACGCTGGCCGAACGCAGCCGCCGGCTGATCGCGATTGCGCATCCCGATTTCCGCGAGGAACTATCGCGGGCCGCGCACACCATCCAGCAACGAGGTTTCTGATGCCCGATCCAAAATCTGACGAAGCGGTGCTGTTCCATACCCGCGCCGACGGCATCGCGATCATCACCATCAACCGGCCCGAGCAGCGCAATGCGCTCAATGCCGAAGTGCGCCATGCCCTGACCCATGCCTGGCGGCATTTTGAAACCGACCCGGCTTTGCGCATCGCCATCCTGACCGGCGCGGGCGAACAGGCATTTTGTGCCGGCGGCGACCTGAAGGAAATGGTCGAAACCGGCATGCGCGTGCCGCCGCGCGACTTTATCCCGGTGCCTTACGACACGATCGAACTGACCAAGCCGACCATCGCGGCGGTCAATGGGGTCGCCTTTGCGGGGGGCTGGCTGCTGGCCCAGAGCTGCGACCTGTGCGTCGCGGCCACCACCGCGCGGTTTGCGATCACCGAGGTCAAGGTTGGCCGCGGCTCGCCCTGGGCAGCGCCGTTGATCCACATGATCCCCCAGCGGATCATGATGGAAATCATCCTGACCGGCAAACCGATCACCGCGCAGCGCGCCTATGATATCGGGCTGGTCAACCGGCTGGCCGAACCCGCCGACCTGATCGACACCGCCATCGCGCTGGCGCAGGAAGTGCTCGAAGGCGCGCCGCTGTCGGTCAAGGCCGGGCGCGAAACGGTGATGCTGGCTACCGAAATGGGCCGCGCCGCCGCGCTGGCCGCCGCCCGCGCCGCGCATGAATATGCCTATTGCAGCGAGGATGCGCAGGAAGGGCCACGCGCCTTTTCCCAAAAGCGCAAGCCGGAGTGGCGGGGGAAGTAGGCTGGTCAGTCACGCTTTTGATGGAAAGCGGGTGGATCATCGCCTAAAGCCCATCAGAGGCCGGGTCGGGTCGGCCATTTTTGACGAACGCGAGGGACGCATGAAATTCAAATTGTTCGCGGCCGGCCTGTTGAGCCTGGCCATGGTGTACCCGGCGGTCGCCCAGAACGCGCCCGATGACCTGCACTGCTTTTTGCTCAGCAATTTTTTCACCAAAGCCGCCAAGGAAGACAAGCCCCGCTCGATCGCTGCACAGGCCGCGATGTTCTACCTTGGCAAGATCGACGGAAGAGTGAGCCCCCAGGCGCTGAGCACGGCCATACACGCGCGCTTCGACCCCAAGGTAGCCGGACCGCAGATGGAGGCTTGCGCCCAGCGCCTGGGCCGTGCCGAACAGGCGTTGCAGCAGACCCTGCAGTCGGTCGCGCCGAAGCCGGCCGTCGCGCCGAGGCATTGATTTCATCGATGATCCATGAATCACGCGAAAACAGAGACGCTGGAGCATAAGGTGATGCTATCCTGTCGCATCATGCTGTAGCGGGGGTCATGTGGTATCTCGCGCTCAAGGCCGGCCTGTCCGGCATCCTCATCGCGGTCATTTCCGAGGTGGCCAGGCGCTATCCCGGCTTCGGCGCGCTGATCGCCTCGCTGCCGCTGGTCTCGGTCCTTGGCATGATCTGGCTGTGGCACGATCGCCCCGATGCCGCGAACATGGCCGCCCATGCTCAGGCGACGTTCTGGTTCGTGCTGCCGTCGTTGCCGATGTTTCTGCTGATCCCGATGCTGCTGCGGCAGGGCGTCGGATTTTGGGTCGCTTTGGCGGCCGGTTGTGTACTGACCATTGTGCTGTATGGCGCGATGACGTGGGCCGGGCCGCGATTTGGATTGCGGCTTTAGAGTCTTTCCGACTTACGTCGAGTCGGTGCCAGCCCGCTCCCCCGCCCGGCCGCCCATATTATACAATGACTTGGGTGGCCGGG
>CAXTOS010000121.1:0-7045 GCA_964245935.1 uncultured Novosphingobium sp.
CGTCAGTCTCGCATCAGCATTGCTCTGGATACCCTTTGTCCACGAAACCTAGAGCATGATGCGATAAGATAGAATCGCCTCATGCTCTAGATTCTTTGTTTTCGCGTGATTTAAGAACAAAAACCGGTATCCACTTTTTGTCATCACGCTCTAGCGAGATGATGCGCATAACAGCTGTATAAATACTCGTCACCCCGGCGCAGGCCGGGGCCCAGTCCAAACAACTAAGCCGCGAAGCGACGTTTTTGTCCTGGTTCTGGGCCCCGGCCTGCGCCGGGGTGACGAATGAAATCGAATGTGTGAGTACGGTAGCCACTCCCCGCCGGGTAGGAAAGATAGGTCGCGCTCCCCGCAATCTCCTATCGCACGCACGCCTTGCGAGCCTGACCCCCAGCCTGTAGAGGCGGCGCAATCCCTGCATACATATCCGGAGTAATCCACGTGGCCGCGCAATACGCCTACGTCATGAAAGGCATGACCAAGACCTTCCCCGGCGCCCCCAAGCCGGTGCTGAAGGATATCAGCCTGCAATTCTACCAGGATGCCAAGATCGGCATCGTCGGCCCCAACGGCGCGGGCAAGTCCACGCTGATGAAGATCATGGCCGGCATCGACAAGGAGTACACCGGCGAAGCCTGGCCGGGCGAATATATCACCGTCGGCTATCTGGCGCAGGAGCCGCAGCTCGACGAGAGCAAGACGGTGCTGGAAAACGTCAAGGACGGCGCGCGCGAGACCGCCGATCTGGTCGATCGCTTCAACGAAATCAGCATGCTGATGGGCGATCCGCCCGAGGATGCCGATTTCGACGCGCTGATGGAGGAAATGGGCACGCTGCAGGAAAAGATCGATGCGGTCGATGGCTGGACGCTCGACAACCAGTTGGAAATCGCGATGGAGGCGCTGCGCTGCCCGCCCGGCGACCTGGGCGTCGGCAATCTGTCGGGCGGTGAAAAGCGCCGCATCGCGCTGACCCGGCTGCTGATCCAGAAGCCAGGCATCCTGCTGCTGGACGAGCCGACCAACCACCTCGATGCCGAAAGCGTGCGCTGGCTGGAAAACCACCTTAAGGAATACGCCGGCGCGGTGCTGATGATCACCCACGATCGCTATTTCCTCGACAACGTGGTGGGCTGGATTCTCGAGATCGATCGCGGCAAATACTTCCCGTACGAGGGCAATTATTCGACCTATCTGGAAAAGAAAGGCAAGCGGCTCGATCAGGAAAGTCGCGAGGACGAAAGCCGCCAGAAAGCCATCAACCAGGAACTGGAATGGATCCGGCAAAGTCCCAAGGCCCGCCAGACGAAGAGCAAGGCCCGGATCAACGCCTTCGACGAGCTGGTCAAATCCTCGGAGAACCGCCCGGTCAACAAGGCCCAGATCGTCATCCAGGTGCCCGAGCGGCTGGGCGGCAAGGTGATCGAGGCCAAGGGCGTCACCAAGGCCTATGGCGACAAGCTGTTGTTCGAAAACCTGTCGTTCCTGCTGCCGCCGGGTGGCATCGTCGGGGTGATCGGGCCTAACGGCGCGGGCAAATCGACGCTGTTCAAGCTGATTACCGGCCAGGAAACGCCCGATGCGGGTGAAGTCGATATCGGCTCGACGGTGCGGCTGGGCTATGTCGACCAGAGCCGCGATCAGCTGAACCCGGCCCACAACGTCTGGCAGGAAATCTCCGATGGCATGGACTACATGAAGGTCAACAAGCAGGACATGAGCACGCGCGCTTATGTGGGCGCGTTCAACTTCAAGGGCCAGGACCAGCAGAAGAACGTCGGCAAGCTGTCAGGCGGCGAACGCAACCGCGTGCATATGGCCAAGATGCTGAAGACCGGGGCCAACGTGCTGCTGCTCGACGAGCCCACCAACGATCTGGATGTCGAGACGTTGCGCGCGCTCGAAGAAGCGATAGAGAATTTCGCCGGCTGCGCGGTGGTCATCAGCCACGACCGCTTTTTCCTCGATCGCCTGGCCACGCATATCCTGGCATTCGAGGGCAACAGCCATGTCGAATGGTTCGAAGGCAATTTCGAAGCCTACGAGGAAGACAAGCGGCGGCGGCTGGGCGATGCCGCCGACCGCCCGACCGCGCTGGCCTATAAAAAGCTGACGCGCTGAACGCCACTGGTTCATTTCGATGCGCCTGAACATGAACGCCAGCCATCGGTGCGGTTCAGGCATCGGTCAGCGCCGATCGCCTAGACCGATCGGCACAAGGCCTGCGCATAGGCGCGCGGCGTGAAATGGAGAGACGGTCATGACCGTTAAGACAGGCAGGAATTCGAAAAATCGTTTTACGGCGGGCTTGAGCGCATTGGCATTCAGCGCCGCGCTGCTGGCTTTGCCGGGCACGGCGCTCGCCCAGCAGGACGACCATCATCACGATGGACGTGGTGGCGGCAACGGTGGAGGAGGAGGCGCGCCGCGTGAGCAGCCGGCAGCCCGCCCGGCACCTTCCGCCCCCCCCGCCCAGGCGCGGCCTGCACCAGCGCCCGCCGCCGTTCGCGGCGACAACGGGCGCGGATCGGGCCAGTGGAGCGGCCAGCAACGGCCTGCGCAGGGCAATTTCGGCAATGGCTGGCAAAATCGCGGCCCGCAGCAGAACCAGGCCGGCGGGCAAGGCCGGCCTTCGTGGCAGGGCCAGCAGGGCCAGCCCGCCTTCCAGGGCCAGCAGCGCGGCAATAATGCCGGACGTGACGATGGTGGCCAGTGGCGCAATAACGGCGGCCCCGGTCGCGTCGAAGGCGATCACGACCGCAATGGCCGGGGCGACTGGCGCGGAAATGGCGCTGTTCGCGATGGCGATCATGGGGGCGATCATGGGGGCGATCATGGGGGCGATCGCGGGGGCTATGGCGGCGCGGGCCGGTATGAAGGTCAGGGTCGGGGCAATCCCGGCTATGGGCGCCCCGGAGCGGTCGGCCAGTGGAACCATGGCTGGCGCCAGGACAATCGCTATGACTGGCGTGGCTGGCGCGATCAGAACCGCGATACCTTTCGCGTCGGCCGGTATTATCCGCCCTATCGCGATTATTCCTACAACCGCCTGGGCATCGGGTTCTATCTTCAGCCGATGTTCTTCGGGTCCGACTACTGGATTGCCGACCCCTATGACTATCGCTTGCCGCCCGCCTACGGCCCGTATCACTGGGTGCGCTACTACAATGACGTGATCCTGGTGAACACGTATAATGGCCAGGTTGCGGACGTGATTTACGACTTCTTCTGGTAATTACGGCAGCGCCGATTGCCGGCGCGCCGCTTAGAGCCTTTCCGACTTACGTCGAGTCGGTGCCAGCCCGCTCCCCCGCCCGGCCACCCATATTATACAATGACTTGGGTGGCCGGGCGGGGGAGCGGGCTGGCACAGTCTTAACCGGAAAGACTCTAAGAGCCCCTGCCCGGCACGCGCCGGGCGGGGGCTTTTGCTTGCCCGTCACGACGATTGCGGTAGGCTGATAGCCTGATCGCCCACATCTCTCGAGGATGCTCCGTGCCCCAGAGCAGCGCAGCCGATGCACCCGATCGCGAGCCGCTTGAGCAGCAGGGCGCGGCCGTCCGTGCCCGGCTGGAGCGCAATCCGGTGGTGTACCGGGTTCCGGTCGAGGCGGCTGAAATCTACTCGGTCAATGATTTTCTCAGTGCCGCCGATTGCGCCGGCTTTCGCGCCATGATCGACCGGGTCGCCCAGCCGTCGAGCACCTTCGATCAAGCGCCGGAATCGACTTATCGCACCAGCTATTCCGGCGATGCCGAACGGCATGACCCGTTCGTGCAAGCGATCGAACGCCGGATCGACGATCTGCTGGGGATCGATGGCAGCTTTGGTGAGACGGTACAGGGCCAGCGCTATTCACCGGGGCAGGAATTTGTCGGCCATTATGACTGGTTCGATCCGCAGGCGGCGTACTGGCCCGGAGAAATCACTCACGGCGGGCAGCGCAGCTGGACCGCGATGATCTACCTGAACGATGTCGAGGCAGGCGGTGCAACCGAATTCCCGCGGCTGGGTGTTTCGGTGACGCCGCTGCAGGGGTTCCTGCTATGCTGGAACAACGCCCGGCCCGACGGATCCCCTCACGAGCTGACCCTCCACGCCGCGCGGCCGGTCGAGCGCGGGGTCAAATATGTCATCACCAAATGGTATCGGACCCGGCGCTGGGGCTGAAGGGCTGCTTTTTCTTCGCACTGGCTCGCCAGGAAGCCAAAGCCTCGATCACCTCAGCACGAACCGGAAGTCAAAGCCTCGGCAATCAAAACCCGCGTATTCTCCACCCCGTAAAGCGCGATGAAGCTACCCATGCGCGGGCCTTGGGCCGACCCCAGCAGCGTTTCGTACAGCGCCTTGAACCAGTCGCGCAGGTTGTCGAAGCCGTATTGCGCGTCCTTGCCGATCTCGTAGATGATGTTTTGCAATTGCTCCGCCGTCGTGCCCGGCTCGATCGCGGCCAGACGTTCATCCAGTGCAGCCAGCGCGGCCGCCTCGCCGGTCCCGGGCTTGCGGCGGTGGAGCGTGGGCGAAATGAAGTCGCGGCTATAGGCCAGCGCGCTCGTCACCAGCGCATCCAGCGCCGGGTGCTGCGACGGCTCCGGGTCGGCGATGTAATTGGCGAGATACGACCACACCTGTTCGCGCGTGGCATTGGGCCCCATCACGCCGACCAGATTGAGCAGCAGGCCATAAGTGACCGGCAGGCTGTCGTTTCCCCTCGCTTTGGCCCCGGCCGGCTCGCCACTGGTGCGCAGCAGGTGCCAGACCGGATTGCCCAGTTGCTGCTCGATCGGCTGGCCATTCAATTTCTCGCGAAACTGCCAGTATTCGTCGACCGCGCGCGGCACGACGCCGACATGCAATTGCTTGGCGCTCTTGGGCTCGCGGTAGAGATAGAAGCCCAGGCTTTCCTCGCTGCCATAATTCAGCCACTGGTCGATGGTCAGGCCGTTGCCCTTCGACTTGGAAATTTTCTCGCCCTTTTCGTCGAGAAACAGCTCGTAGATCAGCCCTTCCGGGCGCCGCCCGCCAAGCACGGCGGCGATCCTGCCCGATTGCGTCAGGCTGTCGGTCAGATCCTTGCCGCACATTTCGTAATCGACGCCCAGCGCGACCCAGCGCATGGCCCAGTCGACCTTCCATTGCAGCTTGGCCGCGCCCTTGAAGATCGATCGGGTGATCGTCTCGCCGCCATCGTCGAAGCGGATCAGCCCGGCCTCGACATCGACGATGTCGATCGGCACTTGCAGCACCGCGCCCGTCGTCGGGCTGATCGGCAGCACCGGCGAATAGGTCCTGCGCCGCTCCTCGCGCAATGTCGGCAGCATGATCGCCATGATCGCGTCATAATGTCGCAGCACGCCCCGCAACGCCTGGTCGAAGCCGCCCGAATTGTAGCGATCGCTGGCCGCCACGAACTCATAATCGAACCCGAAGCGATCGAGAAATTCACGCAGCAGCGCATTATTGTGGTGGGCGAAACTCTGGTACTTGCCGAACGGATCGGGAATGCGGCTGAGCGGCTGGCCGATATGGGCGGTCAGCATCGCGGCATTGGGGATATTGTCGGGCACCTTGCGCAGGCCGTCCATGTCGTCGCTGAACGCGATCAGCCGCGTCGGTGCGCCGGTCAGCGCTTCATAGGCGCGGCGCACGAAGGTGGTGCGCAACACCTCCTGGAAGGTGCCGATATGCGGCAGGCCCGAGGGGCCGTAGCCGGTCTCGAACACCATCGGCGCGCGTTCTTCGTCGTTCTGGCCGGGCTTGCCGTGCGGATAGCGTTTGACCAGCTTGCGCGCTTCTTCGAAAGGCCATGCCTTCGAAATCCTGGCGGCGGCGAGAAGATCGGCTTGCGTCATCCCTGCGCCTTTCGCGGAGATAGCCCGGTTTCGCAAGCCGCCTGTTGCGTGATCGCGGCCGGCAGCAACGCCGCGCGTCAGCCGGTCGGGCCCGGCGGAGCTCGAAGTCGTCGGCGCTACCGGCTCGACAGGGCGTGTTCAAATGCTCATACAAATCGAAGATTTAACTGGAGGCAAGCGTCGGCGGCCACGTTCTCTTTGACAAGCGGCGGGCGATGATGGACTTGTGAGCTGCTGCCGCCGCAGCCGGACCAAGCATTCAATGAACCCTATTCCCGACGCTTCATCCCCGCTGCCCAACCACCCGCCCTTGCGGCTGCATGTGCCCGAGCCGCCCTTTCGGCCGGGGGACGAGGCAAGTTTCGAGGGGCTGGCGATTCCGCCCGCCGGGAGCGTTCGCCAGCCCGGGATCGGCGAAGCTGCCGCCGAATTTCGCGATCTGGCCTATACGCTGGTCCGCGTGCTCGACGACGACGGCCAGGCGGTGGGCGCGTGGCACCCGCACCTGGAACCCGACCGCGTGCGCGGGATGCTGCGGGCAATGGCGCTGACCCGCGCCTTCGACGATGTCATGTTCCGCGCCCAGCGGCAGGGCAAGACCAGCTTCTACATGAAAAGCCTGGGCGAAGAGGCGGTGTCGATCGGCGCGGCGTTTGCACTGGCGAGCGACGACATGGTGTTTCCGTCCTACCGCCAGCAAGGCATCCTGATCGCACGCGGCTGGAGCCTGGTCGACATGATGAACCAGATTTACGGCAATCGCGCCGACCGGCTGCACGGGCGCCAGTTGCCGATCATGTATTCCGCAAAGGACGCCAGCTTCTTTTCGATCTCGGGCAATCTCACCACGCAATTCCCCCAGGCGGTCGGCTGGGCGATGGCCAGCGCGGCGCGCGGCGATACGCGCATCGCCGCAACCTGGTGTGGCGAAGGCTCGACGGCGGAGGGCGATTTTCATTCGGCCTGCACCTTTGCCAGCGTCTATCGCGCGCCGGTCATCCTCAATGTCGTGAATAACCAATGGGCGATTTCGTCGTTTTCCGCCTTTGCCGGGGGGGATGAAACCACCTTTGCCGCGCGCGGCATCGGCTATGGCATCGCCAGCCTGCGCGTTGACGGGAATGACGCGCTGGCGGTGTTCGCCGCGACGCAATGGGCCGCCGACCGGGCGCGCTCGAACTATGGCCCGACG
>CAXTOS010000122.1:0-7031 GCA_964245935.1 uncultured Novosphingobium sp.
TGGTTGCATCAACGTGCCGGCCAGTTTCTATGAAAGCGTCGTCCTCAAGCTCTTCACCGGGACTAGCGGCATCGTCTACATCTTGCCGGAACAGCGCAGGGTGGAAGACGTCTTTCCGCTCTTCGTGCATGGCTCGACCGAGAAGAAATAGCAATGCGACCCGCATCCTCCGGCATGGAACTGACCGCGTACCTGCACCCCGGCTGGGCCCCGTTGATCCGGCCGGCGCCGGCCTCACGCGGGTGGATGGATGCGACCCCGGAATCGTTCGCCTGCCGCTGCCTGCCGCTCAACATCGCCAATGCCCACGGCTGGGAGATCCTGGTCCCCTGCGGCTTTGTCGCCGAATGGGACGGCGGCACGGAGCCATCGGCCGTGACGATCACGCTCGATCCGGGCGCAGATCCGGGTCGCGCTCCCGTATCGCTGTTCGGCCAGGGGATCATCACCTTTCATATCGAGGCGATCTTCCGCACGCCGCCGGGTTGGAACCTGTGGGTCGGCGGGTCGCCGAACCGGGCAAAGGATGGGATCGCGCCATTGACCGGCATCGTCGAGACGGACTGGTCGCCGTTCACCTTCACCATGAACTGGCGCTTCACGCGGCCGGGGACGGCGGTACGCTTCGAAGCACTGGAACCGTGCTGTTTCCTGTTCCCCGTGCAACGCGCGGCGCTGGAGGAATTCGCGCCTGCCTTTGCGCCGCTGGCAGATGATCCGGCGACCTCTGCGCGCTTCCAGGCCTGGAGCGAGGCGCGCGATGCCTTTCACGCCAGCATCCAGCGCCAGCCTCCCAAGGCACCAGCCGACCGCTGGCAGAAGCACTATTATCGCGGCATGGATGTTTCTGGCGAAACGCTGGTGCCCGATCACCGCACAAAGCTGAAACTGCGCCCCTTCGATCGCCGGGCGTCCCCGAACGTCCCCATGGCGCCCCCCGACGACATCGCCATCGCGGCGCCCGCCGAGCCTGCCGCCCGGGCGAGTGCCGCATCGTCCCGGGCGCAGGAAATCGCCAGCCTGAAACTCGCGCTGGCCAAGCGCGAATGGTTGCTGGAAACGCTGGAGCGCCAGCGCTCGCTTGCCCCCGGAGGCCAGGCGATCGAGCGGCGCACCGGCATGGGCACGCAGGAGTTCCTGGAGCATTACTATGCGCCCGCCCGGCCGGTCATCCTGATCGGTGAAATGGATGACTGGCCCGCGCTCGCCCGCTGGACTCCGCACTATCTCAGAAATCTCATAGGTTCTGCGCCGGTTGAATATCAGGGCGGCCGCAATGCGAATCCCCGTTTCGAGATGGACAAGGATGGCCATCGCCGAGTGGCGCCCTTCGACGCCTTCATCGACGCGATCACCGGCATCGATGCGGGGAACGATGCCTATATCACCGCCTATAATTCGGCCCGCAACCAGGAGGCGCTGGCCCCGCTGACACCAGACATGGGGTTTCTCGACAAATTCCTGACCCGCGAGACCGCCCAGCCCCATGGCATGCCGTGGATCGGTCCGGCTGGCACCGTCACGTCGCTGCACCATGACCTGACCAATAATTTCATCGCCCAGCTTGTCGGGCGCAAGCAGTTGACCGTGCTGCCCGCTGCCGAGGTGGGCCGGCTCTATAATCACCACCATGTGTTCAGCCGGATTGCCGATCTGGATGCACCCGACCTGGATATGGCACGGTACCCGCGGCTTGCGGAGGCCACGCTTTACGATGTGGTGCTGGAGCCCGGAGAAATCCTGTTCATGCCGCTGGGATGGTGGCATCAGGTGAAGGCGCTCGATTTCAGCGTAACCATGACCTTTACCAACTTTCGCTGGCCGAACGAGGGCTATGCTGCCTATCCTGCCGTCGAGCGTTGAATGCCATCCTTGCCAGACAATGCCATTGCCCGTGTCTCCGCCGCTCTCGTCGCAGCCGGGCAGCCGTCTGCGCAACATCGGCCGGGCGGGGTGGCGGAAGGGGATCTGATGGCGCGATGAGGCGGCTGGCCGTTCTTGGTGCTGCATGGTTTTGCGCAGCCGCTCGCGCCCAGTCCGTGCCGCTGTTCCCCGCTGTACTGCCGATGCCGCCCGCCGCCCGGACCGTCGCCGTCGCCACCGATGGTTCTTCCCGGCTGAGCGTCCCGGTCACCATCGGCGGCCGGCCATGGCATTTCCTGGTCGACACCGCCTCGACCCGCTCGGTCATCGCCAGCGACGTGGCAGACAGCCTCGACCTCGCAACGGGCAAGGCCCTGCAGGTCCTGAACATCGCCGGGATCGACACCGTGCCATCGGTCATCATCCCCGAACTCGGCTTTTCCGATTTTGCGGTGCGCAACATCGCGGCACCGTCGCTGACGCGCGGCAATCTGGGCAGCGATGGCCTGCTGGGCCTGGATATCCTGCGCAACAAGCGGATCGTCCTGGACTTCCGGCGGGCCACCGCGCTGACCATCGTGCCATCATCGCGCGGGCCGCAGCACGACGCCGGCCATGCGGACCCTGACACGATCGTCGTTACCGCCAGGCCGCGGATGGGCGAGTTGATCGTCACCGACGCCGAAATCGACGGCATCCCGGTTTCGGTCATCATCGATACCGGCGCGGAGGACAGCATCGGCAATCCGGCCCTGGCCGACCGGCTATTCCGCAGCGGCTACCGGGGTTCCGCGCGGCCACTCGGTCCGGCAACCCTGATCAGCGTCACCGGCCGGACCCTGCCAGCCGATTATGCGCTGGTCGGCAGATGGCAAATGGGCGGCGTGGTGATCGCCGATGTCCCAATGGCATTCAGCGATGTCGCCATTTTTCGGCAATGGCGGGCTGGGCGCAATCCTATACACTTGCGCGCGGGGCAAGGTTCCCCCGCGATCGCCCGTCGGGTCGCGCCAGATGATCGCAGGAATAGACATCGCCATCATGCTCGGCGCCCGGCCCGCCCATCAGCGCCGCCAGTGCCCGTTCGAAATTGATCAACGAAACTTGGCGGACATCCTTGCGGCTCCATCTCGATCGCGCGGTCCGGCGGCTAGCCAAACCGACAGCCAGGCCTTATGGCATCGACCGGCAACGGGGAGCATATTGCGTGCAGCATGAGTGACAGCCTGGTCCTGCATGGCTACTGGCGCTCGAGCGCGGCGTATCGCTTGCGGATCGCGCTCAATCTCAAGGGGCTCGATTACGAGCAGGTAACGCATGACCTGCGGACCGGCGCCCAAAAGGCGCCAGCCTATCTCGACATCGCGCCGCACGGGCTCGTTCCGGCGCTGGTGCATGGCGACAAATCGCTCATCCAGAGCCCGGCGATCCTGGAATGGCTGAACGAGCGCTATCCGCAGCCCGCCCTCCTGCCCGGCGATGTCGATGCGCGGGCCATCGTCCGGGCTATGGCCGCAATCATCATGTGCGATATCCATCCGCTGAATAACCTGCGGGTGCTCAACGTTCTTCGCGATAATTTCGGCAGCGATCAAACGGCTATCACCGGCTGGATCGCGACCTGGGTTGGCGAAGGGTTTGCCGCGCTGGAGACATTGGTCGCACGCCATGGCGAGGGTTTCTGTTTCGGCGCGGCACCGACGATGGCGGATTGCGCGTTGATCCCGCAGTTATATTCGGCGCAGCGGTTCGCGGTCGATCTGGCACGCTATCCGGCGCTGGTTGCTGTGGGACAGCGGGCTGGAACGAATCCGGCCTTCGCCGCGGCCCACCCGGACAGGCAGCCCGACGCCGATCTGCCGTGAGCACGCAGCTCCAACACGCGTAGAAAAAGCAGCCCTTCGACCGGCTCAGGACGGACGGGACGGGGGGCAAACCGAGGTGATCAGCGTCCGGGCCCCGCCCATCAGCAGACCGATGTCGGTGCCTAGCGAGATAAAGCCGATGCCCGCCGCGATTCGCGCGCGCGCATCGTCGGGCGAGATGGCGAAGATGCCCGCCGGCTTGCCTGCTGCTGCGATGCGGGCGAGCGCATCGGCGATGGCGGCCTGCACTTCCGGGTTGCGCGGATCGCCGAGATGACCGAGCGAGGCGGCAAGGTCCGCCGGGCCGATGAACAGCGCATCGACACACTCGACCGCGGCAATGGCCTCGATCGCCTCTAGCCCGGCGCGGCTTTCGATCTGGACGATCAGGCAGATCTGTTCATGCGCGGTGGCGAGATAGCGTGCGTCGGCGCCGAAGCCCGAGGCGCGGCTGGTGGCGCTGGCGACCCCGCGCACGCCGCGTGGCGGAAAGCGGGTGGCGGCGACGATCCGTGCGGCCTGCTCCGCGCTCTCGACCATCGGCACCAGCAGCGTGCGAAAGCCGATGTCGAGATATTGCTTGATGACCGCCGCCTCGCCGACGGGGACACGGGCGATCGGCTCGACCGGATAGGGCGCCACCGCCTGCAATTGCCCCAGCAGCGTCTGGAGCGTGTTGGGCGCATGTTCGCCGTCGAACAAGAGCCAGTCGTATCCAGCGCCTGCGCAGATTTCGGCGGTGTAGGGCGTGGCGAGTGCCTGCCACAGCCCGAGCAGCGGGCGCGCTTCGGCGAGCCGGTCGCCAAAGCGGCTCATGTGAAACGCACCGAGATGCAGCCGAGCGGGCCGTAATCGACGTGGAAGCTGTCACCCGCCCGTGCGAAGACCGGCGCGGTGAAGCTGCCGCCCAGCACGATCTGCCCCGGCTCCAGCCCCTCGCCATGCGGGGCAAGCTTGTTGGCCAGCCAGGCCGGGCCGTTGGCGGGATGGTTGAGCACGGCGGCAGCGACTCCGGATTCCTCGATCACGCCGTTGCGGTACAGCAGTGCCGACACCCAGCGCAGATCTACCGCGTCGGGCTTCACCGGCCGACCGCCGAGCACGATGCCGGCATTGGCGGCATTGTCCGAGATGGTGTCGAAGACCTTGCGGGTGACGCCGGTGGCGCGGTCGATCCGTTCGATCCGCGCGTCGATGATCTCGATCGCGGGGGTGACGTAGTCGGTGGCATTGAGCACGTCGTAAAGCGTGCAGCCCGGCCCCTTCAGCGGCGATTTGAGGATGAAGGCGAGTTCCACCTCGACCCGCGGTTCGATGAAGCGGTCGATCGGGATGTCGTGCCCGTCCAGGAACAGCATGTCGTCCAGCAGCGTGCCGAAATCAGGCTCGGTCACGTTGGAAGAGCGCTGCATCGCGCGGCTGGTCAGGCCGATCTTGTGGCCGATCACGCGGCGGCCGCCGGCGATCTTGCGGGCGACCCACGCGCGGCTGACGGCATAGCCATCGTCCAGTGTCATCGCCGGATGTTCGAGCGAGAACTGCCCGATCTGGGTGCGGCTGCGCTCCGCCGTGTCGAGACGCGCGGCAAGCGCGTCGATGGTCGCCGGATCGAGGGCCATGTTCATGCTTTCTGCAGTCGCTGGTGAATGCTGTTGTGCTTCCAGCCCTCGGCCTCCTCGACATAGAGGCTGAGCGCCAGTGGCCGCCGCTCGAACAGGTCGCCGAGTTGCGCCTTCACCCGCTCGAACAGGGCATCGAAGAAAGCCTTGCGGAATTCCGCCGGGCGCCCGGCGCCCATCTTGACGTCGATGTTGATGAAGGCATCGCGCGGATCGGACGCGTCGGCAATGACATAATCGGTGACGCGCACGCCGCGCACCCGGATACCGCCCACGGGGAAGACGCCGTCCGCCCGCTCGCGCATCTCGGCGGCGATGAGGTGCAGCAGCGCGGCGAGATCGAAATTGCCCTCCAGATTGTCAGTCCATTCGACCACGACGTGCGCCATCAGACGATCTCCATTTCGGCCACCGTGCAACCGACCGCGAAGATCGGAATCGGGTGGTAGAACCGCAATTTGCCGGCTCCCCCGGCCGCAGCGGCGGCGGCGATGAAGGTGCGGATTTCAAAGCCGCCCTGCCCGGCGTCGGCATAGGTATCGGCATCGCTGTAGCGCAGCATCGCCGCGCGATCGTTGACCAGCCAGGAATCGAGAAATTCGCGATCCCACGCCTCGTTGATGCGCCCGCTGTCAGGCGTTGCCGGCCAGTGCGAGATGCCCCCGGTGGCGACCAGCGCGATCCGTTCGGGCACACGGTCGGCGGCGCGGCGGATCGCTTCGCCGAACGCCCAGGAGCGGTGCAGCGGGGTCAGCGGCGGCCCCTGGCAGTTGATGTTGGCGGGGATCACGGCCAGCTGGTTTGCCGGATCGAGGAAGTGCAGCGGCACCATGATGCCGTGATCGAACTGCCATTCCTCGCAATAGGCGACATCGACCGTTTCCAGCATTTCCGCGATCAGGCGGCGTGAAAGATCGGGGTTGCCGCGCGATTCGCGCAGCGGGATCCGCAGCCAGTCGGGATCCTCGATCGGCCCGGCATAGCGCTCGCCCATGCCGATGGCATAGGCGGGCATGTTGTTCATGAAGAAATTGGCGAAATGCTCCGCCGCCAGCAGGATCAGCGCGTCCGGCTGCGCGGCATGGAGCGCGTCGCGCATCTCGCCATAAGCGGTGTACAGCCCCTCGCGCAGGTGTTCGGGCGCGCGATCGGCGCGGCCGGTGATGCCGGGGGCGTGGCTGCAGATGCCGGTGAAGACCAGGCTCATCTCACGCTCCCGCCACTTTGTCGTCGACGCTGGTGGTCATCGCATAAATGCCGGCGCGCACCGGGCCATGCTGTTTTACGCCGTCACGCATCCGCTGGAGATAATCGGACCATTCGATCCCGCACAGCGCGGCGAAATGCATCAGGATCTGGCCGTTGACGCCCAGCACGTAGAGCTTGCCGACATCGTGATCGAGGATGGCGGCACGCTCCTCGGCGGCCAGGGGGAAGCGGTCGACGAACGCCTCCGGCGCGGTCGCGAACTCCCGCTTGGCCTCGCCGTCGCGGTTCAGCGTGAACAGCAGCTTGGACAGCGTATACAGGCTCATGCCGCAACCAGATGATTGACCAGCCGGCCCACGCCGCCGATCTCGCACACCACCTTGTCGCCGGCCGCGCAGAAGTGGACGCCCTGGGGGGTGCCGGTCAGGATCATGTCGCCGGGCATCAGGGTCAGTTGCGCGGACAGATATTCGAT
>CAXTOS010000123.1:0-6975 GCA_964245935.1 uncultured Novosphingobium sp.
ATCCGGCGCATTTGGGAATCCCCCCGTGAGTCAGGACGTTAGACGACTGGTATAAGGAGCACGTGATGAGTGAAGGCAAGGATCAGCGGCGTTTCAGCCGGAGTACAAGCTGTCGGCGATCGAGCGGATGGCGGCGGGTAAGGCCGTGACCAAAGTTATATTCGAACGGCTTTATCGCGGCAATGTTGCGGCAGGCGGGGAATCGGTTCCGGACCGAGATCGAGCCTGGGCCAGACCGCCGGCTTGCGGCGAAGCCTGACGCTGCTTCTGCAAATTTTGGCATGCGCGCGCTGATCTACGCGCCCTGCAGAGACTTCGACCGGATGCGCCACGTCGAACTGGGCATCGGAACCTATCTGGGCGTGGATATTGTCGCCGCATGATGGTGCCTGGGCGGCAACGCCCAGGCACCATCATGCAGGCAGCGGTTGAGCGACAGCCAGAGGCGTGGGCAGGTTCCCGATCAGGATGCCGGTTTCCCCCCGGCGCAGCCGCGCGAGATGAATCTGCGTTGGGCGGTCGGTCGGGCAGTTTGCTGCCAGCGCCTCGAACAGCGTTTGCGCCCGGTGATCGCCCGAGGCCATGGCGGCAAAGGCGGCGAGATAGGCATCGACGAAAGCAGGTTTAAGCGCGCAGGCCTCCAGTGGCTCGTAAAGCGCGATGGGCACGCTCTTGCCGCGCAGGATGACTTCGCCGAGCGGCCGGAAGGCTATGCGGGCGCACCGCGCCACGGTTTCTGCGCTGACGCAGATCCGCGTGCCGAAGGTCTTGTTGATGCCCTCGATCCGTGAGGTGGCGTTCACGGCATCGCCCATCGCGCCATATTCCTTGCGCGAGAACGAGCCATAATTGCCGACTTCGGCCTCGCCGGTATGCAGGCCGATCCTGGTATCGCCAAAAGGGAAGCCGAGGGCGCGCTGTTCTTCACCAAAGGCGCGCGCGTAGCGGTCCAGCGCGATGGCGCAACGCAGCGCGCATGCGGCATGGTCGGGCAGGTCGGTCGGGGCGTTGAAAATGGAGAACGAACCGTCCCCCATGAACTTCAGCACGGTGCCCCGGTGGTCGAACACCACCTGGCACAGGCCGGTGAAATAGGCGTTCAGCAGCGTGCCCAGCTTTTGCCCGCCCAATTGCTCCGACAGATTGGTGAAGTCGGCGATGTCGGTGAACATGATCGTCAATTCGCGTCGCTGGCCCTGCAGCGACAACCGTTCCGGCGTCTGGATCAGTTCCCTGACCACCGCCTCCGGCACATATTGCGAAAACAACGTGCGGATGAATTCGCGCTGCCGCCGGGCGCGCTCGCCGTTCAGGCTTTCAGTGATCCACGAGCTTGCCAGCAGTGCCAGGCTGGGCGGCAACACCTCGACGATGACCCGGGTGTGGTAGAACAACAGGAAGGCAAAGATCCAGTAAGCCCCGACCATGGCCCCGTCGAACATTGCCAGGAAGACGAACGGCCGCTCGATCAGTCCGCTGAGGACGCCAAGCAGGGCCATGATGAGGGTGATCGCCAGGTTGACGCTCAGGCCGGCGCGGTCGGGGCGGCGATGTTCGAGCAATTGCGCCAGCGAGTGAGCCTGGATCACCACGCCCGGCAGCACACCCCTGGCCCCTTCGAACGCCGCGGCAAAGGGCGTCCGGTGCCGGTCGGTAATGCTGAAGTCCGAGCCGATCAATACCACCTTGCCCTGGAAGAATGCGGGATTGAGCACGGGGACCAATTGCGCGGGATAAATGCGAAACGGTTCGGAATCGGCATCGGGACGCCCGCGCCAGGCAATCTCGATCAGGCCGGGCGGTGCCGTGACGCCTAGCTTGCCGGCCAGTCGGCGCGGAAAGCCGGGGATCAGCGCGCCGTCCGGGCCGGGCGCTCCCGGCATGATGTAGCGCGCGGTATCGAAGGGATCTTCGGCCAGATTGGCGATGCCGCGCAGCGCGGGCGGCACGAACTGGTTCTCGTAGGCCTGCCGCTCCGGATTTTCGATATCCGGATTGTTGATATAGCTGACCACCAGCGGTGTCGTGATCGTGGTGAACAGGGTCTTGAGCGCATCGTCGTCGGCCGGGACGGTCGGGCGGTCGAACAGGATATCGACGCCGATCGCCCGGGGGTGCCGGGCGGCGATCCATTCGACCAGATGTTTGAGGAAAGCGCGGTTGATCGGCGAGGTATAAGGCAGGCTGTCCAGGGTCGAATCATCGATCGAGACGATGACGATATCCGGTTGCTGCGGTTCTACGGGTGTATAGATCGCGCGTTCGACATCCTCGACGAAAAACTCGGTGCGCAGCAGGAAGCCGATCCGGTGCACGACCAGATAAGTCGCGCCGGGCAGGATGATTGCCAGGAAGAGGCTGAGCAGTACCCGGCGGCGCGAAACCAGATTACGGGGCCGGACGAAGCGTAGCCGGATCGTCAAGGCCCGGCCGGAAGCGTCTGGACCAGCGTCTCGGCCTGGAGATTGCAGGATTGTTCGAACATCCAGGCCGCGCGCATCTGGTCGTTCGAAACCGCGACCGGAATGACCAGCAGGGTTATGGCGACCGGCCCGTCACCGATATCGATCACGTAAGTGGCGCGCCCCGGCACCGGCAGTTCCCGGGGGGCGAGCACCCGGTCGGCACCCCGCGCCCACGGCGCGCTCAACCGCCAGGCGCGATTGAGCGGCGCGATCGACAGCTCGGCGGGTTTGTCGGCGGCGGCGCGCCAGAACACGATCGGGCTCGCCTCGCGCGCGCAGCGGGTGCCGGGATGCGACACGTCGATGACCCATGGCTCGGGCAGCTTCACCGCACCACCACCGCGCACCGCGCCGACATCGCTGGCGCGCACATCGCGGCGCACGATCAGCGATGCCAGGGCGATGGTCAGGCTGCCGCCGCCGCCGGCCCCGGCCATCGGCCGCTGATGATAGGGTCCGCGCAGTTTCAGCGTGTCGCCGCGCGCGGTGATCACGGTCATGCTCTGGCCGGTGTCGAGGTTGAGCACCTTGGCATCGTCGATCGTCTGGCCCGGCTTCATCGGCACGCCATGGGCATCGACCACGACCACGGTCGCGGCGATCGCCGTGCCCCAGTTGATCGACAGCGCCAAAACCGCGCCGGCCAGAGTTGTCGCGCGCCGCATCGTTACCTCCCTGCCACCCTGGTGTTTTTGGTCAGTCCGTCGCCGATCAAGGTAAACGCGGCCCAGTAAAACGGATGCGCGGTATCGGGCTGGCCGATCAGGCGCAACTGCGACTGGCGCAGTGCCTCGGCGGTACCCTGGGCGTCGGCCCGTTCGAACAGGCCGGTCATCAGGGCGACCGTCGCCTTGGACGGCACTTCCCAATGGCTGGCGATCAATCCACGCGCGCCGGCATAGAAAAAGGCTTCGGCCAGACCGGACAAGGCATCGCCGCCAAACCGGCCGCCGCCCTCCGCCGTGTTACAGGCGGACAGCACGACGAGATCGGCATTGAGACGGAAGGCGGCGATTTCCGACGATTCCAGCAGGCCGTCGTCAGCGCGCCCGGTCACCGTCGTGGCGGGCGGCGAAAGGGCCAGCCCCGGTTCGGCCTGGCAGCGCAATTCGCCGGGAAGCAGGCCGTGAGTGGCGAAATAGAGCACCCGATACTGATCGAGCGGTTGCCGGCGCAGCACCGCCTCGGTCGCATCGGCGCCAATATGCACCGCCTCCCCGGAGCCGAGCAGCCGGGCGACTGTGCCGGTCTCGGTTGCGGTTTCCGGCAGGGGCGCCAGCGCCCGCAGCAGGTCGGGCGCAATGGGTTGCCCCTCGCGGCATTGATCGGCCAGGGCGATCAGGCCGCCACTCACGCGCGGATCGGCGGCCGGGCCGGTAAAAGCGGGCGCCGCGAAAGCCAGGATTGGCCTTTGCGCGACGGACCGCCGCGCGCCGGCCTCGCGAAGGGCGACGAACGAGCCCAGCGTCGGCACCTGGCTGATGGCGAAATGGCGGACCAGCCAATCGGGGCCTTGCAGGTCGGCGCCCTGCTGCCTGGTATCGCCCTTGGCTATCAGCACCGACAGGGGCAGGCTGGCGAGCGGTCCATGGGTGACAAAGACGATGCGGCCGATCCCGCCCAGCTGATCCTCGAGTGGTCCCAGCAATTCGCTGTACAGGCTATGCGCCAGTTGCATGTCGAAGGGCGAAAGCTTGCCCAGGCGGGGTATGAAGGCCCGGCGCAGGCTCGTCACATCCTCGCCGACACTCGCCTCGGTCACGGTCAGCGGCCGGGCGACGATGCGATCGCGGGTGACCAGCACCGCCCAGCTGCCTTTGGCCCCCAGCGCAAAGGTGACCACCGCCTCGTCCGGCGCCAGCTGCGCGCGGAACGCCTTGAGCGAAACCGCGCTGGGGCTCAGCAGGCCGCTGATCGCCGGAAAGTTCGCCCGTAGCCGGCGATTGCCGTCGGCCACCGCCGCCTCGCCCGCGACGATCTCTGCCGCCAGTGCCGCTTCCTGTTTGGCATCGCGCAATTGCGCGGGCCGGTCGACGGCATCGGCATAGCCGATGCGCAGCGCAGCCACTTGCCGGCGCGCTTCCTCGGTCTCGCGCAGCAGATCGGTGATAGCCGGATCGGCAGCGGCAAGCCGGTTGGCCGAGCGCTCGATGGTCTGGTCGGTCACGCTGGCGCCGGTCAGCTGGATCGCGCGAAAGATTTCCGCGTCGACCTCGGCCGTGGGCCTGGCGGCGGGGTCGGTCGCGACTTTGAAAAATGGCGCGATCAGGCCGAAGCTGACCGATCCCCGGCTGGACTGGTCACGGTCGAGGATGTCGAACGCCGAATGGTACGCCGCCAGGGACGCGGCGCGTGCATCCTGCGTGCCATAGAGCCGGCCCAGCGCCAGCCAGGACAGCGCGGTCGGGCCCGTTTCGCCGAAAATACGCTGGCGATAGCGCAAGGCATCCATATTCTGCCGCTCGGCCACCGCCAGGCGATTTTCGCGCTCGTTCAACTCAGCCGTGAAGGCCAGCACATTGGGCCGCCACCATGGCGGCAAACCGTCGGTGTGGACGATGATGTCCAGCGCCTCGCCCGCCGCCGCCTCGGCACTGGCCAGATCGTCCAGCCGCAGCAGCATCTGGGCCTCGATCATCAGGCTGTGCAACAATTCGGCACGGCTGATCCCCTGGGCCGCCAGGCGCCCGGCGTCGTCGGAGAAATCGTCGGCGGGGCTGACCGAGCGCCGCCGCAGGGCGGTGGCCGCGCGGGCGAATTGCAGCGCCTGGGCATATTGCTGCCGGTTGGCGGCATCGAGCGCACGGTAGGCAAGCAGCCGGGCGCGGTAGAAATCGCCGGCGCTGCGATCGATGATCGGATCGGCCTGACGGAACAGAGCCGCGGCCTCGTCGAAGCGTTGCTGATTGCTCACCTCCAGCGCCAGCGACATCAGCACCTCGCCCGCCCCCGGTGCATCGGCACCAAACACCCGCGCCTGGATTTCCAGCGCCGAACGATAGCCGGCCTCGGCGCCGGCGGAATCAGCGCGGCTGCTGGCCAGCCGCGCTTGCCGCAGGGCGGTGTCGGAGGCAGCAAAGTCTCGCGCCAGGCTGGGGGCAATCGGACCGCCGAGCAGGCTGGGCAGCCGGCCGGGCTCGCGCCAGTCAGCGCCCGGCTCGATCGCCTTGCCGCGTTCGGCGGTAATCGCGCGCATCATGACCGGCAGCAACACCGGCAGGCCCGCCGCCTGATACAGCACGCGCCCCTGGGCATAAGTCAGCACCAGTTGCGGCCAGTTGCCCTCGCGCAGCGTGCACAGCGCGATCTCGATCTCCGATCCGTCGGCCAGCGGCAACCACTTGCCCGCGCGGCAATCCATGCGGCGCGCGAACTCGGCCGCCGCCAGACTGCGCCTCGCCGCCGCCGCGATCGCCGTCCGGCGGGCCACGCCCGACGCCGGAATGGCCAGCGGCAACGATGACGGGCGCACCGCGCCGACGGCGGTGGCGTCTTTGTTGCAGGTCAGCGTGAGCTGAGGTGGTACGTCGGCGTCCCGCCGCATGCCCGCAGAAATTGCACTGGTGCAGGCTTCGCCGGCGGTGTCTGCCTGCACAATCCGGACCATGCGGTCGCCAGTCCCGATACCGGCGGCTGCTTGCGCATGGGCACCGTTGGCTGGCAGGGCCAGGGCGAGCATCACGCAGGACAGTCGGCGAAGCTTCGTCACCAGAGCGGCAGACGGGAACACAGAAACGCATCCTGCTTCAGAGCGCCTGCTTTCGCTTGATTTTGCGAAAAAAATCGGTGCCCGGTCTTTTTCGTCATGCTTTACCACAGCCCCTCGTTCCCCCAGTTCGAGTAGTCGTCGCCCAGGCTCGACAGGCGCTTGATCGATTCCGGTGCAGTGGGCGCGGGCACTTGCGTGACCAGGCCACCGGCAAGCTGGGTCGATGGATCGACAAGCCCGGCCAGCGCGCTGGCCGGGATGTCGTGAACCGGCCCGGCGACGTTTTCCGCCAGCGCGTCGGTTGCCGAAGCCTGGCCGTCACCGGCGTCATTGGCGAACAAGGCCGGCGGCAATGGTGGTAGCACCAGTATATTGACCGGAGCCGGAACGCTGACCGGTCTGATCGGCACGCCGGGTAATACCACGCTGCTATCCACGCCGGCGGGCGCGGCACCAGTTGGCGCTGGGTCAGCCGGCTCGACCGTTGGCGGGACACCCGCGACCGAAGAAGGCGGGGGCGCAGGTGGCGGAGCCGGTGGTGGCGCAGGAGGTGGTGCGGGTGGTGGCGCAGGAGGTGGTGCCGGCGGGGGCGCAGGAGGTGGTGCCGGCGGTGGCGCCGGTGGCGGCGCGGGCGGAGGCGCAGGAGGTGGAGCCGGCGGTGGCACCGGTGGCGCCGGTGGCGGTGCCGGTGGCGGCGCGGGCGGTGGCGCTGGCGGCGGTGCCGGTGGCGGCGCGGGCGGTGGCGCAGGCGGCGGTGCCGGTGGCGGCGCGGGCGGCGGTGCCGGTGGCGGCGATGGCGGG
>CAXTOS010000124.1:0-6951 GCA_964245935.1 uncultured Novosphingobium sp.
CCGGGCGGGGGAGCGGGCTGGCACCGACTCGACGTAAGTCGGAAAGACTCTAATGCTTTGACAAGCTCAACATGCACGGGTTGTTTATCGGTCAGCCGTAAAACTATGCCTTCTTGCGCGCCGGCTTCTTGGTTTCCGCCTGGGCCGCCGGCTTTTTGGCCTCCGGTTTTTTGCCCGCCGACTTGCCGGCAGCCGGGGCGCTGACGCTCGCGCTGCCGAGCGATTTCTTCAGCGCGGCCATCAGGTCCACCACATTGCTGCCACGCGCATCGGCGCCGCCGCTTTCACTCTCGATATTGAGCGTCTTGCCCTGTTTCTTGCGTTCGATCAACTCCTTGAGCGCATCCACGTAGCGATCGTGGAAGTCGCCGGCGTCGAACTTGGCAGTTTTCTTGTCGATCAGCGTGGTGGCCAAATCGAGCAGGTCGCTGTCGGGCTCTTCATCGCCGATTTCCCGGAAATAGCTGGCCGCCTTGTGCACCTCATCGGCGTAGCGCAGCGTCTCCATCACCATGCCCCTGCCGCAGGCCTTGATGCTGACGACATATTCGCGGCCGCGCATGGCGAGTTGCCCCAGGCCGATCTTGTGGTTCCGGCGCAGCGCCTCGCGCAGCACGATGAAGGCTTCTTCGGCCAGATCGTCGGCCGGCACGACGTAATAGGGTTTTTCGAAGTAGATCATGTCGATCTCGTGGCTGTCGACGAATTGCGTCAATTCGAGCGTCTTCTTGCTTTCCAGCCGCACGCCTTCGATCTCCGTTTCATCGAGCAGGACGTATTCGCCCTTGGCGTATTCATAGCCCTTGACGATGTCGTTCACATCGATCGGCCCGATGCCCGGCACGGTTTTTTCGTATTTTATGCGTTTGCCCGAGGGTTCGTGGATCTGGTTGAACGCGATGGTCGCGCCGCTTTTGGTGGCGGAATAGATTTCGACGGGGATCGAGACCAGTGCCAGCCTGATCTGGCCTCTCCAATAGGGGCGTGCGGCCATCGTCGTCTCCTGGGACAGACTCACACAACCGCTGTCTGGCCCCGACGTTCCATTTGAAGGTTCGGGCCATCTGGGCGAGTCACGCCATTCGGGCGATCAGCGCCATTGCGGCCAGCGGATTGCGCGCCTTGTGGCCGCTGATGACATAAAGATAGACATCGCGCGGCATGGCCGGCGGGATGGCGGTCTCGATGGTCTTCAGCCCGTGCGGCCGGCCACCCTGCGCCCAGGCCCGCGCCTGCGCGGCCCAGCGATCGAGCGCGGCGTCATCGTAGCCGAGCGGTTCTGTTTCGACCGTGCCCAGGATGCGCGCGTACACGAAGGGTGCGGTCAGGTCGGCGATCTGGGGATATTCGCCATCGCCGGAAATGACCGCCGCAATGCCGCGCGCACGCAACATGTCGGTGAATTCCGCGTTGCAGAAACTGGCGTGGCGCACCTCGACCGCATGGCGCAGCGCACGCCCGTCATGCGACGCGGGCAGCAGGTTCAGAAAGGCTTCGAAATCCCTGGACTCGAATTTTTTCGTCGCCATGAATTGCCAGTTGATGGGGCCAAGCTTGTCTTTCAGTTCCAGCAGACCACCGGTGAGGAAACGCTCGATCGATCCGCCGGCATCCGCCAGAACCTTGCGGTTGGTGGCAAATCGTGGTGCTTTAAGCGAGAAAACGAAGTCCGCAGGCGTCTCGTCGTGCCATTTGCGAAAGGTTTCCGGCTTTTGCGAGCCATAATAGGTGCCGTTGATCTCGATCGAGTTTAGCCGGCGACTGGCAAATTCCAGCTCGCGCTTTTGCGCCAGACCGTCGGGATAAAAGGTGCCACGCCACGGTTCGTATACCCATCCGCCGATACCGATGCGGACATGTGCCTGGTCATCGCGACCCCGGTTCGGTGGCGTTGCCCCGTTCATGGCCATTGTCCTTCCATCATTCGAGCAAGTTTTACCGGTATCGGCTGCGCTGCATCACGGACGACATGGCCCCGGAAGTCGGTATGTCCCGATTCATCGGCCCAACAACAGCCCGCGGATCAACCGGGGCAGCGCGTCAAGCCCCGCGCGCGGCACGGTGTCGACATCCTGCCGGCCCGCATCGTGCCCGGTCAGCCCATCCCATAGCAGAGCCGGCGCCGATGAGGAGCAGGGATCGATCCGGATGACGGCAATGCCCCGCGCCACGGCTTCGGCTACGATCTGCGCAGTGCCGCCGCGCCCCCGGGGCGGGTCGCCATCCCATATCGCGATCAGAATATCGGCCTGGGCCAGCACGATGCGGCCGGCGCGTTCGTAGGCGACGGCGGGGTCTTCGTGTTGCCCGGCCGGCTCGACCACCCGCTGCGACGCCGCGATCAGCCGGTCGTAAGTGGCAAGGCTTTGCGATGAGGTGAAATCGGCGGCATAATGCTCTCGGGCGAACGGTAATATGCTGAGCAGCGACCAGCCGCGCTGCATTGCAGCCTCGGCCACGATGCTGTCCGCGCCATCGGCCAAGGCCGTGATCGCGCGCAATTCGACATCATCGGCGACGGCAATGGCGGCCTGTTCGATCCGCGCCAGCGTGGCTGCGACGGCGGCTTCGAGCGTGGCAGGGCCGATACCCTCGAGCCGCGCGGCGCGATGTCCGGTGGCGCCGACCGACAGGACCGGACGCGCGGACCGCGCCGGCCCGCCCGTCGTCCCGGCTCGTGCAAGATTATGGGGCGGATCGAGCATCGATGTGAAGTTACCGCCCAGACCGGTAAAAGGTCAACTGGCCGCCGGATGGCACGCCGCCGCGATCCATGTTAGGTCTGGCACATGGCCGCAACCCACCCCGCCGATGCGCAAGCCGTCCTGGGAGAAGCCTTTGCCTGTAGCGCCGCGATCGCCGCCGCCATCGCGGGCAAGGCGCGCATGCGCGACTATGCCGCCCGTACCGTGATCGTGGCGGGTGAGCGCAGCCACGAGCATGTCCACCTGCTGGTGGACGGGCACGCGCGGATGATGGCCTTTGCCTTCGATGGCCGGCTGGTCGCGATCGAGGATTACCTGCGCGGCGACCTGCTCGGCGAAACCGGGTTGTTCGAACCCGAAGCGCCCAGGCACGACATTTCGGCGGTGATCGCCAGTTCGGCGGCCACTTTCGCCAACGTCGTTTTCCTGGAAATCATGGCCAATTACCATTGCGTGGCGCTGGCGGTGTCGCGCCGGCTGGTCGAGCGACTGTCGCGGATCACCCGGCGGATGGTGGAAGGCGCGACGCTGTCCGCCATGGGCCGGATTCATGCCGAATTGCTGCGCCAGGCGCAGGCCGGGGAAGACATGGTGATCCGCCCCGCACCGGTGTTGAGCCAGTTTGCCTTGCAGGTGCAGAGCACCCGCGAGACCGTGTCGCGCGCGATCAACTCGCTGGAGAAGCGAGGGATCATTTCGCGTGACGAGCAGCGCTTGCGGGTGGTGGCGCCGCATCGGCTGGAAGAACTGATCTTTTGACAAGCGTGTAATCGCGTCAAGCCGGACCTGGTTCGGGATCCATTTCTATTCGTTATGCCAAGCGATAGAGGGAAAGCAGCCCTTCGATAAGCTCGACGGACGGGTTTAGTTGGCTATTCAGATCGACGGCAACATGCTTTAGATCGCATCCAGCGCAAAAAGCCTGATATCGCCCACTTCGCCGACATGTTCAGCGACAATACGATCGGACAGGTTCACGAACAGCGCTGCGGCCAGCGTTCCGCTTGCCGTCAATACGCCGGGCAGCGCGGCAGCAGCAATGCGGGCCAGTTCGGCGGTGCCGCGCCCGACCAGCGCCGGGGGCTCATCGAGCCAGTGAGCGATGGCGTAATGCCCGGCCAGGCGCAGCGGTAGCGACGCTGGGGGCAGTGCCAGCAGCGCCTGGGCATAGGCCCAGGCGGCATCGGGATCGGCGAAGGCAACCAGGCGGGCATTGCCCATCGGCAGGGTCATGTCGGGCTGCACCGGCAGCAGCGCGCTGGCGCGGCGAAAGGGTGCGATGATCGTATCCAGCGCTTCGGCGAAGCCGGTTTCGTCGCACTGGTCAAGGCCGTCGAAGGCGATCATCAGCATCGCGGCAAGCCGCCGGTCGGAGCGCCCTTCCGGCTCCGGCCGCAGTCCGGAGGCGAGTACCGGCGCGCCGCGCGGCGCGATCATGCTATGTTGCCGCCCCCGCCAGCGCTCGCCGATCCGGCGCGTACCCAGACCGGACCCGAACCGCCCTGCACCTTCGTCGATAACCAGCAACTGGCCAGCCGCGCCTTGCAGCCGGCGGGCGTTGAGTACGGCCCCGCCCATCGCCACATCCGCGGCGAGCTGCGTGGCGAGCGGTTCATAGGCACCGCTGAGCGAGGTGACGCATTGCACCGAGGTGGCCGCGGCCAGGCACGCCGCGAAGCGGCCGCGCCAGGCGGGGTCATAGGGCGCGACCGACTGCGCGATGAACGTCTCCACCCCGGTGGGCAGGATCACATGCAATTCACCGCCGCGTGCCAGCAGGGCCTCGGCGATGGTGATATCCGCGCCTGCCGCCAGCGCGCCATAGCCGAAGCCGATATTCTGCGCGGCCATCCAGTCCGCGATCTGCGCCCGCAGGCCTTCGCTTTGGGCGGGCGCCACGCCGAGATGGCCGGCAAAATTGAGCGAGCACGGTGGCCGGAATTCGTCGAGCCACGCTTGATCCCGGCCCATTCCCGCCAGGATCAGGGCGAACTGGCGCAAGGTCGCGGCGCGGTCCGACCAGCCGTCGGGATCGGCGCGGCAGGCGTCGCGCAGGGCCTGGGCCGCTGCGGCATGATCGCCGCACAGCATCAGCGCCTCGGCCCGCGTCGCGGCGATGAAATAGGGGGTTTCATTGAACCCGGTCGCGTCCGCCATCCAGTCGAGCAGACCGCGCGCGATTGCGCAGGCAAGATCGTGCTCCCCGGCCAGAAAGCGCATGCTGGCTTCGTTGACGCGCGTGTAAGGCTGCGGGTGCAGCGTGTCGGCGGCCCCATAGGCTTGCGCGGCGGCTGTCAGCAGGCGCAATCGCTCCGGGCCGGCGGCGCGCAGCGCCTGATCCTTGAGCAGCCGCGCCCTGGTGGCCAATGCGGCGGGATCGTCGATGCGGGCGGCCCAGCCACCGCCTTCGAACAGCGCCATGGCATGGCGCACGCTGCCGGCCCGGGCAGCGGTCATGATGGCAGGCAGGCTGGCCCTGGGCGGAACAGGGTTCATGTCGGGATGGTCCCTGGCGGATTCATGCCCAACGGAATATCGGGGTATCGCAGGGAAGCAAATCAAAAGGGCCGCGCCGGAGCAGCTGGCTGATCAGCTGGTCCGGCATTCCCCCTGGGGTGCGGTTCAGCGGGCAGGATGGGTGTCGATCTGCGCCGCTGCGACGGTAACCGTGATCGCGCGCAACGCCTGCTCCTGCTTGCCGGCGATTTGCGCCAGGCCGTTGCTGATTGCCGTATCCACGCATTTGCTTTGGTCGGTGGGGATCGGCAGCCTGCTGCTGCCATCGGGCACGCAGATCTGGTAAGCCATGCGCCGAACCCGGGCCTTGAGATGATCGACCGCCTTTGCCGAGGTGAAGTCGGTCCCTGCGATATTCAGGGTACCCTGCGGCAGCGCGTCGTCGACCGGGGCGGCGACAGCCGGGGCGGTCAGGGCGAACAGGCCGGCAGCGACGGTGAATAGGGCGGGGCGAGCGATGGTGATGCTGGGGGTCATTGGTGTTCTCCTGGTTGGTTGGTTCAGGCGTTGTGTCTGACAAGGAGAGGATTACGGCAGCCCCGCCCCGCCTGCGCGTGACGGCGATCACGCCGCGATTTTATTCGCAGCGTGATCCTGTTTTTTCTCGATGGTGAGGCGTGCCGGTTCCTGGAATACGGAACCGCTTCGCAACCTGCGCTTTACCCCTCGGTGTCGGAACAGGAGCTGGATAGTGGCAGGCGGGTTAAAAAAGGGTGATCCGGTGAGCTGGAAAAGCCACGGCGGCAAAGCGCATGGCAAGGTGGTCGAAAAGATCACCGCGCCGACCCGGATCAAAACGCACCATGTCGCGGCGTCGCCGGACAACCCCGAGTTTATCGTCGAGACCGATGAAGGCAAACGCGCCGCACACAAGCCGGGTGCGCTGAAGAAGGAATAGGCTGGCACTGGCCGCATCCCTACTGAGCATGAGCGATAAATAACTTCGCACGTGGAGCGACATTGCTTGGCAAAGTCAGAATTGTGTTGGAGGTTCGCGGGCCATGAGGGGTTTGCCGATGCCGCCAATGACCCGCGTCTGTTTTGATGAAATGATCGATGAAAGTGGCGGGGTGCGCCCGGCTTATCGGGCCTATCATGAATGGTTGGACCAGCAGGATCGCGGTTGGCTGCTGCGCCAGGGGAAAGAGGCGGAAACCAGTTTTCGCCGCACCGGAATCACCTTCAATGTCTATGGTGACGATGCCGGGCAGGAGCGGCTGATCCCGTTCGACATGATTCCGCGCATCGTCACGCGCGACGAATGGGCAAAGCTGTCGCAGGGTATCGAGCAGCGGGTGCGCGCGCTCAACGCCTTTCTGCATGATCTGTATCATCAGCGCGAGATCGTGCGCGCGGGTATCCTGCCCGAGCGGCTGCTGCGCAACAACAACGCATTCCTGCCGCAAATGGCCGGTTTCACCCCGCCGGGCGGGATTTACACCCACATCGTCGGCGTGGATCTGGTGCGCACCGGGCCAGACGATTTCATGGTGCTGGAAGACAATGCCCGCACCCCCAGCGGGGTCTCCTACATGCTGGAGAACCGCGAAACGATGATGGCGATGTTCCCCGAGCTGTTCAACAAGGTGCGCGTGCAGCCGGTCTCGGATTACCCGCGCGCGCTGGCCCGCAGTCTGGCGGCCTGCGCGCCCCCCGCGACCGGAACGACCGATCGCCCGGTGGTCGCGGTGCTGACGCCGGGGATCTACAATTCCGCCTATTACGAACA
>CAXTOS010000125.1:0-6546 GCA_964245935.1 uncultured Novosphingobium sp.
GCCTGGCCGAGGCGCTGCTGCGCATCCCCGACAATGCCACCCGCGACGCATTGATCCGCGACAAGATCGCCGGTGGCGATTGGCAGGCCCATCTGGGCCAGGGCCGTTCGCTGTTCGTCAACGCGGCCACCTGGGGGCTGGTGGTGACCGGCAAGCTGGTCGGCAGCAATGGCGAGGATACCCTGGGTGCCGCATTGACGCGATTGGTGGCGCGGGCGGGCGAGCCGGTAATCCGGCGCGGGGTCGACATGGCGATGGAGCTGATGGGCGACCAGTTCGTAACCGGCGAAACCATCGACGAAGCGCTGATCCACTCGCGCAAACTGGAAAAACAGGGCTTCAGCTACAGCTACGACATGCTGGGCGAAGCGGCGACCACGGCAGCAGACGCAGCCCGCTACTTCGCCGATTATGAACAGGCGATCGCCGCGATCGGCACGGCTTCGGCGGGGCGCGGCGTGGTCGGCGGGCCGGGTATCTCGATCAAGCTGTCGGCGCTGCATCCGCGCTATGGCCGGGCGCAGGCGGCCCGGGTAATGGCCGAACTATTGCCGGGCGTGCGGCAATTGGCTTTGCAGGCCAAAGCCCGTGACATCGGTTTCAACATCGATGCCGAGGAAGCGGACCGGCTGGAACTGTCGCTCGATCTGCTGGAAAGCCTGGCGCTCGACCCCGCACTGGCAGGCTGGAACGGGCTGGGTTTCGTGGTCCAGGCCTATGGCAAGCGGTGCCCCTTCGTGATCGACTGGCTGGTCGATCTGGCGCAACGTTCTGCCCGCCGGATCATGGTCCGGCTGGTCAAGGGCGCGTATTGGGACAGCGAGATCAAGCGCGCGCAAGAGGGCGGCCTGGCCGATTTCCCGGTATATACCCGCAAGGTCCATACCGACGTGTCCTACATCGCCTGCGCGCGGAAAATGCTGGCCGCGCGCGATGTGCTGTTTCCACAATTCGCCACCCACAATGCGCAGACCCTGGCCGCGATCCATCATCTGGCCGGACCCGATTTCGCCATCGGTGATTACGAGTTCCAGTGCCTGCACGGCATGGGCGAGCCGCTTTACGAGGAAGTCGTCGGACGGCGGAAACTGAACCGGCCTTGCCGGATTTACGCGCCGGTGGGCAGCCATGAGACGCTGCTGGCCTATCTGGTGCGCCGATTGCTGGAAAACGGCGCCAATTCGTCCTTTGTCCACCGCATCTGGGATGCCGGGGTGTCGGTGGCGGAACTGGTGCAGGATCCGGTCGATGCGGCGCGGCTGATCGAACCGCCCGGCGCACCGCATCCGGCGACCGCCCTGCCCCGCGCCATATACGGCGCGCGGCCCAACTCGGCGGGGATCGACTTGTCGGATGAAAGCGCGCTGGCGGCGCTGTCCGGTGCGCTGGGGGCCAGTGCGGCAATCGACTGGCGCGCCGCCCCCACCGGCGCGACCGGCGACCAGCCACGCATCGTGGCCAACCCGGCAGACCATCGGGATCACGTCGGCCTGGTCAGCGAAGCACGCGAAGCGGATATCGCGCCGGCCATGGCCCGCGCCGCCGCCGCCTTTGCCGG
Source organism: uncultured Novosphingobium sp. (assembly GCA_964245935.1). Lineage (GTDB taxonomy): Bacteria > Pseudomonadota > Alphaproteobacteria > Sphingomonadales > Sphingomonadaceae > Novosphingobium. The sequence continues at coordinate 1,559 of CAXTOS010000125.1, forward strand.
ATGGGTGGCGACACCGGTGAGCGAGCGCGCCGCTTGCCTGGAACGCGCGAGCGACGCGTTGCAGGCGCGCATGCCGGTGCTGATGGGGCTGATCGTGCGCGAGGCGGGCAAGTCGCTGCCCAATGCGATCGGCGAGGTGCGCGAGGGCATAGACTTCCTGCGCTATTACGCCGGCCAGGCGCGCGACACGCAAACCAGCGCCCAGCCGCCGCTGGGCCCGGTGGTCTGCATCTCGCCGTGGAATTTCCCGCTGGCGATTTTCACCGGCCAGATCGCGGCCGCGCTGGTGACCGGCAACACGGTGCTGGCCAAGCCCGCTGCGGAAACCCCGCTGATCGCGGCGGAAGCCGTGCGCATCCTGCACGAAGCGGGGATCCCGGACGAAGTTCTGCAATTGTTGCCCGGTAACGGCGCGATCGGCGGCGCGCTGGTGGCGCGGCCTGAAACGGCGGCAGTGCTGTTCACCGGCTCGACCAAGGTTGCCCGGCTGATCCAGGCCGAACTGGCCGGGCATGCTTCGCCGCACGGTGCGCCCATTCCCTTCATCGCCGAGACCGGCGGCCAGAACGCGATGATCGTCGACTCTTCGGCGCTGGCCGAGCAGGTCACCGCGGATGTCGTGGCCTCTGCGTTCGACAGCGCGGGCCAGCGTTGTTCGGCACTGCGGGTGCTGTGCTTGCAGGACGACATCGCCGACCGGCAGCTGGCAATGATCAAGGGGGCGCTGGGAGAACTGGCCGTGGGCAATCCCGAGCGACTGGCGACGGATATCGGCCCGGTCATCACCGCCGCCGCGCAAGCCGGCCTGACCGCGCATATCGAGCGGATGCGCGGGCTGGGTTGCAGGGTCGAACAGGTCCAGTTGCCCGAGGAATGCCGTCAGGGCAATTTCGTGCCACCGACCATCATCGAGATCGCCGCAATCGAGCAGATCGACGGCGAAGTGTTCGGCCCGGTGCTGCATGTGCTGCGCTACCCGCGCGACCAGCTGGATGCGACGATCGCGGCGATCAACGCGACCGGCTATGGCCTGACGTTCGGGCTGCACACGCGGCTGGACGAGACCATTGCCCATGTCACCACGCGGGCAAGCGCGGGCAACATCTATGTCAATCGCAACGTGATCGGCGCGGTCGTCGGCGTGCAGCCGTTCGGCGGACGCGGCTTGTCCGGGACCGGGCCCAAGGCGGGCGGACCGCTGTATGCGGGGCGACTGATGCAAGCCGCGCCGGTGCTCGCGCTGCCGGGGCCGGCCAAGCCCGATCCGGCGGGCGCTGCCTTTGCCGATTGGCTTGCGGCGGCAGGCGATGCCGATGGCGCAGAAGTTGCGCGCCGGGCGCACGCTGCCAGCCTGCTGGGCCATCAAGGCGAATTGTCCGGCCCGGTGGGCGAGCGCAATCTGTATGCGCTGCACCCCAGGGGTCGCGTGCTGCTGGTCCCCTGCACCTGGCAGGGGCTGGTTGCGCAACTGGCCGCCACGCTGGCCGCCGGCAATCAGGCGACGGTCTGGTGGTTGGTGCCCAGGCCGGCCGGCTTTTCAACGCTGCCGCCGATGCTGGCCCGGCGGATCGAGTGGATTTCCGCTACGCCACAGCGCGCTTCCTTTTCCGCTGTGCTGATCGAGCCATGCGCCGAGGGGAATGTCGCAATCCTGACCGCGCTGGCCGCACTCGACGGGCCGATTGCGCTGGTGCAGCAAGCCGACGACCAGGGCCGCTACCGCGCGGATTGGCTGGTCGAGGAGCAGTCCATTTCAATAAACACCACGGCTGCCGGGGGGAACGCCAGTCTCATGGCGCTGGTCTGAAGCTGACGGGCGGCGCGCTCCGCGTTGTCGATTACGCCGCCTGGAACTTGCACGCACGCAGCCCAGGCGGCGAACGCGGGAAATGACCTGGAGGACGCAGCAGGGCTGATCGAATTAACCTTCATCATACGATTCCCAGCGCATGACCAGTCGCCCGCTGGCCGGAACGTGGAAATCCAGCCGATCGGACAACCGCTTGCGCGGACGCAAGACATCACCCCCGGTTGTCTGGAGTACGATCGGTGGAATTTTTGCACGACCCGTGCGCAGCACCGACAGCATCGCCACACAGGTTTCGCCGCCATCGAGACTGATGCTGATGGCACGGTCGCTGGTGCGTTCGCTGGCCATGATGAAATGGTCGCAAAACAGCCGGAACGGCGCATCGTCGATCGTGTGAAACGCGCGCGAGGCAAATACCAGCGCCGCGCCCGCGCCATAGATTTCCTGCCCGACCTGCCCGGCGGGCTGACCATCGACATACAGATCCTCCAGCGGAAAGGACAGCGACCGGTCGATGTGCCCGTTGCGGATATCCGTGGCCAGCATGTCCCCGGGCAGCGCATCGGGGTAGAAGTACCATGCCCGGTCGAGCGCATATCGGCAGTACTCGCAGATCAGCATCCGCGCGGCCGGTTCCAGCTCGGGGCCACTGTCGCGCAGATAGCATTCAAAGGCGGCGTAGCTGTCGAAACATTCGTAGACCGCCATGTAGGGCGCATCCTGCAGACACGTGACGCCGAGGAAATTGCGCGTGGCCGCGGCATGGTCGATCTCGGATTCCCAGATCGCGGTGTTGTGGAAAAAGCTGGCGAGATAGACATAGCTTTGCAGGCGGTAACGCTCGATATTGGTGATGCGCCACAGCCGCAGGCAGGCCGCAGCGCCCCAAGCGGTGAGGTTGGCCTGGTAATTCAAATTGAAGCGCATCCCCTCGGCCGCATCGATCGCCGCCTGCGCTTCGTGGAGAAAGCGCTCCTCGCGGGTCAGTTCATAGGCCTGTAACATCACCCAGGCATACATGCCGCCCACGTCGGTCTGGCCGCGCCCGTCGCCAGCGTCCTGCGTAATCACGCTGAAGTCGGTGACGTCGTACTGAATCGGCCACTTATACTTGAAGTGCCGCGCCGCCTTGACGCCGAAATCGACCGAGCGGGTGAACAGGTCGCGTGCCTTGGCATTGCCGGCGATGGCCAGCCGGCCCAGGTTCATCATCGGGTGATACAGATACCAGCTATCGACCGCGTCGGCGTCCTTGTCGCTGCCGACATTTGGCAGATAACGGCGCAGCGTCTTGAGCTTGGGGTCGAAGAATTTCTGAAGACCCGCCTCGAATTCAGCCTGCAATTCAATCGGCGAACCGCTCCAGCGGGCATAATCATGCATCGGCGCGATCAGCGCCATCTGGACCATGCTGTCCGGATATTCGGCGGCGGTATAGGGATGCGCATAACGGTGCCCGTAATGGCGGATGGTCGCCTTGGGCGAGTTGGCCAGGTCAGCCAGCGTCCGCTCGGCCCGCCCCACCCAGTCATGATATTCAACCGGCGGCAGATCCAGCGCGGTGTAGGCGGCGCCCAGCATCTGGACGAAACGCCGTGCGGAATCGCGTTCGTCCGGCGGTGTGTGATCGCGAATGATCAAGGTGGCGGCAGAGATGGTCACCTTCAGGCCTGCGGGCAGCGGACTGGTCGGCGGGGTGCCGCTTTGCGGGGGTGTGGGCGGCAAATAGCCAAGTTCCGGCCAATGCCCCCCGACTGCCCCATCCGGCTTGGTCCGGGTATGCCGATAATAAGGGTTGAGCGCGGTAAGATCCTGCACATACAGCACGCTGCCGAATTCGGGCTCGTCGAGATGAAAATAGAGCAGTCCGCTGTTCAAGCCCCGCTGGGCCGCTTCAACGGTGCCCACGCTGCCGGTGGGATCGTCACCCGCGTCGAGCGGATACACATCGCGCGGCACAAAGGGGGTGAGCAGCGGCGCAGAAGGGGTCAGATCGACGATAAAACATAGGCGCTGCAAATCCAGCCCATCGGTCTTCACGACAATGGCATGCCGCCCGAGCGCGCTCTGGGCAGTCAGCCGCACCGCCTCACCCGCATGTCGCCGCATGCGCCTGACCGTCTTGAAACCGCCCGGCGCGAAGGCCAGTCGCAACGCCAATCCGCCGCGCCGCGGCCGTCGCACGACCGCCCACAGCGAGTCCCGGCCCTGGACCACCTCGCCACCCAGATCGCCAAGGCGAAATTTGCCCCGCGAAACCGGCAGGCCCGATGCCAGTTCATCGCGAAGCGACAAAACGAACGCGCTGGCGCCGTCGATATCCGTAGTCCTGAAGTTGAAGTCGCTCTCCGCCATTGCCCCGTTTCCTGCTCCGCGATTGCAATACCGGAAGAACGCCGAACCCGGGCGCGGGCTCCCAACCTTGCGAAAATTGAGCAGCCCGTGCGCCGGCGTGAGGTCGAGCAACAAGGCTGTAGCCGTCACCAGGACATGTGGAACTGATTGCACCCCGGCGCTTTCTGTTGCCGTGAGCCGCGCGTATTGCGGCGCAGGCAGGAGACTTCGCGATGGCCGACACGCCAGTTCCCCCGAAACCCGAAATCGAAAATCCCCAGGTGGTACCGCCGGTCATTACCCCCACCGACGATCCCGTGCCCGATGTGCATGACGACCCGCCCCCGGAAACGGTCAATCGCTCCCAGGAAGACGAGGCAGAGCAGGCGCAGACTTTAGCCGATGCCGAACTGCACGCCGATGGCGGCGAATTCGGCCTATCGGACAGCACCAAGGTCGGCTCGGGTGAAATCGAGGACGACGTGCCCGATCTGGTCGATCACATGCGCGAGATGGTCACTTCGGGCCGCATCGACATGGATGCCTATCGCGGCGAACGCAATGATGATGGCGAAGACGGCATGCTGGGGCCGGCCGCCGAGGAATAGCGTCATCCGCTTTGTGACTTGCCCTCGCGGTCGAGCCGCAAATAGCGGAAGAACTTCTTCGCCACCACGGCGAAGTTTTCGTTGATTTCCCGGGGCGATGTCCGCCATGCTGGCGCTTCAAAACCGCCGACGCCCGCGTCAAACTGAAACGACTCTACCCGTCAGTGCGGATGACTCGCGCTACTAGGTTTCGTGGACAAAGGGTATCCAGAGCAATGCTGATGCGAGACTGACGA
>CAXTOS010000126.1:0-6458 GCA_964245935.1 uncultured Novosphingobium sp.
CGCGGCGCTGGTGGCGCATTACCTGTTGTTCTGGGTGCTGCGGCGCTTTGCCCAATCGTCTGCTTCCCAAACCGACGGGGCGGTGGTGCGGCGGCTCAACCAGCCGTTGCGGTGGGCATTCGTCGCCGTCGCGGTGTCGATCGCGCAGGATTCGGACGCGCTGCTGTCGCGGGTGTGGGACAATTTTTCGCGCTTCGTCATTCCGGCCATGCTGGGCTGGGTGGTGTACGCGATGGTCAAGACCTTCGCCGAGGTGCTCGCCCTGCGCGCCGAACACGTCGATGACGAGCTGATCGCACGCAGCCGCCGCACGCGTATCGCGTTGTTGTCGCGCACGCTGGGTTTCATCATCGTGGTCATCACCGTCGCGCTGATGATGCTGGAAGTCCCCGGAGTGCGGCAGGTTGGCGCAACGCTGATCGCGTCGGCGGGGATCATCGGCCTGGCGGTCGGCGCGGCGGCCCAGCCCGCGCTCAAATCATTGATCGCAGGCATGCAGATCGCGCTGACCGAGCCGGTGCGGATCGGCGATTTCGTGGTCATCGACGGCGAAAGCGGCCGGGTCGAGGACATTCGCCTGAGCTATGTCGTGATCCGCACCGTGGACGAGCGGCGCTTCATCGTGCCGACCATCAAGTTCCTCGATACCAGTTTCCAGAACTGGACCCGGGTCGGCGGGATCACCGGCATCGTAGTGCTGCCGATCCGGCCCGGTTTCGCCATCGGCCCAATTCGCGAGCAGTATAAAAGCCTGCTGGCGACGCAGGACAGCTGGGATGGGCGCACCTGTACCTTGATCGTCGCGGAGGCGCGGGTCGGCTCGATCGAACTGAAACTGCTGATGAGCGCGGCCGAACCGGGCGCGCTGGCGCAATTGCGCAGCGCCATGCGCGAGGCCATGCTGGAATGGCTGCGCGCCGATCTGCCCGGCGCGCTATGCGTGAATACGTGAGCGGTAAAGCCAATGAGCGCTGACCGGGCTTTTAGTTGCGCGTCCCGTCCCGCCCGGCCTCGGGAAGAAGTGCAGGCGCTTGAAAATCACCGATAACCAGCACTTGTTTCCGGTGGCATCCTAAAGGATAGGGGGTCATGGACAGGACGGGACATGCGTTGAGCGCACAATACGCGATCATCGGGCAATTGAAGCCCGATGTCTCGGTGATCATGCCCTGCCTCGACGAAATCGACAGCCTGCCGCATTGCATCGCCAATGCCGCCGCAGCGCTGGCGCTGATCGCGGACCGCTATGGCCTGACCGGCGAAGTGGTGATTGCCGATAACGGCTCGACCGACGGCAGCCAGGGCTTGAGCGAAAGCCTGGGCGCGCGGGTCGCGCCGGTGGCGCGGCGCGGCTATGGCGCGGCGCTGATCGGTGGCTGCCAGGCGGCGGCGGGGCGCTATCTGCTGATGGGCGATGCCGATGGCAGCTACGATTTCCGTGATGGCGTGGCGATGATCGGCCGGCTGATCGACGGCGCCGACCTGTGCATCGGATCGCGCTTCATGGGCGGCATCGCGGCGGGCGCCATGCCCTGGAAAAACCGCTATCTGGGCAACCCGGCGCTGACCGGCATGCTCAACCTGTTGTTCCGTTCGGGCATCGACGATGCCCATTGCGGGCTCAGGGCGATCCGCAAGCAGGCGTTCATCGACTGCGGCCTGACGTCGTCGGGGATGGAATTCGCCAGCGAGATGGTGATCAAGGCCAGCCTGCGGGAAATGCGGATCGATCAGGTGCCGGCGACCCTGTCGCCCGACCTGCGCGATCGCGCGCCGCATTTGCGCCCGTGGCGCGATGGGTGGCGGCATTTGCGCTATCTGTTGATGCTCAGCCCGACCTGGGTGTTCGGCGTGCCGGCGCTGCTGGCGATGCTGGCTGCGGCCGTGATTTTCGGCGTGGCCGGGCTGTTCGAGTTGAACTGGCTGCACGGGCAGACGCCATTTGGCACCAGCTGGCAAATCCTGGCCGGATTCCTGCTGTCGGTCGGGCATTTCGCCGCGATCATGGCGGTGGCGACGCATTTTTATGGCGTGCGCAGCGGCTATCGCCAGTTGCGGCCGGCGATCGCCCGCTGGAGCCATCTGCTGACGCTGGAATATGCGCTGGCGATCGGGCTGGTGCTGATCGCAATCGCGGCGGTCACCCTGGGCCTGATCGGTATCCGCTGGAGCGCCGGAGGCTTCGTCGCGCTGCCCTCGGTGCTGCCGCTGATCGTGGCCAGCGCGCTGGGGGCGGTGGGGGTGCAGACGGCGCTGGGCGGCTTTCTGTTGTCGATCATCGCCGGGCATGATGCGGCGTTTGCGCCCCATGCGCAGCCATGAGGGCCAGCCGCAGCGCGCCGCGCCTGTGGGATACCGACTGGCTGGTGCTGCGCCCGCTGGCGCGGCTGCTGCGCGATCAGGCGGCGGCGCATGTTGCGCCGGGCGCGATGATGGTCGATTTCGGTTGCGGCGCCATGCCTTATGCCCCGGCGATGCGCGCGCTGGGCTTTGATTATCGCGGCGCCGACATCGATGATGCGGGCGATTTGCAGATCGGCGCGGATGGCCGCGTGCCCTTGGCCGATGGCTGCGCCGGGGCAGTGCTGTCGGTGCAAGTGCTGGAACACGTGTCCGATCTCGCCGGCTATTGCGCCGAAATCCGCCGGCTGCTGCGCGATGACGGCACCCTGCTGCTCTCCACCCATGGCAACTGGCTCTATCATCCGCATCCCGAGGACCATCGCCGCTGGACGCGCACCGGGCTGGCGCTGGACCTGGCGACCAATGGCCTGGCAGTCGAGGAATGCCTGGCGATTGCCGGGCCGCTGGCTACCACCACGCTGATCCGCCTGACCGGGTTTGCGTTCATGCTGCGCAAGCTGCCGCTGCTCGGCGTGCCGCTGGCCGGCGGGCTGGCCGCCGTGATGAACATCCGCGCCTGGGTGGAAGACCGGATCACGCCTGCCCCGATGCGGATGGACAATGCGAGCGTCTATCTGGTGCGCGCGCGCAAGGCAGTCGCGTGATCGGGCGCACCACGATGATCTATGGCGCGGTCGCGGGGCTGTGCCTGCTGCTGCATAACGCGACGCTGATCGCGGCGGATCGCGCGGGGGCGCCGCTGATCGCCGGGGTGCTGTTGTCGTTCGCGCTGGTGGCGCTGACCGGCTATGCGCTGCACAGCCGGTTGACGTTCCGCCGCCAGATGGGAATGCGCGCGTTCCTGCGGTATGCGCTGGCGATGTCGGCCAATGTTCCGCTCGCTTTCGGGACCACCTGGGTATGGCATGTCCCGCTCGGCCTGCCGATGATCTGGGCGGCGCCGCTGGCCTCCGGCTGCATGCTGGCGTTCAATTTTGCGCTCAGCCGCTGGGCCATCGCCGGCCGGGGAGTCGGGGTCAATCAGGGACTATGACGGTGAATGCGGACAGCACGGCGGTGGACGCGCAGGAGTTGCAGGCGATCCTGGCCGCGCATCTGGCGATGTACCGTGGCAAGGTGCCGCATTACCAGGCCCGCATGCTCTCGTCGCTGCGTGAAGTGTGGCAAGGGCGCCACCACCGGCTGCTCGATGTCGGCGGCGGTACCGGGGTGATTGCCGAGGCGATGGCGCGGCTGTTCCCGGTCGACGAGGTGCAGGCGATCGATCTGGTCGACCGCTTCTGCCCGACGCTCAGCGTGCGGACGGCGCGCTATGACGGCCGGCATATTCCCTTTGCCGACGGCCACTTCGACGCCGCCACGCTCAACAATGTGCTGCACCATGTACCGGTGGCGGCGCGGGCCGGGCTGCTGCGCGAAGTCCGCCGTACGGTCGCCGGGCCACTGTATATCAAGGACCATGAACGAAGGGGCATGATCGATCACTGGCGGCTGACCGCGCTCGATGCGATCGGCAACATACCCTTCGGCGGGATGCTGTGGGCGCGCTATCTGTCTGCGGCCGAGTGGCAGGCGCTGGCCGATGCCGCCGGTTACCGCATCGCCGCGCGCGCCCGGCCGCCGCGCTATCGTGCCGGTCCTTATGCGCTGGTCTTTCCCAACCGGCTGGAAGTGACCATGCGCTTCGATCCGGTGTAGCCTGCGCTGTCGATGCGCATCCTGACCGTCAGCCATTTCTACGAAGCGCACGGCGGCGGGATCGAGCGCGTCGCCGGCCACCTCTGCCGCCAGTTCGCCGCGATGGGCCACGAAGCGGTGTGGGCAGCGAGCGATGCCGACGCCTTGCCCGGCGGCGCCATCGATGCGCTGCCGTTGCGCTGTATCAACCCGACCGAGGCGCTGACCGGCCTGCCCATGCCGATCCCCGGCTGGCGCGGCTTGCGGACATTGCTGCGCGAAGTGGGGCGCAGCGATGTGGTGATCGTCCATGATTCGCTCTACGTCACCTCCATCGCCGCGATGCTCGCCGCGCGGCTCAGGCGCCGGAAAGTGGTGCTGATCCAGCATATCGCCGGCATCGCCTTTTCTTCGCCGGTGCTGCGCGGGGTGATGGCGCTGGCCAATCTGCTGGTCACCCGCCCGATGCTGCGCACCGCCGACCGCCTGGTGTTCATCAGCGACACCGTGCGGCAAGAATTGCTGGGCCAGCCCGCGCGGCGCGACTACCGGCTGGTGTTCAACGGCGTGGATGGGTCGCTGTTCTATCCCGCACTCTCCCCGCCGGCCGGGGGCCCGATCCTGTTCGCCGGGCGCTACGTCGAGAAAAAGGGCCTGGCCATCATCCGCGCGCTGGCCACCCAACGCCCGGACCTGCATATCGATCTTGTCGGCAGCGGCCCGATCGCCCCGTCAAGCTGGGGGCTCGCCAATGTCCGCGACCTTGGCCCGCAGGCGCCGCTGGCGCTGGCCGGCCTCTACCGCAGCTCCGCGCTGCTGCTGCTCCCCAGCGTCGGCGAAGGCTATCCGCTGGTCATCCAGGAAGCCATGGCCTGCGGCCTCCCGGTGATCTGCGGCCAACCCAGCCACCGCGCCGACCCCACCGCCGCCCCATGGTTGCAGGGGGTGCCGATCGATCTGGGCGACCCCGAGGGTTCCGCCCGGCGCTGCGCCGAGGCCATCGATGCCGCGCCCCTGGTTGCCGAAGCGCGCGTTGCAATGGCTGAATATGCAGCGGGGGCATATAGTTGGGAGGCTATGGCGGAAGCAATTCTGGAATAGAAGCGAAGGGCTTCGCTTCGCGACTCTCAATATGGCCGTTCAGATTGCAAAAATGAGTTTGAAACCTGCCTTTGACTCAGGCGCTCCAGCCGCCGTCGATATTGTATGTAGCCCCGGTGACAAAGCTTGCTTCGGGAGACGCTAGATAAGCAACCAGGCTAGCGACTTCATCGGGCGTGCCGTGTCGGAGAATGGCGAGCGGGGCCCGATTTGCGGCAGCATTGGCACCATCCGCCGGGTTCCGCTCGGTGTCGATCGGGCCCGGCTGCACAAGGTTGGCTGTGATGCCCCGTTCGCCTAAATCACGGGCCAAGCCGCGTGTCATACCTCCGAGCGCTGCCTTGCTTGCCGCATAGAGCGTTCCTCCATCGCTGGGCATCCGGTCTGCGACGATGCTACCAATCGTGATGATGCGCCCGCCCTCTTCCATCAGGGGTGCCGCTTTTCTTGCCGCGAGGAAGGGTGCTCTCACGTTGATCGCGAAAATGCGGTCGAAGGCCTCGTCCGCATACGCATCAAGCGGGCCAACAATTGCCATCCCGGCAACGTTCACCAACACATCCAAACGACCGAAATGCAAAGCTACCTTATCGATTGCGTCGGTTAGGGCGCTTGGATCGCTGACATCGGCTTGGACTACGAAAACGTTTGCCCCCTCTCTACGCAATGCGCATCCAAAACTCTCCGCTTCGTCGGAACGGCTTAAATAAATAATTGCGACTGACGCGCCGTCCGCTGCCATTCTTCGGCTTACGGCCGCACCAATTCCTCGCGTCCCGCCGATCACAAGAGCAACCTTCCCCAACAAATTCTGCATTTTATGTCTCCTTGGGGGGAACAGCCGATATCTGTGTTATGAAGGGGTGCCGCTTGACCAGCGATCCCTTGAGAAAGCCGGCGATCCGGACTCCACCTATTTCCCTCATTCGGGCATATGCCAAGACAGGCCAAACGAGAATTTCCCCCACTACAAGCCTGGGGCGCTGAAAATCGTATCCCGCTTGAAGCGCACACCATGCTGACGGCGATGGGGTATGGGGCCTTGGCCCCAGGAAACCTGATCTACTTCAACCGGATGATTTTACACCCTCCGTCCTGAAAAGACGTAGTCTCCTCTGCCAGCCGCCTATCGGCATTGCCCATCGCTGGCCAGCCGTACCAATGCATCACGTCGCGATAAAAGGCGTCGGTCGGCAGCGCCATGGTTACGCCCGAACGACAAATCCGCTTGGCCAGCGCGTCGGTATCTTCGATTTCCTGGTCGTCCAGCCGGATCGGGCGATTGCCCAGGTCGGGCCGGTTCAGCACCAGGTCCA
>CAXTOS010000127.1:0-6421 GCA_964245935.1 uncultured Novosphingobium sp.
CGGCGGCCCTCCATGGCGTCGCGCCAGAACTTCTTCTCGGGCTCGCTGCCGCGCGCATAGGCCAGGATCACCGGCAGCGTCATCTTGCCGTCGCGGAAATCGTCGCCCTGGCCCTTGCCCATTTCGGTGCTTTGCGAATCATAATCGATGGCATCGTCCACCAGCTGGAACGCGATGCCGAGATTGCGGCCGTAGTTCTCCAGCGCCCGTTCCGCGGCGTTGCCGCGCTCCGAAACGACCGCCCCGATCTGGCAGGCGGCGGCAAACAGCACGGCGGTCTTGGCGCCGATGATCGAGAGATAGCGTTCTTCGCTGGTATCGACGTGGCGCTGCGCGGTGAGCTGATCGACCTCGCCCTCGGCAATCACCGCCGAGGCATGCGACAGGATTTTCAGCACTTTAAGGCTGCCATCCTCGACCATCAGTTCGAATGCGCGGCTGAACAGGAAATCGCCGACCAGCACCGTTGCCGGGTTGCCGAAGACGATATTGGCGGTCGTGTTGCCCCGCCGCAGATCGGAACCATCGACCACATCATCATGCAGCAGCGTGGCGGTATGGATGAATTCCACTGCGGCAGCCAGCTTGTGATGGCGCGTGCCCTGGTAATCGCACAGTGCTGCGCCGGCCAGCGTCAGCATCGGCCGCATCCGCTTGCCGCCCCCGGCGATCAGATGCCCGGCGAGTGCGGGAATGAGCGGGATTTCGCTCTGCATCCGCTCCAGGATCACCGCATTGACGGCATTCATGTCCGCTGCGGTCAGCGCCAGGATCGGCGCCAGCGACGGTTGCAGCGATTTCGGGCTCAACGGGATAATCCGGGCAGTCATGGGCCGCGCATTGCCCGCGCGCCAGGGTGAAGGCAAGCTTGGAATTGGATGCCGCGACGTGCTAGCGGCTCCGTTATGGACGACAAATCATCCGCGACTGCGTCATCCCCTGCGCCGGGCCCGACGACCGACACCATTTTGGCCAGCTATCGCGCCAGCATCGACAATATCGACGCCGCGCTGATTCACATGCTCGCCGAACGGTTTCGCATTACCAAGGCGGTGGGCGCCTATAAGGCGACGCATGCCCTGCCTGCTTCCGACCCCGCGCGAGAGGAGCGCCAGATCACGCGTCTGCGCAATCTGGCCGCGGACGCCCAGCTCGATCCCGATTTTGGCGAAAAATTCCTGCGCTTCATCATCCAGGAAGTGATCCGGCATCACGAGCAGGCCAATGCCCGGGGATGACAGCTACGGTGCCGACGATGTCTTTACCTAGCCTAACAAACAATGGCTTAAGACCATAAAGCTAATCTAATTTCTGATGGTTGCTTGTAGGCTCGTGCCATGTCTTTTCGTTCAATTACCTGAAAGTTCCGACAACTTGTCGCTTGGTTCCTGTGACAGGTCTGTTACCAGACGGCGAAGGGTCGCCTTGGTTAAGCCGGTGCGGCGATCGAGCATTTCCGGCGCCTGATGAATCGGCATCCTGGCGCACTGGCAAGACAAGCTGGTCCATCGCGAAGGATTGTGCCGGATGGCAAACGAACTGGGATCGGAACTTGATCGGCAGGTTACAGCCATGTCGAAGCAATTCTCGAAGCAGGTTCGCGGGCTTGCCAGCACACCATCCCTGCGCGACGCCCTGCTGCGCGCCTGCTTGAACGATCTGGCCTGGGAGCTGTATTTCGAGCTTCCGGAATCGCGCTCCGCGCTGCGCGATGAACTGGAAGAAGTGGCCGCATCGATAAAACTGGCGATTGCCGAGCAAGGTTCGAGCGCACCACGGGTGTCCTGATCGCGCCGCCAACCGCTGCCGTCATCCTTCGGCGCGGGGCAGCCGCACCTTGACCAGCAAACCGCCCAGGTCATCGCTTTCCGCCAGCTCCACCGTGCCGCCGTAGATTTCGACCACATCACGGACGATCGCCAGCCCCAGCCCGGTGCCGGGCTTGTCGGTATCGAGGCGCGCGCCCCGGGTAAAGATTTCCTCGCGCGCCTGCGCCGGAATGCCAAGGCCGTCGTCTTCCACCCAGATCTCGCAGCAGCCCGGATTGCCAGGCACCGGATCCACCGTCACGAAGACGCTGCCGCCCCCGTATTTGGCGGCATTTTCGATCAGATTGCCCAGCACCTCGTCAAGATCCTGCCGTTCGATCCGCACCGTAGCCGGGCGCCGGCCGTCGAGGTCGAAGCGGGTCGTGGCGTACAGCCGGGTGACCACGCGCAGCACCGCTTCGGCACTGTCCCAGACCACTGCGTGCGAATGGCCGACAGCCCGCCGCCCTACAGCGCGCGCGCGGGCAAGATGATGGTCTACCTGCCGGCGCATCACCGCCGCTTCGCGCATTACCGTCTCGGACAAGTCGGGCGCCTGCGCGGTGGCCGCGTTCATCACCACCGTCAGCGGCGTTTTCAGCGCATGCGCCAGATTGCCGGCATGGGTGCGCGCTTCCTCTGCCTGGCGCTCGGTATGTGCCAGCAACCCGTTCAATTCCTCGACCAGTGGCTGCACTTCCAGCGGCAAGGGTTCGATCACGCGGTTGGCCCCGGTGGCGCGCAAACGCTTGATCGCCTGGCGCACGCGACGCAACGGGCCCAGCCCGTACCAGCTCTGCAAGGCGGCCATCAGCAGCAGGCCCATGCCGAGCACCAGAAAGCTGTAGATCAGGATGGAGCGGATGCGCCTGATCTGGGCATCCATCTCGGTGCGGCTTTCTGCGACGACGAACCACCACACGGTCTTGCTGTGGGGCAGGATGATCGATCGCTCGATGACCCGCAGCGGCTCGCCCGAAAATTGCGCGCTGTCATACAAATGTGGTTGCGAATCAAAGTGATCCTGCTTTATCTTCAGGCTGCGATCCCACAGCGAGCGTGAGGGATAATCCTCATGCCCGGTGCCGCTGATCTGCCAGTACAGGCCACTGTTCGGTTCGAAAAAGCGCTGGTCACCCAGCGGCCGGTTGAAAAACACTTCGCCATCGGGGCCAATCTCCGCCGAATCGATCATGGCGGTCAGGATATAGCCCAGCTGGTCGTCGAAATTTCGCGTGACCATGCTGGTCAGAGTGCGGTCGAGCGCCAGCCCGCCGCCCAGCAGCAGGATGATTATCCACACCGCCGCGATCAGCATCATGCGCCGCGCCAGCGATCCGGTGTGCTGCGCCGAGGCGGCCACAGGGGCTGACGCAGATGTGCCCGGTTGGCCGGAAATCAACGCCGCTGCGGGAAATCCCTGTGCCGGGCTCGCGGCTGCCGGAGTCACCTGCGCCGCCACTGACTCCGTCAGCCGCGCGCCGCTTCGACCGGATCGTCGAGACTATAGCCCAGTCCCCGGATGGTGGTGATGACATCGGCGCCAAGTTTCTTGCGAATCCGCGTGACAAACACTTCGATAGTATTTGAATCGCGGTCGAAATCCTGATCGTAGATATGCTCGATCAGCTCGGTCCGGCTGACCACCTTGCCCTTGTGATGCAGCAGGTAGGACAACAGCTTGTATTCCTGCGCGGTCAGCTTCACCGGCTCGCCATCCAGCGTCACGCGGCCCGAACGCGTGTCCAGCCGCACCCCGCCGGCGATCAGTTCGGACGACGAATTGCCCGAGGCACGGCGGATCAGCGCGCGCAGCCGGGCGATCAGCTCTTCGGTCTGGAACGGCTTGGCCAGATAGTCATCGGCGCCGGCATCGAGCCCGGCTACCTTGTCCGACCAGCTATCGCGCGCGGTCAGCACCAGCACCGGAAACTTGCGCTGTTCCTTGCGCCACATCCCCAGCACGGTCAGCCCGTCAATCTCGGGCAGGCCCAGATCGAGCACCACCGCGTCGTAATCCTCGGTCGAGCCCATGAAATGGCCATCCTCGCCATCGACCGACAGATCGACGGCATAGCCATTCTGTTCGAGCGTGGATTTCAGCTGACGGCCCAGCGTGGGCTCGTCCTCGACGATCAATATGCGCATGACTATCCCCTGCGTTATTTCGCTGTGATGAAAGCCCGGAGCGGCCGGGTCAAGCAAATGAAGCCACGGCATCAGCGCGACTCCCGGATGATCTGCCCGGTGCGCGCATCTACATCGACAAACACCACGCGCCCGTCGCCAATGAATTTCAGCCGGTAAGCCATCGCCGATGGATCATATTCCGGCCCCAGATACTGCATCCCCCGCATCATCGGCAGCACATGCCGCTCGATCTCGCGCAATGGTCGCACCGCGCCTGCATGCAATTCCTTGCGTACCTCGCCTTGTGCATCGCCCGGCGCCGCCAGTGCGGGCACGGCAGGGATAAGCGTCGCGAAGCACAAAAGGACGAGGCTGATTTTCATGGTCCCAGACTGCCTATCGTCCATGGATTGAACAAGGTGTGAATGTTTCCAGCTCCCCGCCCGCTCGCGGGAGGGGGTGGGGGTGGGCACTTTGCTTGCTCCAAGCAGTTTCAGAAAAAGAAGAAGTGCCCGCCCCTGGCCCCTCCCGCAAGCGGGCGGGGAATAGGATATGGAAGTGCCGACTTCTTCTGGTCGTTCCGACGGGGGTTGTAATTCTGGAACATTGCCGGCTAGAGGCCCGCGATGGCTGCTGCACCGATACTTTCGTGGGAAGGGCTGGGCCTGATCCAGGGATCCGGCTGGCTGTTTCGCGATCTCGACCTGGCGATCGCTCCGCGCGACCGGCTGGCGCTGATCGGTCGCAACGGCGCAGGCAAATCCACGCTGCTGCGGTTGATCGCCGGTACCGTCGATGCCGACGGCATTGAAGCAGATCGGGGCACGCGCGCGGTCCAGCCTGGCACCCGCATCGTCACGCTGGAACAGGATCCGTTCTTCACCGGCCATGATACGCTGCTGGATTTTGCGCTGCATGGCCAGGATGCTCCCCGGCGTCACGCCGTCGAAGCCATCGCCGATCAACTCGGCATCGACATGAGCCGCACGGCCGCCAGCGCCAGCGGCGGTGAGCGTCGCCGCGCTGCCCTCGCGCGGGCGCTGGCCTCCGATCCCGACCTGCTGCTGCTGGACGAGCCGACCAACCACCTCGATCTGGCCGCCATCGAATGGTTGGAAAGCTGGTTGCAGCGCTATAATGGCGCCTTTGTCGCGATCAGCCACGACCGCACCTTCCTGACCCGGCTGACGAAAGCCACGCTGTGGATCGAGCGTGGCTCGATCCGCCGCAAGGAGATCGGCTTTGGCGGGTATGACGCCTGGACCGAGCAGGTCCATGCCGAAGAAGCGCGCGCCGCCGACAAGCTGGACGCCAAGCTGAAGATCGAGGAACACTGGCTGGAACGCGGCGTCACCGCCCGGCGCAAGCGCAACCAGGGCCGGCTCGAAAAACTGGGCGAAATGCGCGAGCAGCGCGCCGCGATGCTGGCCCCGGCGGGCACGGCCAAGCTCGCGCTGGCAAGCGACGACGTCAAGACCAGGGCGGTGATCGTTGCCGACAAGGTGACCAAGAGCTTTGGAGAAGGCGAAGCCAGGCGCACGATCATCAAGGATTTCTCCCTGCGCATCACCCGCCAAGACCGGATCGGGCTGGTCGGTGCCAATGGTGCGGGCAAAACCACCTTGTTGAAACTGCTGACCGGCGAGCTTGCACCGGATACGGGCACCGTGACGCTGGCCAATTCGCTGCAGATGGTCAGCATCGACCAGCAACGCAGCCTGATAAGCCCGGAAAAGCGCGTGCGCGAGGTGCTGGCCGAAGGCGGCGACTGGATCGACGTGCGCGGGTCGCGCAAGCACATCCATGGCTATCTCAAGGACTTCATGTTCGATCCCGGAATGGTCGATGCGCGCATCGGCACGCTGTCGGGCGGCGAACGCTCACGCCTGCTGCTGGCCCGGGAATTCGCGCGGTTTTCCAACCTG
Organism: uncultured Novosphingobium sp.; assembly: GCA_964245935.1. GTDB lineage: Bacteria > Pseudomonadota > Alphaproteobacteria > Sphingomonadales > Sphingomonadaceae > Novosphingobium. The sequence continues at coordinate 5,864 of CAXTOS010000127.1, forward strand.
CTGGTGCTGGATGAGCCGACCAACGACCTCGATCTGGAAACGCTGGATCTGCTGCAGGAAGTCATTTCGGACTATGACGGCACCGTGCTGATCGTCAGCCATGACCGCGATTTTCTGGATCGCACGGTGACGGTGACGCTGGGCCTGGATGGATCGGGCAAGGTCGATATCGTCGCGGGCGGCTATGCCGATTGGGTGAAACAGCGCCAGACGCGTAATGTTTCCCCCGCTGCGATGAAATCGGCTGCGAGCCCGGCAATGCCCGCGCCACCGCGCAAGGCCAGGCTGAGTTACAAGGACCAGCGCGATTACGAAGTGCTGCCCCAGCAGATCGAGGCGCTCGATGCAGCCATTGCCCGTGATGAGGCTGCGCTGGCAAACCCCCGGCTATATAGCGGAAACCCGACGAAATTCGCCGCGCTGACCGCCGCCATCGACAAGGCTCGCGCCGACAAGGATGCAGCCGAGCTGCGCTGGCTGGAACTGGCCGCACTGGTCGAGGACTGATACCAGCGGCCTCAAGCGATGACTCGTTTTGGGATTCCCAAGAGCGCAAAA
>CAXTOS010000128.1:0-6372 GCA_964245935.1 uncultured Novosphingobium sp.
CCCCGAAGCCGAGCTGGTCGAACGCTACATCCGCCGCATCGCCTGGCCCGTCACCCTGACCGAACTGCCCGAAACCGGCGGCACCCCGCCGCCCGCGCCAACTCCGTCCCGCAGCGTATTGCTGGACGAACGCGGCCGGCAGCTGTCCTCCGAAGCCTTTGCCGCGCTGCTCGGCCGCTGGCGCGAGGATGGCATCCGCGAAACCCGCTTCCTGATCGGCGCCGCCGACGGCCACGGCGACGCCACCCGCGCCACCGCCGATGTGCTGCTGGGCTTCGGCGCCATGACCTGGCCGCACATGCTCGTCCGCGCGATGCTGGCCGAACAATTGTGGCGGGCGACGAGCATTCTGGCGGGGCACCCTTATCATCGGGCGGGGTGACGGCGCTTTCGGCCGCGCCCGGACCTGCCCCCTTCGAACCCTTGCATCTTCCCTTCTCAAGGCCATCTGGCGTTCATCGCATTTGCTCTATAGTTTACCTCGGCGAAGGCGATATCGCCTGTAATCCACGGGAAGCCCGAATGACCAAGAAACTCACCGCTATCATGCGCGCCGGCCTGCTGGTGAGCCTGGTGGCGTTAGTGCCGGCGACGACGGCCGGGCTGGCGGCGGTCGATGGGCAAGTGGCGCCCGGCTTTGACCGGTTGTTCACGGTGTATCAGCTGATCAAGGCCGATTACGTCGACAAGACCGACGACGACAAGCTGGTCAAGGGCGCGATCGACGGGATGCTGGCCAGTCTCGATCCGCATTCCGATTATCTGGAGGGCGCCAGTCTGGAGCGGCTCGATACGATGATCGACGGCAGCTATGCCGGGCTGGGGCTCAGCGTGGCGCTGGACAATGGTGCGGTCAAGGTGATCTCGCCGATGCGCGGCAGCCCGGCGGCGGCGGCGGGGATCAAGGCGGGCGATTTCATCACCCATCTCGATGGCAAGCTGATTTATGGCGGAGAACTGGACGATGCCGTGGCCAAGATGCGCGGCGCGCCCGGCACGACCGTGCGGCTGTCGATCTACCGGCCCGGCCGCGACGACCCGTTCGATGTCACGATCACGCGCGGGGTGATCACGCTGCAACCGGTCACGTCCGATCTGCAAGGCACGATCGGCGTGATCACGGTCAACGAATTTTCGCATGATGTCGCCAGGGATTCGTTCGAGGCGATCCAGAAGCTGCGCGCGCAATCCGCCGGCCGGCTGTCCGGGCTGGTGCTCGATCTGCGTGAAAACCCCGGCGGGGCGCTGGATGAGGCGGTCGGGCTGTCCGATCTGTTCCTGACTCATGGCGTGATCGTGTCGCAGCGTGGGCGGGTTGCCGCCGATAACGAGGTGTACCGGGCCGAAACCGTATTTCCTGGCGATGCCGCGCGGGGGTTGCCCCTGGTGGTGCTGATCGATGCGGGATCGGCCTCGGCTTCCGAAATCGTCGCCGGCGCGTTGCAGGACCAGCACCGCGCGCTGGTCATGGGCCTGCGCAGCTTTGGCAAGGGTAGCGTGCAGAGCATGATCCGGTTGGACAAGACCCATGCCGTCAAGCTGACCACGGCGCGCTATTACACCCCGAGCGGGCGCTCGGTGCAGGAGGGCGGGATCGACCCCGACATCCAGGTGCCGCAGTTGACCGATGCCGATGCACAAAAACGCAGCCTGGACGCGTTGCGCGAATCCGACCTGCGCGGGCATCTCGTCAACGAGGCCGGGCTGGATGACAAGAAGCTGGAAACCGACAAGCAGATCGACCCCCGTTTCAAGCTGACCCCGGCCGAGCTGACCGCCAAAGGCATCAAGGATTTCCAGCTGTGGTACGCGGTGCAAACGCTGCGCCGCGCCAGTGGCACCGCCATCGTGGCGCTGACCGGGAAGGATCAGCATGGCCGACCCGACTGACGCGGCGCTGCGGCCCGCCATGGCCCTGGCCATCGCCGTGCCGCTGGTGTTGCTGGCCGGGGCCTGGTCGTTCCAGATCTGGGGCGGGCTGTTCCCCTGCGAGATGTGCTGGTGGCAGCGGTACGGGCATATGGCTGCGCTGGGTTTCGGCATTGCGGCGCTGCTGGTCGGCGGGCGCCCGCGTGTGATGCTGGTGGCGCTGGCGGGTCTGGGGATCGCATCCTCGGCGCTGATCGCGGGTTACCACGCCGGCATCGAATATGGCTGGTGGCAGGGCGTGACCGCCTGCACCAGCCTGGTCAAGTTCGGCGGCGGCGACCCGCTGGCCGCAATCATGAACTCGCCTGCGGTGCGCTGCGACGAAGTGCAGTGGAAGTGGGCGGGGATTTCACTCGCGGGGTTCAATTTCCTGATTTCGGGCCTGGCCGCCGCGGTGATTTTGGTGGCTGCGGGCAAAGCCGCAAAGAGGCGCACAGCATGAGCATTGCGAAAAAAACCAGCAGCATGATCCGCGTCGACCAGGCGGGCGAATACGGCGCGGTGCGGATTTATGCCGGGCAACTGGCGGTCATGGGATCGCGCGCGGCGCACTCCGGCAAGCTGGAGGCGATGGCCGCGCAGGAAGCCGCGCATGCCCGTGATTTCGATCGCTTGCAGCGCGCGCGCGGCGTGCGGCCGACGCTGTTGCAGCCGCTGTGGCATATCGCCGGCTTTGCGCTGGGCGCCGCTACCGCGCTGATCTCGCCCGAGGCGGCGATGGCCTGCACCGCTGCTGTCGAGACCGAAATCGACCACCATTATTCGCAGCAACTGGACGAGATCGGCACCGGTGACCCCGAGTTGACCGCGCTTATTACCGCAGCCCTGGCGGATGAGCGCGAGCATCGCGAAACCGCGCTGGCCGCCGGAGCGGAGCGGGCACCGGCCTATCCGCTGCTGTCCGGCGCGATCCGGCTGGGCTGCCGCCTGGCTATCGGCCTGTCGAGACGCATCTGAACGGAACGAAACCGCGCGCCAGGCTTTCACCTAACATTCAGCGCGGTGCCCGCCTATATGGTAGCCATAGCAGTTGGGAGCACATTCATGTCGCGTTCGATCCATTTTGCCGTCGCGATGCTCGCCAGTGCCGGTGCCGCCATGCTGTCGCTGCCGGCCGCCGCGCAGTCCGCGGATAGCGCGGCCTCTGCCGACAGCGCCAACAACATGAACCTGGTGATCGTCTACGGCAGCGATTCCTGCCCGCTGTCCCGGGGCGATGAGATCACGGTCTGCGCGCGCAAGCCGGAGAGCGAGCGCTATCGCATCCCGGAGGGGCTGCGCGACCATCCTTCGCCGCAGAACGAGGCCTGGACCAACCGGGTGACGTCTTACGAGCGGGTCGGTTCCGCCGGTACGCAAAGCTGTTCGGCGGTGGGCGCGGGCGGCTGGACCGGCTGCATGCATAATTTCGTCGCCAATGCCTATGCCGAGAAGAAGGGCGCGACCGACACCCACTTCAGCGAGATGGTCGCCCAGGAACGAGCAAAGCGCGCAGCCACCATCGATGCCCAGGCGGCCAGAACGCAAGCCCAGGTGGAAGCGGCGGAAAAGCTGCAGGACCAGCAGCAGGGCGCAGGGAAATAACGCTAACGGGCAAGCGCCAACCCGGCACCCCGGCAAATTTCTGTTGAGTATCGAGAGCCGCGGCTTGGGGATTGCAGGATAAAGCTGTGGAAACCGAGATCAAATTGCTGGCAACCCCCGCCATGCTGGAGGCCTTGCAGCGCCACCCGCTGCTGGCCGGCAAGGAGCATACGGCCAGGCTGGTGACCACCTATTTCGACACGCCCGAGGGCAACCTGCGGCGCGCCGGGGCAAGCCTGCGGCTGCGCTGCGGCAACGGCGAACCCGAACAGACGTTTAAACACGCAATCCGGCCGGGCAAGCATACCGGCCAGCCCGGCGCGGCGGTGCGGCGGCAGGAATGGAACGCGCCCACCACCGGGGATCGACCCGATCCGGCGTGCTTCCCGCCCGAGGCGGCGGCGGCGCTGGTGCAGATCATCGATGGCCGGGAGCCTGCGCCATTCGCCGTGGTCACCGTACAGCGCACCACCCGCGATGTCCGCCACGGCGCCGCGCTGATCGAGGTCGCCTTCGACAGCGGGACGATCGCCGCGTCAGGGCGAAGCGCGAACATCTGCGAGCTGGAGCTGGAGCTGATCGAAGGCGAACTGACGGACGCGCTGCAACTCGCCATGGCCCTGCCGCTGGGACCGGACCTGTGCTGGTCGGTTGCGGCCAAGGGCCAGCGCGCTTTTGCGCTGGCGCATGGCAAGGCGCCGCGCGCGGTGCGGGCCGGCGATGTCGTCCTCACCCCGGCGATGAACATAGCCGAAGCGTTCCGTACCATCTGCTGGAGCTGCCTCGACCATTTGCTGGCCAATGCCGGCCTGCTCGTCGATCACCAGGATGACGAGGCATTGCATCAATGCCGGGTTGCGATCCGGCGGCTGCGTGCAGCCCTGAGCCTGTTTGCCGGCAGCATCGACAATGATGCGGCAAAGCGGTTCCGCGACGACTTTGGTCGTGCCGCCGCCGCCATGGGCGAAGCGCGCGAACTGCATGTCCTGCTGGCATCGCTGGCAAAGACCGGCACTGGCGCAGGGGCCGCCGATCGGGACGGCGGCGGCGAACTGGTCGCCGAACTTGCCGCGCGGCGCGACACCGCCCTGGCGTCGACGGCGGCGCAACTGCGCAGCGAGGCGTTTCAACAGCTGCTGTTCACATTCGCGGGCTGGATCGAAACCGCAGATACGGGCGATACCGCGACGGAAACCCTGCCGGAATTCGCCGCGCGGGTGCTGAACCGGCACCGCCGGAAGGTCAAGCATGCCGGCCGCCACCTCCAGGCAATGACCGATCACGAGCTTCACGAGCTGCGGATCAAGGCCAAGAAGCTGCGCTACGCGGTCGATTTTTTCGCGTGCCTGGCCGGACCGGACAACACCACGGCCGCAGACAAATACGCCGATGCACTTGGCAAGCTGCAGGACCGGCTGGGAAAGCTGCATGATCTCAGCGAGCACACCGCAACCGGGCCGCTGTTCGCCGATTATGGTGCGGCGCAGGCAGCGCAGTTGCAAGCCGAACTGGAGCGCCGGCTTGGTCCCCCTGGCGCGGTGCACGACGATCTGGTCGAGGGATCGGCAAAGACCCTGGCGAAACTGCTGGCGCTGCCGCGCTGGTGGCAGGCGGGCATCACGGAGACGACAATGGCGCATGACCACGACAAGCATGGCGGTGCCCAGCTCAAGGCGTTGCAGATCCAGCTGACCGCGATGCAGCGGCAAGTGATTGCCGAAGGGCGCAAGCTGCTGATCATCCTGGAAGGGCGCGATGCGGCGGGCAAGGACGGCACGATCAAGCGTATCGCCGAACATATGAGCCCGCGCGACACCCGCGTCGTCGCGCTGGGGGTTCCCGGCGAGCGCGACCGCAGGGCGTGGTATTTCCAGCGCTGGTGCGCGCAATTGCCGGTGGCTGGCGAAATCGTGCTGTTCAATCGCAGCTGGTACAATCGCGCCGGGGTCGAACGGGTGATGGGCTTTTGCAGCGACGCCGAATATGAGGAATTCATGGAAAGCGTGGTGGAGTTCGAGCAATTGCTCGTTCGGTCCGGCCTGACCATCATCAAATATTACCTGGATATCACGAAAGACGAGCAGAAACGCCGCCTTCGCGACCGCGAAACCGACCCGCTCAAGCAGTGGAAAATCAGCCCGATGGACAAGAAAGCCACTGGCAAGTGGCGCCAATACTCCGCCGCACGCAACGCCATGCTGGCCCGTACGCACAGCCTGTTCGCACCGTGGGTGGTGGTAAAGGCCGATGACAAGTCAGCAGCCCATCTGGCGCTGATCCGCGACCTGCTGACGCGCTGCGGCCACACCGATGGCACGGCCTCCGATCCGGACGCGGCGGCCTTGCCCGACCCTGCCACCACCTTCATCTACGATGCGCTGGCACTGGAAAACGGCTGGTTGGCGAAGTGAATGTCTGAGGTTGGTAAGTAAATAGGCACCTCCCTACCTCCTCTCCCGCTTGCGGGAGGGGTCCGGGGTGGGCACTTGCGCCAGCAGATTGCCCGCATCAACTTTATCGGGGCAGTGCCCACCAGCCCCTCTCGCGAGCGAGAAGGAGTTCAGGTTGCTCGCAGCTGCCAAAGCATTTCCCCTCTGTCTGTAGTCAAAAAAACGCAGTCCTGGATCATCGGCAGCGCCGTGGGACGCTGCTGATCGACAGGCGGCGGCGCGCTGTGTAAGGCATTTGTCATGGATGAAACGACCCTGACGCCGCTGGAGGTTCAGACACCTCCGATATCTGCGACCCTCTCGCCGGCCACCCCCCTGCTCGACCGCGTGGCCGGCCCTGCGGACATGCGCGGGATGTCGTTGCCGGAATTGCGGCAGTTGGCGGATGAGGTCCGGGCCGAGATGATCG